>CAVFWX010000095.1:0-7760 GCA_963626225.1 Anaerotignum sp.
GCAGTGTTCTTGAAATTCTGCTTCTCCAGCCACTGCTTTTCCTCTTCACTCTCCGGGATGTCGATTCTTTCTATTTTAAATATGACAGGTCTTGTTCCGTCATTACAGCAGGTGATCATCATGCGCTCATCATTTGTCCAGCCGTGCATGATGGAGCCGCCCTGCAAAGCGGTATAGACATATCGGCTCACTGCGTCCCATGCCTCACCGCAGAACTTGCCGTTCATCAGATGGTAGAAATCATCCTGCTGTGGCGTTCTCTTTAGTAAAAATGTATCGCCTGCCTTGAAGCAGGGACACGGTCCTGACTTCGGATCAGCCAGATATTTTTCCTGCAGTTCCGGGAATACCTTGGTCTCCAGAACTGTTATCCTGCATTCATGCTGCATACAATCACTCCTCACGTTTTACATAGGTAAGCTGAATATCGTAACCGAGAGCTTCGAGCATCTGCACAAAGATCTTGTTCAATGGAATCGCCCTAAGCCCTCTGCAATAAAGCCTGCGGCTTTCTCCGTGGTATGTGTCCTTGAATCAAATATTATTGCTGCCTTCATGAAAAATATCTCCTCATGTCATAGTTTGCAAAAACCAGCGGCAATTTCTCACCGCTGGTTCCTCATTCCTATATATAGTATCTTAGTATCTAATTTTACTCGTCAAAATCCACAAACTCATTGATCTTGCCGCCACCTTTGATCATTGGCTCCACGAAGCTTCTATGGATATTCATGACAATGACATAAGGCCTTCTTTCTGCCATGGCGTGTTCTAATGCCTGAGCAAAGCCTTCCTTGGTATCTACTGCCTCTGCCTCAATGCCAAAGCTCCTAGCATAAGCAGCATAATCCATCTGATAGTCCAGCTCGCAGGCGATGTATCTTTCTTTGTAGTTGACAGTCTGGAGCTGACGAATCATGCCTAGGCTGGTGTTGTTTACGATAATGGAAATCACCGGCAGATTCAACCTAGCAATGGTATAGTACTCATTGCCGGTCATCTTGATGCCGCCATCACCTGCCACATGGATCATCCGCCGCTGGCTGCCTGATGCCTGGTATGCTGCCTGGGCACCCATAGCTGCCGGCAGGCCAAAGCCCATGGTGCCCAGTCCACCAGAAGTCAGCCAGGTTCTTGGCTCCTGCACCTTCAGATGTAGGGCACACCACATCTGATGCTGGCCCACATCGGTGGCAAAGGCATATTCCTTGCCTCTGGTAGCCTTGGCAACGCAATTCATGGCCCATGGCACCGTCAACCTTGGCACATTGTAGTCATAGGCATACTCGCACCGCCAGCCACGGATCTTTTTCCACCAGTCCTCAAGATTAGACTGTGGTTCCCGCTGCATCAGCATCTGGAGGATTTTTTGCATATTTCCTGCTAGTCCGATGGAACTGGCAATATTCTTGTCAATTTCTGCCGGATCAATATCCACATGAATAAACTTAGTATTTGCCGTATACTTATCCAGATTGCCTGTCTGCCTATCGGCAAAGCGGCTTCCCAGAGAGATTACCAGATCCGCATTGGCTACCGCATTGTTGGCTGCCTTGGTGCCGTGCATACCGGCAAAGCCCAAGACATTTGGATGCTCGCTTGGCACGCCGCCGATACCCATCAGAGTAAAGACAATAGGCAGATGATAATGCTCTGCAAAGGCCACCACATCATCAGTAGCCCCGGCATTGATAACGCCGCCACCGGAAATGATAACAGGCTGCTTGGCCTGACAGATTACCTCTGCTGCCTCTGCCACGCAAATCTTGAAGTCTGCATCCGGAACACCCATTTCCCGTGGTTTAAAATCATCTTCATAGAAAGGAGCTGGATTTAGCAGGATATCCCTTGGGATATCCACCAACACCGGACCTGGCCTGCCATGCTTGGCTAGGCGGAAAGCCTCCCGCACTACGGAAGCCAGTTCCTTAGGATCCTTTACCTTATAGTTATGCTTGGTAACAGGCATGGTAACATCCATAATGTCTATTTCCTGGAAGGAATCCCTGCCCAAAAGCCCTGTGTCGACCTGTCCTGTAAAGGCCACTACAGGAATAGAATCCATAAATGCCGTTCCCAGTCCTGTTACCAGATTGGTAGCCCCGGGGCCGGAGGTAGCTATGCACACACCTACCTTGCCGGTGGCCCTGGCATAGCCATCAGCTGCATGGGCTGCATTCTGCTCATGGGTAGTAAGAACCTGATTTATATCCCGTGCATCATATAAAGCATCGTAAAGAGGCAATATCATGCCGCCTGGATAGCCAAAAAGAGTATCTACGCCCTGCTCCCGCAGGATTTCTACAATAACCTGAGCTCCATTCATCTACGAGCCCTCCTATCAGAGATTGTCTACAACCGCCTTGGTCATAGCAACAGTATCAGCCTTCTTGAAGCCTTCATGCCACAGGTCGGCAGTACGCCAGCCCTGAGCCAGAGCCTTGTCCACAGCTGCCTCAATAGCACAGGCAGCCTCCTCCTCCTGAAGGGAATATCTCAGCAGCATCGCAGCAGACAGGATGGTTCCTACAGGATTGGCAATGCCCTTACCGGCAATATCCGGTGCAGAGCCGTGGATTGGCTCATAAAGGCTGGTGCACTCACCAATGGAAGCAGATGGCATCATGCCGATGGAACCGCCAATAACAGCGGCCTCATCGCTGAGGATATCTCCAAAGAGGTTGCCGGTAACAATAACATCAAACTGAGTAGGACGGACAGCCAGCTGCATAGCACAGTTATCCACATAGAGGTTGTTCAGCTCTACATCTCCATAATCCTTTGCCACCTCTGCTACAGTACGTCTCCACAGTCTGGATGTCGCTAGGACATTGGCCTTATCTACAGAAGTTACCTTGCCACGGCGGAGCTTGGCAGTCTCAAAGGCTAGCTTGGCAATACGCTGTACCTCAGGGATGGAATAGTTCTCCAGGTCCCAGGCACGCTCTGTGCCGTTGTATTCCTCTGACTCACATTTGTCACCAAAGTAAATACCGCCTACCAGCTCACGGACAATAACCAGGTCTACCCCCTGCACCAGTTCCTGCTTCAGAGGAGAATATTCCGTAAGGGAATCTGCCACCTTTACCGGGCGGAGGTTGGCATAGAGCCCCAGTCCCTTGCGGAGCCCCAGGATTGCCTTCTCCGGACGGAGGGAAGGCTCTACATTATCCCACTTGTCTCCGCCTACAGCACCAAAGAGCACACCATCAGCAGCCTTGCAGGCCTCCAGTGTATCATCAGGCAGTGGAGTGCCAAACTTGTCATAGGCAGTGCCACCTGCATCCTTATATTCATATTCCAGATCCAGAGAATATTTCTCTGCAGCCTTCTTCAATACCTCTACAGCGGAATCAGTAATTTCTTTGCCGATACCGTCACCAGGAATAACAACAATCTTCTTTGCCATAGTATATCTTCTCCTCAACACAGGGTATTTCATCCTATTTTGCATCCTGCCCCTAATTAATAGCATAAAAATACAGGGGCTATGCAGAGATAAAATGATAGCACTCTTATTTTATCCCATTTACCCCTGTATCTGCAAGAGTCTTGTTAAATTTTTCCAGTATATCTGATTATTTCAATGCTTCCTTGGCTAGCTTGTCTGCTAATTCGTTGCCTTCCACTCCCGTATGGCCTGCAACCTTCTGAAATTTTATCCAACTTAGCCTTGGCTGCATAAATACAGTGTATTCCTGGGTTTCCGGCAGCTTGGCTCGCCAACGCTTCAGTGGCCAGGCAGCAATCCCCTCATAATCATGGCAGATAGTCACAGGCTCTACACCGTTGGCTTCCGCCCAGAGCACAGCCTCCATAGCTCCCTGCATTTCCCCGGCTACATTCCGCAGTCCAGCTGCCGTAGGAGATGTACCTACTCCATTGGCATAATCCACCAAGGAGCCATCTTCATAGACGGCAAAGCCCCAGCTATAGCGGCCGTGGATGTATGAGCCATCCACATAGATAACCGTGCCATGATTCAGCTGGGCTTCCGTTAGTTCAGAAGTTCCAGCATCTCCAGCCATAAAAGCCTCTGCCTCTGCCAAGGTCACAAAGCCCTTGAACCTAGCTCCCTTAAAGCCTACTACCTGCTTCTGACATTCCGCCCAGGTCTTGTAAATGCCAGGCTTTCGCCCTGTCAGCACAGCATAATAATTATTCTTTGCCTTGGCCATATTATCTGTTCACCAAATCCATAGCCAGCTTGTTGGCCTCAAAGAGAATCTTCTCCTCATCCAAGGTCTTCAGCTCGCCCTTTTCCATGATAATTCTGCCATTGCACAGCATAGTATCAGCGCTGGCACTGCCGGCAGAATAAACCAGCAAAGATACCAAATCATGACGAGGGCACCACTCAGGACGGCGCATATCATAGAGAACAATATCAGCCTTATATCCTGCTTGAATCTTGCCTACCTTGTCCAGCCACAGGGCCTGGGCACCGTACTCCGTACCCATACGAAGAGCCTCAGCAGCAGGTACAGCCAGTGGATCCAGCTCATTTACCTTGTGCAAAAGGGCTGCCAAGCGAACCTCCTCCAGCATATCCAGATTGTTGTTGCTTGAGGCACCATCTGTACCCAAGGCCACCTTTACACCTTCACCCAGCAGCTTTGGTACAGGAGATACGCCGCTGGCCAGCTTCATATTGCTGCCTGGATTATGAACTGGCGTTATCTGATGAGCCTTCATTATGCTGATATCCTCATCATCCAGCCATACGCAGTGAGCAGCAATGGACGGACGGGCAAAAAGTCCCGTATCTTCAATGTACTTAAATGGCCGCTTGCCATATTTTTCCTGAATTTCCTTGATTTCTGCCTGGGTTTCAGACATATGGATATGAACATTGATACCGTTCTCTACAGACAATTTGGCTGCTGCCTGACAGAAATCCGGCGGACAGGTATATGGTGCATGAACACCCAGCAAAATGGTAATCAGCCCATCCCCGGCACCGTGGTAGTTCTTGAACAGCTCCACGTTATCCTCCAGTGTCTTCATGGCACCAGGCATAAAGCCGATAGCACCACGGGCCAGAATACCACGCAGGCCTGCCTCGATGGTAACATCTGCCACGTCCTCCATCCAGGGACCATACATATCTGCATAGGCCGTAGTACCGGTACGAACCATTTCCACCAATGCCAGCTGGGCACCTATGGCAATATCACTTCTCCGCAGCTTAGCCTCCTGTGGCCAAATCTTGTTGTTCAGCCAGTTCATCAGTTCCATATCATCGGCATAGCTTCTCAGCAAGGTCATGGACGCATGGGTATGGGCATTGACAAACCCCGGTACCGCAAAATGATCCCGCCCCTCAATAACATGGTCAGCCACAAAATTCTCAGGAATATTGCCCACAGCAGCAATGGTATTCCCCTCAATGGCAATATCCACAATATCCGTAGTATAGTCAGGCTGAAGTACATTGGCACCCTTGATTAAAATATTCATAGCTATCTCTCCTTAGCACTGATGCAGATAAGCGTACTGCTCCGGTGTCAGCTCATCAATCTCCACGCCCATGGCTGCCAGTTTAATTTTAGCAATCTTGGCATTGACCTCTTCAGGCAGCACATATACCTTGTTTTCCAGCTTGTCATGATTCTCCACGATTTCCAAAGCAGAGAAGAACTGTACTCCCCAGCTAAGATCCATAATTTCTGCCGGATGTCCGTCACCGCAAGCCAGATTTACCAAGCGACCCTCTCCCAGCAAATAGAGCTTCTTGCCATCAGCAAAGGCAAACTCCTCAATACCTGGCTTTACAGGACGGCGGCTAATAGAAGCCTCCACCAGCTCAGGAATATTTACCTCCAGGTCAAAATGTCCGGAGTTGGCCATAACAGCACCATCCTTCATGGACTCATAATGCCGCTTCCGGAGAATATCCTTGTCACCTGTCAAGGTCAAGAAAATATCCCCCATCTTGGCAGCCTCGTCCATAGGCATTACCCTGAAGCCATCAAATACAGCCTCGATAGCCTTGATTGGATCAACCTCCGTGATGATAACATTGGCCCCCAAGCCCTTGGCACGCATAGCACCGCCCTTGCCGCACCAGCCATAGCCAGCAATAACAACAGTCTTGCCTGCAATTACCAAATTGGTAGCCCGCATGATGCCTTCCCAGGTGGACTGGCCAGTACCATAACGATTATCAAAGAGATACTTGCAATAGGCATCGTTGGCAGCCATCATAGGGAATTCCAGCTTACCGGCAGCCTCCAGGGCACGGTCACGGATAACACCGGTAGTGGTTTCCTCAGAGCCACCAATAATCTTTGGTAGCAGCTCCCGGCGGTCATTGTGGAGGCGATAAATCAGATCTCCCCCATCATCCATGATTATATCAGGCTCACAGTCCAGAGCCATATCTATATAGGCATCATATTCCTCCATGGTGCAGCCATGATGGGCAAATACAGTAACGCCATCTTCTACCAAGGCAGCACATACATCATCCTGAGTAGAAAGAGGATTGGAGGCTGTAGCAATAACCTCAGCACCGGCAGCCTGCAGCACCAGAGCCAAATATGCGGTCTTGGCCTCCAGATGCATGGTCATTACCATACGCTTGCCCGCAAATGGCTTGCTGACAGAATACTCCTTCTCAATAGCATTCATAACAGGCATAAAATTCTTGACCCAGTTAATCTTGTCATGACCACTTGGTGCTAGGGAAATATCCTTTATCTTGGATGTAGCTGTTGCACTCATCTATAAATACCTCCTATTATAAAAAGCAATTCATCTGAAATATATTATAGTATCTATACTGGACTAAAGCAAATAAACTATTTCTATTACGTTAAAGCTCCGTGCCAGGCTTCAATCCATCCAGCTTTGTCCTATCCAACTGCAACGGCGTAATGGCAATATTGCCATCAGCAATGGTCATGACATCTGTTTCTTCATCATTGCCATTGTCCAGTGGACCGCCTCCCACTACATAATAAAGACGTCCATCCTCATCCTGCTGCGGCTGGTAGGCATTGGCATAGTCCCGAATGCCCTGACGACACCAGAGCCATTTAGGGCTTTCTGCCAGCTTTTTAGGGAAATTTACATTAAGCAGGATTCTTTCGTCACTGGTGGCACACAGCTCAGGCAGACGGGCCACCAGCATTTCTGCCACCTGGTCAAAGCTGTACTCAGCATTGTAGTCCAAGGATACGGCTATAGCACTGATCCTCTGTACATACCCCTCAGTAGCGGCTCCAATGGTGCCAGAATACATGATGTCCGTACCGATATTTGACCCATCATTGATGCCAGAGAGAACCAAATCCGGCATCAGCTCAGTCTGGCGGCGGATAATCCCCTCCATATAGAGCTTTACTGTATCTGCCGGAGTACCCCCAATAGCATAGGCCTTCACGCCGTATTTTTCCTGCAGTGGCTTATATTCATCCACATAGAGCCGCTCCCGCACCGTGATAGCATGAGCCTTGGCACTCTGCTGAGTGGCAGGTGCCGCCACTATTACCTCATGGTGCTGGTGCAGAGCCTTTACCAGAGCCTCAATCCCCGGTGACTGGATGCCATCATCATTGGATATGAGAATACGCATATACATCCCCCTTACTTTCTACATGATACAAGGAACGCTGGAAGCGTTCCATCGTTTGTGTATAGTTATTGCTAGCTTTACTATAAATAAAAAACAGGCCAGAAAACTCTGACCTGCTAATCTCAAATGGTGTCCCACCGGAGACTCGAACTCCGAACCTGCTGATTAAGAGTCAGATGCT
>CAVFWX010000096.1:0-7624 GCA_963626225.1 Anaerotignum sp.
AAAAGAGGCACCCGAATGGATGCCTCCCCTTGAAATTTGCCTAATATGCTATTAGCCGATTACAGCCAGCACATCGCCAGACTGTACAGCCTGACCAGCTGCTACATTGATAGCCTTTACGGAGCCATCTACTGGAGCAACGATCTCGTTCTGCATCTTCATAGCCTCGAGAATCAGGATAACCTCGCCAGCCTTTACAGCCTGACCTACGGTAGCTACCAGCTTTACAACCTTGCCTGGCATTGGAGCATTTACAGCGGACTCACCAGCTGCAGGAGCTGCGGCTGGAGCTGCTGGTGCTGCTGGTGCAGCTGCTGGAGCAGGAGCTGCAACAGGAGCTGGTGCTGGAGCTGCAGGAGCGGCTGCCTTAGGAGCTGCTGCGGACTTTACTTCCTCTACCTCTACCTCATAGGCAGTACCGTTTACAGTAATGTTAAACTTTTTCATTTAATATACCTCCACAAAATTTGACGTTAAGAGCTGCCTCTTACAATGGAATATTGCCATGCTTCTTGGCTGGCATGGACTCACGCTTGCTTGCACAAGCATTCAGAGCAGTGATAATCAGTGGACGAGTCTCGCATGGCTCAATAACCATATCTGCATAGCCACGCTCTGCAGCCTTGTATGGAGTAGCAAACTCATCTACATAAGCCTGGGTGTTCTTTGCCTTCTCCTCAGGCTCATCACGCTTGAAGATAATGTTGGCAGCACCAGCAGGGCCCATAACAGCGATCTCAGAAGTAGGCCAAGCCATAACCTGATCAGCGCCCAGCTCGCGGCAGCACATAGCAATGTAGGAACCGCCATAAGCCTTACGGGTAATAACAGTGATCTTTGGTACAGTAGCCTCAGAATATGCATACAGCATCTTGGCACCATGACGGATGATACCGCCATGCTCCTGGCCAACGCCTGGCAGGAAGCCTGGAACATCTACCAGGTTTACCAGAGGAATGTTGTAGGCATCGCAGAAGCGGATAAAGCGTGCAGACTTGTCAGATGCATCAATATCCAGGCAGCCGCCCATAACCTTTGGCTGGTTGGCAATAATACCAACGGTACGGCCATCGAAACGAGCGAAGCAGCAGATGATATTGGTAGCAAAATGCTGATGAACCTCATAGAACTGGCCATCATCAACCAACATTCTGATAACGTCCTTCATGTCATAAGGAGCATTTGGATTATCAGGAACTACGGTGTTCAGCTCTGGATCCATACGGTTTGGATCGTCATTGGTAGCAACCAGTGGAGTCTCCTCCATATTGTTGCTTGGCAGGAAGCTCAGCAGATAACGGATCTGCTTGATGCAGTCGTCCTCGTTGGCTGCAACGAAGTGAGCCACGCCGGACTTGGAGTTGTGGGTAACAGCACCGCCGAGAGCCTCAGCAGTAACTTCCTCATAGGTTACGGACTTGATAACTGCAGGTCCGGTAATGAACATCTGGGAAGTCTTGTCTACCATGTAGATGAAGTCGGTGATAGCAGGGGAATATACTGCACCGCCGGCACATGGTCCCATGATAACGGAAATCTGTGGAATTACACCGGATGCAGCGGTATTGCGATAGAAGATACCTGCATAGCCGGAAAGGGCATCTACTGCCTCCTGAATACGAGCACCACCGGAATCGTTGATGCCAACGATAGGAGCACCCATCTTCATTGCCAAATCCTGAACCTTCCAGATCTTCTTGGCGTGCATCTCACCCAGGGAACCGCCCTCTACGGTGAAATCCTGGGCAAAGGCATATACCAGACGGCCGTCAACAGTACCATAACCGGTAACAACGCCCTCAGCTGGCAGATCCTTCTTCTCCTGGCCAAAATTGGTGCAACGATGCTTTACGAACTGATCCAGCTCGATAAAGGAGCCCTCATCGAAAAGCAGCTCCAGACGCTCCCGGGCAGTCATCTTGCCCTTTGCATGCTGCTTCTCAACGCGTTTTGCACCGCCGCCCTGAAGGATATGCTCCTTCTTGGACTTCATGAGCTCAATTTTTTCCTGAACTGTAGCCATGTTTTACCTCCTCAACAGCCCATCTGCGGGCTGGATATATTATCTGTCCTCGTGCTGGCAGAGCTCCAGGAGCACGCCAAAGGTGGATTTTGGATGTACAAATGCAATATCTGCACCGCCGGCACCCTTACGAGGCTTGGTATCAATCATCTTGATGCCCTTTTCCTGCAGGTCAGCAATAGCTGCTGGCAGATCATCTACACGAAGAGCAATGTGCTGAATACCGCCACGGCCGCCATTTTTCTCAATGAACTTGGCAATAGGGCTGTCTGGCTCGGTAGCTGCCAGGAGCTCGATCTCAGAACCGTTTGGAGTTGGGTTGAAGGTAGTGGTTACCTTCTGCTCTGCAACGGTCTCCTGACCGGTGCAAGGAAGTCCGATTGCGGACCAGAAATTCTGAGTCTCTTCCAAATCGTTGACAGCAATACCAATGTGGTCTACACCTAAAATCTTGAATGCCATTTAGCATACCCCCTAAAAATAATTACGCTTTTAACATATCCTGCATGACACCGGCAACTACAGTATAAGGATCAGTTTCCCGGTTCTTTATCTGTGCTACATACTCATCCAGCTTGCCGGATACCTCCAGCTTGTCGGTAATATATTTGCCAATGCTGCTATGTAGAACATCCAGCATTTCGTTTCTGGTACGTTCAGTACGGCGAAGCTGCAGCAGCCCGTTGTCGCTGATGTACTTGAAATGCTTTTCGATATTCTCAATGGTTTCCTTGATGCCTTCGTTCTGGCTGGCAATAACCTTCTGGATAGGAGGCCGCCAGGAATTGCCTGCGGCATGCTTTACCACATTCAGGTGATGGAACTGATCTGCCAGAGCCTTCTCTGTGGAGGTCTGCTCCATCTGCATGTCGTGGGCATCCAGATCTAGCATCATATTGATTTCGCGGACCAGCTTGTCCGCACCATCATGGTCGGCCTTATTGACGGTGAACACATCACCAATCTCCAGAATACCTGCCTTGATGGCCTGTATATCATCACCCATGCCTGGAATCAGTACAACCATGGTTGTATCTGCAGCCTTTACGATGTCTACCTCGGACTGGCCTACGCCTACGGTCTCAACAAAGATAATATCCTTGCCGAAGGCATCCATTGCCTTGATGGCATCGGCTGTCTTGTGAGACAGGCCACCTAGGCTGCCACGAGTACCCATGCTGCGGATGAATACGCCCTCGTCCATGGTCAGATTGTTCATACGGATACGATCGCCCAGGATGGCACCGCCAGTAAATGGGCTGGTAGGGTCGATGGCAATAATGCCAACGGTTTTGCCTTGATCGCGATAAGCCTTTGCCAGCTTGTCCGTAAGGGTACTCTTGCCGGCACCTGGAGGGCCGGTAATTCCCAAAACAAATGCATGACCAGTATGAGGATAAATCCGCTTCATGATTTCTACAGCATCGTCATACTCATTTTCAATGGCAGTAATGGCACGGGACAGGGCAAGCCTGTTGCCCTTTAACAATTCTTCTACAATGTCCATATTGTACCACCAATAAACAAATGACATTAGCGGCCAGGGCCTGGTTATCCCCGGTCCTGGCCGCTTCCGTCAGTTAACAACTAAAATTATTTTACGTTTGCCTTAATGAAGTCAACAATGGCGCTGGTTGGAGTACCAGGGGTGAATACCTCTGCTACGCCGGCTTCCTTAAGAGCTGGAATATCAGTCTCAGGAATAACGCCGCCACCGATGATCAGCACATCATCCATGCCGTTGGCACGAACCAGGTTTACAACCTTAGGGAAGAGATGTGGATGAGCACCGGAAAGGATGGACATTGCCACTACATTTACGTCCTCCTGCAGGGCTGCCTCAGCAATCTGCTCAGGAGTCTGACGGAGACCGGTATAAATAACCTCAAAGCCTGCATCACGGAGTGCACGGGCAACAACCTTTGCACCACGATCATGGCCATCCAGGCCTGGCTTTGCAACTAAAACTCTAATACGCTTTTCCATTTCTATGTACCTCCAAATATTACAGATTTACATGAGCCTCATACTCACCGAATACCTCACGCATTACGCCGCAGATCTCACCGAGAGTTGCATAGGTGCGTACAGCATTGAGGATATGTGGCATAAGGTTCTCATTTTCATCCTGGCAGGCAGCCTTCAGGTCAGTCAGTGCAGCCTTTACAGCATCGTTGTCACGGCCAGCCTTCATGTCAGCCAGACGCTTGCACTGTGCAACACCTACGGAAGCATCTACCTTCAGCAGGCCCTTTGGAGGTTCCTCCTCGATCTGGAACTTGTTGACGCCGACGATGGTCTTGGCACCGGACTCAACATCCATCTGCCACTTGTAGGCAGAATCCTGAATCTCCTTCTGGATGTAGCCCTTCTCGATAGCAGCAACGGCACCGCCGATCTCGTCGATCTTGTTGATGTACTCCCAGGCTTCCTTCTCGATCTTGTTGGTGAGAGCCTCTACATAGTAGGAGCCAGCCAGTGGATCGATTACATCAGCCAGGCCGGACTCGTAAGCAACGATCTGCTGGGTACGCAGAGCGATCATTACGGATTCCTCAGTTGGCAGGGCCAATGCCTCATCACGGGAGTTGGTATGGAGGGACTGGGTACCACCCATAACAGCAGCGGCAGTCTGGAGAGCAACACGGATAATGTTGTTGTTAGGCTGCTGTGCAGTCAGCATGGAGCCGGCAGTCTGGGTATGAACGCGGAGCATCATGGACTTTGGCTTCTCAGCATGGAAACGCTCCTTCATAACCTTGGCCCATACACGACGAGAAGCACGGAACTTGGCAACCTCCTCCAGAACGTTGTTGTGGGCGTTCCAGAAGAAGGAGAGACGGCCTGCGAAATCATCAATGTGCAGACCTGCCTTGATAGCAGCCTCGCAGTATGCGATACCATCGGCAATGGTGAATGCGATTTCCTGAGAAGCGGTAGAACCAGCCTCGCGGATGTGGTAACCGGAAATGGAAATAGTATTCCACTTTGGTACGTTCTTGGAGCAATACTCAAAGATATTGGTGATCAGACGCATGGATGGACGTGGAGGGAAGATATAGGTACCACGTGCAGCATACTCCTTCAGGATATCATTCTGGATGGTACCCTTCAGCTGATCAGCAGGAACGCCCTGCTTCTCTGCTACTGCAATGTACATAGCCAGCAGTACGGAAGCTGGAGCATTGATAGTCATGGAAGTGGAAACCTTGCCCAGGTCAATCTGGTCGAAGAGAACTTCCATATCGGCAAGGGAGTCAATGGCTACGCCAACCTTGCCAACCTCGCCCTCGGAGATTGGATCATCAGAGTCATAACCAATCTGGGTAGGAAGGTCGAAGGCACAGGAAAGACCAGTTGCACCGGACTCAATCAGATAGCGATAACGCTTGTTGGACTCAGCAGCAGTGGAGAAACCTGCATACATACGCATGGTCCAGAAACGGCCACGGTACATGGTAGGCTGTACGCCGCGGGTGTAAGGATACATGCCTGGGAAGCCAATCTCCTCAGCATAATCAGTATCCTTAATGTCCAATGGAGTGTACAGACGCTGCTCTGGCAGGTTTGGACGCTCTGGGAAACGGGAAATTGCCTTTTCTACGCTGGCATTGTATTTATCTAAGCCAGCCTGAATCTTTTCATTGCTCATAATTTCTAATAGACCCCCTATTACTTTTTCATGGTGCCGGTTTCCTGGAATCTTTCATGCCAGGACAGTGCCTCGCTGAGGATATGTGGAGTATGGGCACTCTTGGTTTCCTTCAGTGCTCTCTCATAATAATCCATCAGCATTGGCTTGTAATCAGGATGTGCACAGTTCTCAATGATAACCTTTGCTCTCTGACGAGGGGACAGGCCGCGGAGGTCTGCCAGACCCTGCTCGGTAACAATGATATCAACATCATGCTCAGTGTGGTCAACATGAGAGCACATAGGCACGATGGAAGAAATCTTGCCATCCTTAGCGGTAGAAACTGTAAAGAATACAGTCAGGTAAGCGTTGCGGGCAAAGTCGCCGGAACCGCCGATACCGTTCATCATCTTGCTGCCCATGATATGGGTAGAGTTTACATTGCCGTAGATATCGCACTCGATGGCGGTGTTCATGGCAATGATGCCGATGCGGCGGGCGATCTCAGGGCTGTTGGCAACTTCCTGAGGACGGAGCACGATGTGCTTCTTGTATTCCTTGATATTCTTGTAGAAACGCTCCAGTCCCTCTGGAGATGGGCTCAGTGCCGTACCGGAGGCAAATGCCAGCTTGCCAGCATCAATCAGATCGAACATGCCGTCCTGGATAACCTCGGTAAATACGGTAAGATCCTTCAGATCAGAATCAACAAAACCGCTGATAACAGCGTTGGCTACTGCACCTACGCCGGACTGCAGAGGCAGCAGGTTCTTTGGCATACGGCCTGCAGCAATCTCCTGGTTCAGCAGCTGAATGAAGTTCTGGGACATCTTGCGGGAATTTTCGTCAATCTCGCCAAGTCCACGGGTATGGTCAGGAACATCGCAAGGTACGATGAACTTGATTTTATCTGGAGTACATGGGATATATGGAGTGCCGATCTTGTCGTTTGGCTTTACGATAGGGAGCGGCAGACGGTTTGGTGGATCCAGAGGTACATATACATCGTGCATGCCCTCCAGCTCCAGAGGCTGGGTAGTATTTACCTCTACGATAACAACATCTGCAGTCTGTACATAGGATGCACTGTTGCCCATGGAGGTGGTAGGAATGATATTGCCTTCCTCAGTAATGGCACAAGCCTCTACGATTGCTACGTCGATCTTGCCACCCAAGAATCCATAGCGAGCCAACTGAGCAGACTCGGAAAGATGCAGGTCGCAATAATCAATCTTGCCGGAGTTGATTGCGTTTCTCATGTCCTTATTGGTCTGATAAGGCATGCGGAACTTGATGCCGTTGGCTCTTGCCAATGCACCGTCCTCCTCATCACCGGTGGATGCGCCGGTCCAGAGATTAATCTGGAAATGCTCCTTCTCCATGCGGGCAGCCAGAGCTGTAGGAACAGCCTTTGGATAGCCGGATGGGGTGAAGCCGCTAGTACCAACATTCATACCTGGCTTAATGAAGGCAGCTGCCTCTTCTGCAGTTACGATCTTAGCCTGAAGTTCTTTGTTGCGTACGCGATTGAGAATATCAATCATTAAAAATCTCCCCCTGTTATTACCTTGAAAATTACCTATGAACCTTATGTTTACCATAGTTTCTGCTCAGTTATAACTTATGGTTATAACCACTTTTTATTGTAGTTATCATAAAATTCATAGTACATATTAACCTTGTTTACAAGAATACCACTATCCATTATTTCAGTCAAGTAGCGTAATCTAATCCCCTGAAGCCCTATTTTGATTAATTGGAGGCTGTTTTTTCCAGTAGCATTTTTGTGTAATTCAGATGTACTTTTCTACTGTTTTTCAGGTGCGAATTATGATAGACTGCTGATGCTATAACTAATAGTAATGACTCTCGAAAATCTATATTGTTATTATATCACATATCATGATTTTGTGCTAATCAATAAGAATTTTTTTCTTATTCTGTATCGCAATATGTGCAACAAATTT
>CAVFWX010000097.1:0-7510 GCA_963626225.1 Anaerotignum sp.
ATCGGCGTATCCGTAGGCTGCTGCGTAGGATATGTAATCGCACATTTCATTATGTGATTATCTGTGTACTTGAAATAGCAGGGAATATACCCTAAGGAGACCATTGCTCGACATCGGTGCTTAGCGATTCGTGAGCCTTGATAGCGAGCAGCTATCAAGCCCCTCACGAGAGCTTAGCATCCGCTATGTCGAGTTATGAGCGAGAGCGAGTCGACGTGGGTATATCCCTGCTCTAAAAACACAACGAGCAATAAAAAATTGGCATTGCCATCAGGCAATGCCAATTTTTATTGCTTATAAACTTAAAACCGGACTACTCTCAGCCCTTAGCCTTTACCTCCTGGAGGCTAGGACCCATAATACGCTTGTAGGCCTCAACACCTGGCTGGTTGAAAGCATCTACATCTGCCAGCTCCCCCTCGTAGGCGATGGACAGTGCCAGCATGTACAGCAGTTGGCCCAGGTTGTAGGCATCCAGCTTTGGCAAGGAGAAGAGAGCATTGAAGCGGCAATTTGAAGCCAATGCCTTGGCATTGGACTCACGAGCAACTTCCAGAGCCTGGCTCATCTTTACGCCGGAGATGTCAGCCAGCTTCTGAGCCTCTGGGAATACATTAGGAATTACATAATCCTCATCCCAGTTCTCAATGCGTACAAACTGAACAACCTTGTTCAGCTTGCCTTCCTGATGCTGCTGGGTCTGAGCATGCATATCGGTAGTACCTACAGCAACTACAGGAGTTCTGCCGTAGAATACCTCATTGCCATCACGATCAACGGACTTGCCCAGGGACTCAGCCAGCAGCTGGATGTACCACTCAGATACAGACTTCAGGTAATCGCCATAAGGCATCATAACCTCAATGTCACGGCCATACTTCTCGGAAGCAATGTACTTCAGAACAGCGTTCAGCAGGGCTGGGTTCTCCCAAACATCATCACCCAGGCAGGCCTGATCCATATCCTTGGCACCATCCAGGAATGCCTTGATGTCAAAGCCACAAACAGCAGCCAATACCAGTCCTACATCACAGAAGATGGAGAAGCGTCCGCCTACTCCGTCTGGTACGCTGTACTGAGGCCAGTTGTTTTCCATAGCCAACTTCTTCAGCAGGGTTGGCTTCTCCTCGTTAGGATCGGTAACAGCTACAACCTCTACCTCGATATCTGGATTCTTCTTCAGTGCATCATAGATAACCATGAAGTTGGACATGGTATCAAGAGTGCCACCAGACTTAGAAATAACCATCAGGCTTACCACAAACTTACGCTTCTGATGAGTCTGGCAGATCTTGGCACTGCGGCCCAGCTGACGGATGATGTCGCCAGTTCTGCGAGGGTCAATATTCTGACCGCTGAAGTAAATCTGAGGCAGACCGTCACGCTCCTCAGTGCTCATGGAGTTCCAGAACTCGCCGCACTGTACATCAAAGATTACCTTGTCACCCAGATAGGAACCGCCAATGCCCAGGGATACAACAGCATCAACACGATTGCGTACAGAGTCAGTCAGCTCCTGGAGATGAGCCATAGAAGCAGGGCTGTTGAGATGGCCTTCCTCCACATAAGGCAGCTGGGAGAAGTAAACCTTCTCAGGAGTGCCGTCCTTGGAAAGATGACCACGGATAATGCCGTCCTTTCTCATTACCTTGATAGCCTCGGTAGCGGATTTAATCTTGTCAGCTAAAGCCTCAACATCAGCCTTGGTTACCTTGCCTTCGCCTACCAGGTTGTCATAGTCAAAGGAAAAGCCGGACTTTAAAGTTAAACTCATAATACATACCTCCTAAAGTTGTATACATACATTATACTAGGTTATATTCGACATTGGCAGCCATTTTCCTTTTTATAAAAAGGATTTTCTTGCTCCATGTTGTCAATATTAATGATTGGCTGCGACCTCTGCTGCCTGCCGCATCTTGCGAACGGTATAATAAAAGGCAATGGTGAGAGGCACGCAGGATCCTACCCAGGCTGCGGGGCTGGCAAGGGTTGCTCCCCAGAAGCCCAAGGAGCTAACAAAGCCCAGAGCTACAATGGCACGCATTACCAGCTCCATGATGCCGGCAAAGGTAGGCACGAAGCTCTTGCCCAGGCCCTGGAGGGTATTGCGGTAAATAAACAACAATGCCAGCACCCAATAGCAGCAACCGGTGGTGGTAAGGTATACCTGCCCCAGCTCCACTACCTCCGGTGTGGCATCCCCCACAAAGAGGTGCATGATCCAGGAGCCACAGAAGATATTGAAAAATCCCACTAAAATACTGAAACTGCCGGACATGAGAATGCACTGATGCACTCCCTGCTTGATACGCTGCATCTTGCCTGCACCATAGTTCTGTGCCGTATAGGCCGCCATGGCAATGCCGAAGGACATCATAGGCATCAAGGCGATAGTTTCCACCTTCTGAGCAGCAGAATAGGAAGCCACCGCAATAGGTCCCAGGCCATTCAAGGCAATCTGCAGGATAACGGCACCAATGGCAATGATAGAGGTCTGAAATGCCATAGGCACTCCCACCTTAATATGCATCATCATCCAATCCCAGTCCATATGCCAATCCTCTGCCCGCATCCGCAGGGCCGGCACCCGCCGCCAGATATAGGCCCAGGCAATTACACCCCCCAGGAACTGGGAAAGAATCATGGCCCATGCCGCCCCTGGTATGCCCCACTCAAATACCAGCAGGAACAATGGCTCCAGCAGGATATTAATGCACAATGAGGTGGCAAGGAACATGGTTGGATGGCGGCTATCTCCCAATGCCCGCAGCAAATTGGCTCCCACAAGGAAGATGCAGAACAGGGGCGAGCCTCCCACCACAATAGAAATAAAGTCCTCGGCACCGTCTAAAATATCTGCCGGAGTATTCATCCATATCAGGATATCCCTGGCAAAAAAGGCACCAATACATGCCGTCATCACGCTGGCTCCCATGGCCAAGGCAAGGCAGGCTGCCGCACTGCGGCGAACTCCGTCAAAATCCTTGGCTCCAAACCGCTGCCCCGTAATAATGGTAACGCCGGAGGTGAGACCCATGATGCAACCTACCAGCAAGAACATTATGCTGCCGGTACAGCCTACGGCAGCCAATGCTTCTACTCCCAAGAACCGCCCTACCAGCAAAGTATCCACAAAGCCGTAGAGCTGCTGGAAAATATTGCCTGCAATCAAGGGCAGGGTAAAAAATAATATGAGCTTGGCAGGATTGCCGGAGGTCATATCCTTGGTATTGTTTTTTCCCATCAAAACACCTTCCCCTTCAAAAAATAAATCTCAAATAGCTTTTTTGCTTATTATTCCAAATACCTAGTCACAGCCAGCCGCAGCTTTTCCCGCAGCACCGTTACCGTATCATCCAAGGCCTGGGTCTGAGGCATCAGCTTGTTGTAGTGAAATACCTGCCTTCTATTGTAGCGATAGTCTGTAGGAAAAGCCGTTACATCAAAGCCTTCCTTTTGGAAATTTAACACCGATCTTTCCATGTGAAAGGCCGATGTTACCAAGATAGGGTGGCTCAAATCATTTTCACGCATAATCCTGCCGCTATATAAAGCATTTTGCCTGGTGTTCAGGCTCTGATCCTCTATCAAAATCATCTCCGCAGGTACTCCTAGCCGCATAAGTTCACGGCTGGCTATCAATGCCTCAGCACCGCTGTCCTCATAAACCTGGCCACCAGATACCAATACAGGAACCTTCAACTGCCTGTATAGCTCCGCTGCCGTCAGCAGCCGCCCGGCAGGAGCTGCGCAAAGATTTCCCAGTTCTCCCTGATTGGGAGTATCTGCCGTGGCACCTCCCCCCAGCATAACGATTACATCCCCTTGGGGATTTGCTGGCTGGTCATAGGCATTTTCCAGAGAGCTCATCAGAAGCCCCGATACATAGCTGGTTGACATGAGATAAAATACCGTTGTCACCAAAAATACACCAGCGGCAATCCACCGTTCCCGTTTCTTTTTATTTTTTCGCCACAAATACACAGCCAATGCCCACAGGCAGATAAAAAACAATCCCGGCGGCAGCACAAAGCTGGCTCCGAACTTCAGCAGATAAATCATCCCATCACCACCCCAAAATTTTAACCTCTTGGCAGGATTTTTGCCTCCCGCATAGAAGTATATATATTATAACCCCTAGATTATTCTAAGGCAAATGAAGCATCTTTTGCCTCCTGTGGTTTTCTATTTTTGTGTGTAAAAATGAAAGGGAGAGATTTTATTATGGCATTTATTCCTGTAAATGAAGTGAAAGCAGCAAACAAAGCCAACGGCAAGGGTGAAATCACCATCAACCATCTGCTAGGTGCAAACGAGCTTGGGGGCAATGATATGTTTGCCAAGGTTGTTATCCCTCCTGGCTGCTCCATCGGCTACCATGAGCATCACGGCAACACCGAAACCTACCATATCCTTCAGGGCGAGGCACTGTACAACAACAACGGCGAAGAAGTGAAGGTTGCTGCCGGCACCACCACCTTCTGCCCAGACGGCGAAGGCCACAGCATCGAAAACTGCGGCAGCGAGGATTTGGTATTCATCGCCTTGATTACCAAATCTCTCTAAAAAGCTGACAACTATATTTCCAATAAATTGAAGCTATGATGCATTCTATGAAAATAACCTGATTTGAAAAAATCCCTGGCTGCCAATCTGACAGTCAGGGATATTTTTTAGCATTCATCAGCTAAAGGACACATTCAACTCCTTACAAAGAGCATTTTGCAGGGTATTGGAAAAATTGATATTGTGTTCTTTCGCCATGGCATCCCGCCAACAAGGAATAGATAATGTTTTCATGTCTATTCTAGAGGTATTTTTTGCTTTTGGCAGGATTTTTTCCGCCAGCATAGAATAATCCACCAGCTGGGTTATGGCTCCGTTGCCCTGGTAAACAACCTTACCGGCACCATGACCTTTTTCAGCAAGCAAACCGGTGTCATGGAGAATATGCCTGACAGACCTCTCTTTTATGATGATGAGCTGTACCGGGTTATTGGCAAATTTGTGCCTGACAGCCGCAAGGCAAAGGAGATTTTCCAGCATACAAAACTGGACACCATTATTGACTGCCTAGATAGCCTGCCAGAGGGACAGATGTATGATTATGCCTTTGACCTTTACGATACAGGGCTGAAGCAGCAACTGCGGAAACGTATCCAGGCCTGCTATCTTGACAGCAGCCATACCAGTATCTTTGTGATTCAAAGCGATATTACCAAGCAGTACCAGGAGGAGCGGGAGCAGCTAAGACGGCTGGAGGCAGCCCTGACGGAGGCAGATAAGGCAAATGAGTCCAAATCCCTATTTTTAGCCAGCATCAGCCATGATATGCGGACACCTCTCAACGGCATCCTGTCCTTTACCAATTTTGCGCTCCAGACGGACAGCCGCCAGCAGCAGAAATATTATCTCACCAAGATCAGCCAATCCGGTGAGCTGCTGCTTTCCCTGATAAATGACACCTTGAACCTGACCCGCCTAGAAAGCGGCAAAGTCAGTGTAGAGCACCAATGGCTGGACACCCTCACCATGCTGGAGGAGCTATTTGCCAGCGTCACAGTGCGAGCTTCTGAGCATCAGCTATCCCTCCACAGACATCTTGCCGCTGGTGTACCTAGATATGTTATCGGAGACAAGCTGAAGCTTCAGGGCATCATGCTGAACATTCTCAGCAATGCCATTAAGTTTACCAAGCCGGGAGGCAATATCAATTTCTACATGGAGGTTATCCAGCCGCAGGAGCAGAGCCAGCGAGAACTTGCCATGGTCAGCTCCGCCAATCACAAATGGCTGCGAATCGTGGTGGCAGACAATGGCATCGGCATGAGCAATGAATTTTTGCCACGGCTTTTTGATGCCTTTAGCCAAGAGGATTCCCATGAAGTGGCCAATCCCAACGGCATTGGTCTGGGCCTGTCCATTGTAAAGAAATATGTGGACCTGCTGGAAGGTACTATTACTGTCCGCAGTGCAGCAGGCAAGGGCACTGCCTTTGAAATCCACATTATGGTGGAAGAAACCAACAGCCGCCCGGCTGACGACAACAGCCTCAACCACAACTGCGATTTCTCCAGCCTGAAAATTCTGGTGGCAGAGGACAATCTCCTGAATCAGGAAATCGCCTCCATGCTGCTGCAAAACAAGGGTGCAACCCTTGATATAGCTTCCAACGGCCAGGAGGCGGTGGAGAGGTTTGAAAACTCACGTCCTAATACCTATCAGCTGATTCTCATGGATCTGCGTATGCCGGTAATGAACGGCTATGATGCCACCAAACGGATCCGCAAATGCGGTCATCCAGATAGCCGCACTATTCCTATTATTGCCATGACAGCAGATGCCTATGAAGAGGATATCCAAAGGTGCCTGGAATGTGGCATGAGCAGCCATGTCAGCAAGCCTGTCAATCCTGATATACTGTATCGGGAAATCAGCCTCCATTGCGGCAACAAATAATTCCATAAAATGCACAAGAGCCATATCCCGGCTGGGATATGGCTCTTGCTGTATAGGAATGTATGGTTATGAAGCTTGCAAATTACACTACATCAGCCTGCCTGCTGTAGTTATCCAAGGACATGATGTTGGCTGGCTCCGGCAGGGCATCATAGACAGCCTTGATGTCCTGATAAAGCTGTGCCTTACGTGCCTTAGAGGTTTCCGGCCGACGCCACTCCTCGTACATTTCGTGAGTTGCCTTGTTGGCAGCCAGTGTTTCTGGGGAATGTATCTGCACCTCGAAGCCAATGCCCCGTGGGCTGCTGACATCCAGATGAACCGCCTTGTAGCGGCCTTCCTTGTTAAGGTATTTATTGTCTACCTTGTCCACGCTATAGCCCTTTTCGACAAGTTTGCTAACAATATTGTTAGTGTAGTCTGCCATTGCATCATGTGGTACTACCTCAGTATATCGTACCAAATCCCCAGACTCCTGCACATATTCTGCAGCAGTCTTAGGCTGCTGGCCTGCCTGCAATGCCTTGTCAGTCTTCCGCTGAATCTTGCTGCTGACGCTGCTGGCTGTCTTTAGGGAATATTCCAATCCCTCCAAAGTAGTACCCAGCTCGTCGGAAATTTCCAACATATCCATGGTAATGGCCGGCTCGCTGGCCCTGGCCTTGTTGTATTCTGCCTGAGCCTGCTTTTCGTAGCCTGTCAGCAGATAGTCGCTATCGGACTTGCTGCCGGACATTACCACCTGTCCGCTGCGATTCCTATAAGGAATGCCGCTGAGGCGGGTTATTTCCGTGGTAGCTGTCAAAGCTGTACCACTAAAGGCTGCTATTCTTGCTACCTGGGCTGCATTGACGGTGCCCAAGCCTGTATTGAGAGCCGACCAGGTAACTGCTGCCGCTACCAGCAAAATCTTTGCCTTGCTAAGCTTGCGGATTCGTGTTACCTTGGCTATTTTATGTAAATCCATAAGAGTTACCCCCTTTATGTTTTACATTATAGAGAAGCAGGCTGAAAAGTTCCTGTAAATAAATAATTATTTTAGCGTATT
>CAVFWX010000098.1:0-7510 GCA_963626225.1 Anaerotignum sp.
ATTTCTTCAAGATGCGTCGGCAGCAGAACAAGGAAAAAAAGCGGCAGGAAACAAAGGAATAAAAGGATAAAGATAAGAAAACCTCCCAGGATTCAGGGAGGTTTTTAAAATGTGTCAATATATCCTCTTTTTCAGTGTGAATGTCCACCTTTTTCATCGATTAAAAGTCCGCTTATGTGAAGGTTGCGATTATGTAGCTCATTTTTTTCATTCAAAAGCAGGTTCCTGAGAAATAACTCAAGGTATTCAGTTGTTTCATGAATGCCCTTTTGCAGGTTTGTGTAATTTGCCCGAACTAAGGCATTTCTGAAATACCATGCATTAGCTGCAAAAATATCATTGGTAGCAGAGAAGCCCAGAGAACGCAAATATTTGATAAAAAATACAGCTGTTGTCCTTGTGTTGCCTTCACAGAAGATATGGATTTGCCACAGCCTTGCAATAAATACAGCAAGATGATGGATGCACTCAGCTATTGAAAGTCCTTTATAGCTAAAATCCTTTTCTTGGGCAAAATCATAGTCCAAGGTTGCTCTCAATGAAGAGGCACTGCCATACATGACGGTAGCTCCATCAAGCACCCATTCTTTCTTGGTGATATTGTAATCCCGAATCCTTCCAGCGTGGTTGTATATTCCCTGAAAGAGCTTTTGATGGATGGATATATACTCGCCAGGGGAAAATGAGAAGCCTGTTTCGGAAAGGATTTCCGCAATACGGGAAGAAACCTTATCTGCTTCTTCAGTACGATTGTCCTTAGACAAACGCACATGGCTTTCTTTATAGTAGCTGTCAATGAGGCTTTGAGCTTCCTTTATGGTGATTTTCCCCTCGATGTTCTGGATGGCTGTATCTATCAGATATGGGGATGGTTTAAGGCCATCTACAGCCTGAAGTCCTATGGCTGTACTCCAGGCATAGCCCTTATATGCTTTTTCTGGTTCAGATTCCTTGAGATATTCCTTAAATGGGTCCTTGTCCATGTCCATCACCTCAGTTCTTGTCTTTTGTAACTCATTGTGCCTAGGGCTATATATATTCCGAGGTTTGTGTATGTGCTGTTTAGATATCCCAGTGGATATTGTCTGGATTTGGAGTGGCTTTGTCGATTTCTGCCATAATCCATGAAATGTTTTCGTGCTGGGCTTCAAAGGCGGTTTTCAGCTTTTCCTGGTTGATTGGTGGTACATCCATGGCGTGAAGTGCCATGTGCATAAAGTCCTTTGCCACCAGTGCCACGCCCCGCTCTGCTGCCAGCTGTGCCTTGAAACGGTAGCCGTAGTAGAGATAGCTGTTGTGGGCCACAGGAATGTCCTTGAAGAACTCAATGCGTTCATCAACCTCTGCCTCTGCCTCCTCTGTACGGTTCATAAGGTGCAGTAGGTTCCAGCGGTCAGCCCACAGCTCACCACGGAGAATATAGCGGTAGAGGAAGTCGGATTCCTCGGCGGTTTCCAATGCTAGATTGATGTGGTTCAGTGCCGCCTCATAGTCCTTGGCATCCCTCTCCATATGGCTAAGATGCTGGAGGGCGTAGGTCTTTTCCTCGATATCTTCGGCATTTTCTTCGTCTGGCTCTACCTCGATGATGGTCAAAAACAGCTCTTTAGCTGCCTCCAGTCTGTCCAGCTCCGGCATGGCGAGAAAATGTGCCAGCCGTGCCCGGCAATGCCAGTCCTCATAGCCGCCGGCAAAAAGCTTCTCCGGTGGGCGGGCGTTGGTTTCCAGCACTGTATCTACCAGTACATCAAATTGTTCTTTATCCAAAATAAACACTCCTTATGTCGTAATATCACAGTGAATCTCCCCTGTCTATAGGGGAAATATTTCATTAATACCTCAGCGGTATTTGATTCAGTAGCACCAGCAGGCTGCCTATGATGCCGATAGCTGCTGGCAGCAGCACAGCGTAGGTAGGCATAGCCTCCAGTGAAGTCAGGAAAATCAGGGCTATTATCAGTAGCAAATCTGTTACTCCCCACAGCAGTAGTCCGGTTTTGTGCTTGCCACGAGCCATGATGGCGATATTTTTTGCCGTGGCAATGGTGCCAAGGTTGTTGGTGTGGATTAGCACATCTGCCATAAGCTTTACAGACTGGTCTGCATACTCCAAGGCAAAGGAAATGGCTCCGCTTCGCATGGCTCCATCAAATTTGCTGGTTCTGCCTGCGGTGCCTATGGTTTTGCCTCCCGCCTGTCCCAGCAGAACTTCTTTAGCCTTGTCCATATTGGACAGCTGGCTCTTTAGCTGGGCGGCATTGGACTCTCGCAGATAGCCCTTGGCAGTGGAACGGTTGAAGCCTGTCAATATGGTTACATTAATGCCGCTGTCCTTTAGGAAGTTGATATCCCCTGGCACGCTGCGTTTCAGCCTGTCCTGGAGGGTAATGAAGCCCCGGCAAAATTTGCCTATAGCCACAAATGCTATGATATTGCCTTTGTAGGCCAGCTGGTCTGCCTTGGTGTAGATTTCTGCCGGAATGTCAATATCCTGTTCTTGGAAGAACTCCGCAGAGCCAATGCTGAGGGTCTGGCGGTTCATCAGGGCTTCTGCTCCCTTGCCCGGTACTGGATTAGAGGCAGTTACCTCTGGCAGCTCCAAACCCCTTGCCTTGGCTTCATCCACAATGGCTTCACCGATGGGGTGATGGGAATTTCCCTCAATGGCAGCTGCCAGAGCCAGAAGTCTTGCAGAGGAAATACCGTTGGGATAGATATCCGTTACAGCTGGTGCTCCATAGCTGATGGTGCCGGAGAGATTTACCGCCAGCTCATCCAGCTGGGAAAGCACAGGGAGCTTTTTCAGGCTCTTGAGGGTAATCTTCCATTTTTTCAGCAGCCTTTTTACCTGCCAAGGCAGGAGCAGCTGCAGGAGAAAGGCACACAGGCAGTTGAACAGCAGAAACACCACAGCAGTTGCCAGGTACACCAGGGTAGGCTCATTTTCTGCCGCTAAATATGCAAATATATCTTCCAAGGAACCACCTTCCTAAAAATGTTAATATTTGAGTAGCATTTGTCACCTAAAAACCACAAAATCATCAAGATACTCTAAAATATTATCCTTTTCTCGGCGTTAAAAGTCAATAATACTTGAAGAAAATGAAAAAAATTGGTAAACTTTAAGGGTAAAAGTAAAATTGGCGTAAAGCCGGTAGGATGTGTTTTAGCTGTGATAACACTAAAGGCAAATGCAAAAATCAATCTGACACTGGATATACTGGGGAAGAGGCCTGATGGATTTCATGAGGTTTCTATGGTCATGCAGGAAATCAGCCTCCATGACGATGTAATTATGGAGCGGTCGGAAAAGGGCATTGGCCTGTCCATTGTCATTGAGGGACAGAAGGGAACTTTGCCGGCAGACGAAACCAATCTCTGTTGGCGGGCAGCGGCCCTGGTGCAGCAGGAATACGGCCTTACAGATGGAGTGAAGATCCATCTGGTAAAGCGGATTCCTATGGCAGCAGGACTGGCAGGGGGATCTGCCGATGCGGCTGCGGTACTAAAGGGCATGAATCAGCTCTTTGGGCTGGATATGGACGAAAAACGGCTCTGTGAGCTGGGAGCAAGGCTGGGGTCGGATATACCTTTCTGCATTATGGGAGGCACCATGCTGGCTACCGGCAGGGGAGAGATTCTCACCAGGTTGCCGGATTTCCCCCAGACCCATGTGGTGCTAGCCAAGCCTGCGGTAGGGGTATCTACCGCCTGGGCTTATCAGACCTATGATGCAGGCTATGATGGGCCTCATCCGGATACGGACACCATGCTGGAGGCTATCCGCCAGGGTAGCAAGGAAAAGGCAGCATGGCTTTTGTGCAATGTGCTAGAGGGAGTTACCGTCAAAAAGCACGGGATTATTGAGGAGTATAAATCCCTGATGCTGGACAAGGGAGCCATGGCGGCCATGATGTCAGGCAGCGGGCCAACGGTGTTTGCTTTGGCAGATAGTCAGGAAGCAGCGGAGAAAATCCGTCAGGCCTTGGCAGTAAAGGATGCTTCTGCCTATACCTGTGTGGCAGAAACCCTGGGGGCTGCCAAAGCGTAAATAATGAAGGAAATCCTGTCTAGGGGCAGGAGCGTAGATACAGACAGATGATGGCTGTTGGGGATGACAGCTTTTGAATTTATATTAGATAAAGGATTTGAAATTTGATGGAAAAAAAGCTGACACCGATAAAGTTAGATAGTTATCAGCCTCTGCGGGAGGTTGTATGCGAAACCCTGCGGGATGCTATCCGCAAGGGGGTGCTGGCTCCTGGGGAGCGGCTCATGGAGATTCAGCTGGCTGAGGAGCTGGGTGTAAGCCGTACCCCTGTCAGGGAGGCTATCCGCAAGCTGGAGCTGGAGGGCTATGTTATCATGATGCCTCGCCGGGGCACCTATGTGGCAAATCTCTCCATCCGTGACGTAAACGAGGTATTTGAAATTCGTACCTCCCTGGACTCCTTGGCCAGCGGCCTGGCGGCAGAGCGGATTACCGATGAGGAGCTGGAGCAGCTCCAGAGGCTGCTGGTGTCCATTAGCAAGTATATTGATGAAGGAGATATGGACAAGATCGTAGAAACAGATATGGAGTTCCATGACCTTCTATATCAGGCCAGCCGTAATTCCCGTCTAGTAGGCATTATCTTCAACCTTAGAGAGCAACTGACCCGTTTCCGTTCCACCTCCATGTCCTATCCTGGGCGGTTGAAGGCTACCCATGAGGAGCATTGCCGTATTGTGGAGGCCATTGCTCAGGGCAATGTAAAGGAAGCCCAGGCAGCAGCAGAGTACCATATGGAGCAGTCAGAGCACACTCTCCTGTCCAGTATGGAGGAGCTGAAGAAGAAAAATGCCCAGAACAAGGCATAAGGGCTGATTTATCCGCCATCCCGTGCAGGGCAAAGGACAGATGATGGCCATATGGTCGTTGTATATACGAAGATTTTTTGATAAGTTTTGGAGGCAATAAAATGCTGGATTTAGTTACCGTTATTTTGGCAGCAGGCAAGGGCACCCGTATGAAGTCCAAGCTGCCTAAGGTTCTCCACAAGGCCGCAGGCAAGCCAATGCTGCAGCATGTGCTGGATGCGGCTAAGGGAGCAGGAGCCAAGCGGAATATCGTGGTAGTAGGCTTTGGTGGCGAAAAGGTAAAGGAAGCCATGGGGGAGCAGGCTGAGTTCGTTGTGCAGGCAGAGCAGCTTGGCACCGGTCACGCTGTCCGCCAGACTGAGCCATTGCTGAAGGACGAGAAGGGTACTGTTGTGGTGCTCTGCGGCGATACTCCATTGGTAACAGCTGACCTTATCACAAAGCTCTATGAGGGCCACAAGGCTGCTGGAGCCAAGGCTACTGTTTTGACCGCCATTATGCCGGATGCCACCGGCTATGGCCGCATTATCCGCACTGCTGAGGGAGATGTAGCCCGTATTGTGGAGCAGAAGGATGCTACTGATGAAGAGCGTCAGGTAAAGGAAGTAAATTCCGGCATTTATTGCTTTGAGTGCCAGGATCTCTTTGCTGCTCTGGCTCAGGTAGGCTGCGACAACGCTCAGGGGGAATATTATCTGCCAGATGTGCTGGGGATTCTCCGGGAGCAGGGGGAGAAGATTTGGGCTGTGGCTGCTGATGACTATGAGTCCACCTTGGGCATCAATTCCAGGGTGCAGCTGTCCGGAGCTGAGAAGATTCTCCGCCGCCGCAAGAATATCGAGCTGATGGATAATGGCGTAACCATTATGGATCCTGACAGCACCTTTGTGGATGCTGATGTACAGGTTGGCTCTGATACTGTGATTTATCCATTTACCTGGCTGGAGGGCAGCACCGTAGTTGGTGAGAATTGCCAGATTGGCCCTAATAGCCGCTTTAGCGATGCCCATATTGGAGACAATGTATGTGCTCAGTTTACATACGCCCATGAGTGTACTATTGACAATGATGTTATAATGGGACCGTATGTACATCTTCGTCCAAAGGCCCATATTTCCAATGGAGTAAAGATTGGCAACTTTGTTGAGGTGAAGAATGCCAATGTTGGTGAGGGCACCAAGTTGCCACATCTTCAGTACATTGGTGATGCTGATGTGGGAGCCAATGTAAACCTGGGCTGCGGTACCGTAACTGCCAACTATGATGGCAAGAACAAGTATCGTACTACCATTGGTGACAATGCCTTTGTAGGCTGCCATACTACCTTGGTGGCACCTGTCAATGTAGGTGCTGGTGCATATACCGGAGCAGGATCCGTCATTACCAAGGATATTCCTGCCGATACTTTGGCCATTGGCCGTTCCCGCCAGAAGCTCATTGAGGGATGGGCTGACAAGCGGAAGTAAATCCAAATCTTGTCATTTCCGGCATGGACAAGGAGCTGATTGGCAGCTGTAGCCGGACAGGAGAGGGGACTCCTGGTGCAATAGGTATATTCAGCTTAGGCTGTATGGCTGAGCTGTGTATATAAAGAGTATAAGGAAAAAGAAAATATTGGAGGCATTCAAAACAATGAACAACGCTGCGACTAATTTACGACTTCTGGCCGGTAACGCAAACCCTGAGTTGGCACATGAAATTTCCGAATGTTTGGGAGTTCCTATGGTTGATGCTCAGGTGGGCCATTTCAACAATGGCGAGATTCAGGTCATGATTGGTGAAAGTATTCGTGGTAAGGATATTTTTATTATCCAGCCTACCTGTCAGCCTGTAAATGAGAACCTGATGGAGCTCCTGATTCTGACAGATGCCTGCAAGCGCGCTTCTGCAAAGAGCGTAACTGCAGTGGTACCTTATTATGCCTATGCCCGTCAGGATCGCAAGACCCGTGGCCGTGAGCCTATTTCCGCAAAGCTGGTAGCCAACCTCATGTCTGCTGCCGGATTGAATCGTGTTGTTACTGTTGACCTGCATGCTGGCCAGATCCAGGGCTTCTTTGATATCCCTGTAGATCATCTGGCTGCTGCTCCTGCCCTGGCTGATTATTTCAAGGGGCTGGAGCTGGAGGATCTCATTGTAGTTTCCCCTGACCTGGGCGGTGTAACCCGTGCCCGCAATATGGCAGACCTGCTGGGTACCGGTATCGCTATCATTGAGAAGCGTCGTCCTCGTCCTGGCTGTGCCGAGGTTATGAACCTTATCGGCGATGTAAAGGGCAAGACCTGCATCATGATTGATGATATGGTTGATACTGCTGGCTCTCTCTGCGAGGGCGCCAAGGCTCTGAACAAGCTGGGTGCCAAGGCTGTTTATGCCTGCTGCTCCCATGGTATCCTGACTGACCCTGCTGTACAGCGTATTCAGGATTCCTGCATCAAGCAGTTGGTTATTACCAATACCATTCCATTGGATCCTAAGAAGAAGAATGACAAGATTGTCAGCATATCTCTGGCTCCAATGCTGGCTGCCTTTATCCAGTGCATTTATGAGGAGAAGCCTGTAAGCAACCTCTTTGACAAGAACTGGGCTAAGTAATATCAGTATTTTCTATTTAATATTTAGGGCGATGTATTTCGCCCTTTTCTTTTTA
>CAVFWX010000099.1:0-7358 GCA_963626225.1 Anaerotignum sp.
CCTGCGCTGACGATGAACTCGCCAATGCCTGGGAAGTAGGAGCCGGACTCGTACATGGAGGTGAATACGCAGTTCAGGCGGTTGAAGATAACGCCCAAAACTGTGAGCCATGCATAGGTCAGCAGGCCTCCCCTGCTGTTACGCAGCGGGCTGATAATAATCAGGATAGGCACGATGATACCAAAGACCATCTCCAGGCAGTACATATTGCTCTGGAGGGTTCCCTGGAACACATAGCCCCAGAGATCCATGCTGGTCAGGTCATAAATCTTCATGCACAGGTACAGCAGCATGATGCGGGCACCAACACGGGTCAGACGCAGCATGATGTTGTGTGGAATCTCATGACCATAAGCAGTCTTGGCCAGGCTGGTCTCAACGCAAACCATGGCAGAGCCTACGAAGAAGGAGGACATGAGGAAGTACAGTGGCTGGAACTGGCTCCACCACAGTGGGAACATCTTCTCCTTCATAATAAGGAACAGGCCGCCCAGAGAGGACTGATGGAGTACCGGGAATACCAGGCCGATAACTACCAGCACCGGCAAAATCTTTACCAGCAACGGATGGAGCTTCTTTACCAGAACACGCTCAGTCACAATCTCAAAGAACTCCAAGCTCAGGATGGTGGTGTACATGGAAATACACCAGAATACCTCGAAGAGTACGGAGGTATAGCCCCAGGACACGAAAGGCCGCCAGAAGTTGAACCACTGGCCGATATCCAGGAACAGGCCTGCCATTACCAGGATATAGCCCAAAAGGGAGGTCAGCAGTGCACCACGGGCCACTACCTCATACTGCTTGTAGCGGAACATGCTGACAAGAAGTGCCGTAGAGTAACCGCCACCGGCCAGGGCAACACCGCACATTACGTCAAAGGCGATCCACATGCCCCATGGGGTTTCATCGGTGAGATTAGTAACATACTGGAAACCGGTCAGCAGGCGGAAGATAACGGTGGCAGCCATGAGGGCCACCAGGCCGGTCAGGACAAAACGCACCGGAGTGATGGTAAAGTCCCAGCCTAAAATTCGAAAACACTTATAAACCTTTACCTTCATGGTCAGTCCTCCTTATCCTTTTCATCTTCATCATGCTTCTTCTTGTTTTTCTCCACACGATGGTTGTAGAAAGAAAGACATGCCAGGAAGGCTGCCCAGGCTGCGGCAAAGAATGGCACCTTGGACATATAGCTCTTGGTGTAGCTGGTAACAGGGGTATCTGCTACCTTCTTGAAGCCCAGCTCCTCAAATGGCACATCAGAGATGTAAAGCCATTCAGAGCCGCCTACCTCGTGCTCGCCGTAAACATGGTTTACATAGCGGCTGTCGGAGGCGATGATCTCATGGGCCTTCTTCAAAAGCTCCTCCCTGTCACCGGAAATCAAGGCTCCGGTGGTGCAGGCAGATACGCAGGCTGGAGCATCACCCTTGGCAACACGGGCCTCGCACATCTGGCACTTGGTAACCTGTGGGAACTGCTTGTTCCACTGGTATTTAGGAATGGAATACGGGCAAGCCACCATGCAATAGCGGCAGCCTACGCAGAGATCCGGATAGTACACAACGGCACCGGTCTTTGGATCCTTCTGGATGGCCTTGGAGAAGCAGGCGGAGGCACAGGCAGGCTCCTTGCAGTGGAGGCACTGCTTCTTTACGAAGCGGAGCTTCTCCTCTGAGCCGGTGTGGAACTCCTGGATAACAGTCCAACGATTGTCGTCCAGCTCCTCATGACCATTTTTTATGTTTCTTGGCTTGGCCTTAAAGTCCAGGCCGTTGTACATCTTGCAGGCAACGGAACAGCCCTCGCAGCCAATACATTTGGAAATATCTACTAATACAGCCATTTATGTCACCTCTCCTCAATCAAACAACCGCTCATGACGGCTTACAAAGGAAGTATGTAGGTATTTTTCTGCCTTCTCGCTGAGAGGCTTGCCGAAAAATTCCTTATAAATGGTCTGGATCTCGCTGTTGTCATGGCTGCAGCGCTTGGTAGATCCCGTATCCTCCTGATAAATAGCGGCAATACGCTTCTGCTTAATCTGTGGATCCACGGACTTTGGCTGTCCGCCACCGCCGATGCAGCCACCTGGGCAGGCCATAAACTCAATGAACTGCCACTTGCTGCCATTGGCCTTGATGCCGTTCAGCAGCTGACGGGCATTTTCCAGGCCGTGGCAAACGGCGATATTTACGGAGCCAACACCTGGAATGGTGGCAGTAGCTTCCTTGACAGCAGTCATGCCACGAACAGGTGCCCAGGCAAAGAGATCTGCCGGAGGGTTGGAACCAGTAGCCATGTAGTAGGCAGTACGGACAGCAGCTTCGGTAACACCGCCGGTGGCACCAAAAATCTTGCCGGCACCAGTGGACTCACCCAGCACGGAGTCATAGTCGGACTCAGATACCTTGTTCAGGTCAATGCCCTGACGCTTCAGCAGTACAGCCAGCTCACGGGTAGTGAGAACGTAGTCCATGTCCCGGTGACCATCCACCTGGAGCTCATCACGGGCTACCTCAAACTTCTTGGCTGTACATGGCATAATGGAAACATTGACAATATTCTCCGGGTTGATGCCCTTTTTCTCTGCATAGTAGGACTTGATGGTAGCACCCATCATGTTCTGCGGAGACTTGCAGGTGGAAAGGTTGTGCATCAGCTCAGGGTAGAAATACTCGCAGTACTTTACCCAGCCTGGGCAGCAGGAAGTGAGATGAGGAATCTCATCCTTGGCCTGGGTGAGCCTGTGGATAAACTCCGTAGCCTCCTCCATGATAGTCAGGTCGGCGGCAAAGCAGGTATCAAATACTGCATCAAAGCCGGCTTCCTTCATGGCCCCTACCATCTTCTTGCCAACACTGGTGCCTGGTGCCATACCAAATTCCTCACCTAAGGAAACCTTGGTGGCAGGAGCGGTCTGTACCACTACATGCTTGTTTTCGTCATTGATAGCCGCCAGCACCTGGTCAACATGGCGTTTTTCGGTGATAGCACCGGATGGGCAGGCCATAACACACTGGCCGCAGTTTACGCAGGCGATTTCGTTCTTCAGTGGCAGCGGATAATTGCCATAGACACCCATAACGTTCTTGCAGGCTCCCACGCACTGACCACAGAGGATGCACTTCTCATCATCCCGCTCAATGGATGGATTGTACTGGCTGATGGCCACGCGGCCCTTCAGATTTACAGGGAAGTCACCCTTGCCCTGATACTGGTCTGGTACCCAGCCCTTGGCACCTGACGGATCTCCCTTGCAGCCGGCGGCCATAACGCCGAAGCCAAGAAGGCCGGAACCTGCTGCAACCTTGAGAAATTTGCGTCGAGATAATTTACTACTCATACGAACTCTCCTTGTTTGATTAATCCCAATACCCTATTAGAATCCTAAAATACACATAAATATTCCAATCATGTTATTTTAGCATCTAAATGATAATATTTGAAATATTTAGTGCTAATGTTTTTATAAATACTGTTTATGATATAATTTATCAGACATAAAAGAGCATAATTTCAAATAAAAAAGCCACGGCAGCAACCATGGCTATAATTCATTAGTAGGAAATCTTGTCCAGTATACCTGTCAGGTGGGCAATAGTGATGCCGTAATTGGTCATTGGTACCTTCTTACTCCTGGCCTTGTCAATCCTCGCCATAACATACTGGCGATTGAACATGCAGCCACCGCACTGAATAATCAGGTCATAGTCTGCCACGTTCTCAGGAAAATCAGTGCCGCTGACCACATCCACCTGGATTCCTGCACCGAAACGCTTTCTAAGGAGAGCCGGTATCTTTTCCCTGCCGATATCCTCTTTTAGTGGTGCATGGGTGCAGCACTCAGCTATCAGAACCCTGGAACTATCCGTCAGGCTGTCAATATGATGTGCACCTTCTATATAGTAAGGCAAATCCCCCTTGTAGGCTGCAAAGAGCACGGAGAAGGAAGTAAGCATGCTACCCTCAGGCTTGTGTTCATAGACATATTTGAATACCTGGGAATCAGTGATAATCAGCTTCGGCGGGGACTTCAGCTGGGATAATGCCAGCTCAAATTTGTCCGTGGTAGCACAGACTACTATGCACTTTCTGTCTAAAAGCTCCCTGATGGTCTGCACCTGAGGCAGTATTAACCGCCGCTTTGGTGCCTGGATGTCCTGGGGCATTACCAGCAGGACTACATCCTCCTCAGATACCAGCTGACGGGTTATGTACTCCGTGTCATATGACTCCGGCACCAACTGGGAAAGAATCTCTCGCAGCTGTTCTATCCCTTCCGGGCTTCCCTGGCTGCAATCCATGGCTGCTATCTTCAGCATCCTGCCTTGGCTTTTATCTTCAAGTACAGAGGACACGGCCTCTGCTGCTTCCACATTGCCATCAAAGACATTTATGACGCACAGCACCGGAATATTTTTCTGGCAGAATGTTTCTACCAGATTTAGCTCTGATGCTATGTCTTTATTTCCTTTAATCGCAGCAAATACAACTATAGCCAGATCTGTCTTTTCCATGGCCAGCTTGGTCTTTTCCAGACGCTGGGCTCCCAGGGCTGTTTCATCCTCCAGCCCCGCCGTGTCCATAATGACACATGGGCCTAGCGGGTTTATCTCCATAGCCTTGTACACCACATCGGTGGTAGTGCCTGCTATCTCAGATACGATGGAGGTGCCCTGGCCTGTGAGCAAGTTTACCAGTGATGATTTGCCGCTGTTGGTTTTGCCAAAGACACCGATGTGAAGCCTGTTGGCATTTGGAGTGGTATTGAGTTCGCCCATAATAATCCCTCACTAAATACCTTAGAAACGGAAGTCACGCTTGCCATGGCTGATGTCTGCCAGATGCTCGGCTGCGATTTTTCTTACCTTTTCATTTGGTATCTTCTTCAATTCTTCTTCGATCATGGCCAGGCCCCTTGCCTTGGTGTCATCGGAGGCGTAGTCCTCCAGGTACTCCTTTAGGGTCATAAGGGCATTTGGATGGCAGCAGTTCAAAATCTGCTTGCTCTTGCACAGGGACATGAACCTGTCGCCGGTGCGTCCCTCACGGTAGCAGGCGGTACAGAAGCTTGGCACATAGCCCAGGCGAATGAGCCAGTTCAGCACCTGATCCAGAGTACGCTGGTCGCTGACATCAAACTGGGCAGAGTTGTCGTCCTCTTCCTCTTCTTCCACATAGCCGCCTACGCTGGTGCGGGAACCACCGCTAATCTGGGAAATGCCCAGCTCCAGTGCCTTCTGACGGACAGCCTTGCCCTCACGGGTGGAGATGATCATGCCGGTATATGGCACAGCCACACGAATCAAGGCGATAATCTTTTCAAAGATTTCATCGCTAATACCATTGTCAAAGGAATCTGGGTCAATATCATCCGCCTTCTTGACACGAGGCACGCTGATGGTGTGTGGCCCTACTCCGTGGACAGCCTCCAGATGCTCTGCGTGCATGAGGATACCGGCAAATTCGTAGCGGTACATCTCCAAGCCAAAGAGTACCCCAAGACCTACATCGTCAATGCCGCCTTCCTGGGCACGGTCCATGGCCTCGGTATGGTAGGCATAGTCATGCTTTGGTCCAGTTGGGTGCAGTGCCTCATAGGCTTCCTTGTTATAGGTCTCCTGGAAGAGGATATAGGTGCCGATGCCTGCATCGTGAAGCTTCTTGTAGTTTTCCACGGTAGTAGCGGCAATATTTACATTAACACGGCGAATCGCACCGTTCTTATGCTTAATATTGTAAATGGTGTTGATGGACTCCAGTACATACTCAATAGGGTTGTTTACCGGATCCTCCCCTAGCTCGATGGCCAGACGCTTATGTCCCATATCCTGGAGAGCTGTTACCTCTGCCCGAATCTCATCCTGTGTAAGCTTCTTGCGGCTAATGTGCTTGTTCTTCATATGGTAAGGGCAGTATACACAGCCATTTACGCAATAGTTGGACAAATACAGTGGTGCAAAGAGCACGATACGATTGCCGTAGTAGTCCTCTTTTATCTGCCTTGCCAGGTCATAGATTTCCTTTAGCTTTTCCTCATTGTCGCAAGCCAGCAGCACAGAAGCCTCACGATGGGTCAGGCCCTTGCCCAGCTTTGCCTTGGCAATGATGGCATCCACCACTTCCATATTGTCCTTGTTCTCATCAGCATACTTGAGGGTTGCCTTGATTTCCTCGTCGGAGATAAACTCCTCCGCCTTCATGGATTTTACATTGTACATACTTTTCTGACTCTCCTAAAACTTAGACTGTCACCGGTAGTCTCCCCGGCTTTCCACAATATTGTAGCCGGCGTACCTTACACGGTTCTCCAAACATTTAATACACTCTGCCGCTTCTTCTCCGGTGCAGATTTTGGCGTCGTACAAGGCGTATTTTTTCCGTACGGATTTAGGTGACAGATTGGGCATAACTACATTGGCTCCGGCCTGGAGGCCCTTTTCCCTGCCCAGGGGATCAATAGTGCCAAGGGCTGTAGTAGCAGGCAGCAACACATGGGGCAGCAGCAAGCGGATGATAGACAAAAGTGTAAGTGTCATATCCGCAGTGCCACCAGCCTCAGCTCCCATAGGCGTTTCGTGCTGTGGGATAAAGGGACCTATGCCCACCATGTGGGGATTTAGCTCCCTGAGAAACTGCAGATCCTCATAGAGGGTGTCCACAGTCTGTCCTGGGGAACCTACCATAAACCCTGCTCCCACCTGATAGCCTATTTCCTTCAGGGCATATAGGCAGTCCTTGCGGTGAGCTAGGGACATTTCCTCCGGATGAAGCCGGCGGTAATGGGCATCATCTGCCGTTTCATGGCGGAGGAGATACCTGTCCGCTCCGGCACGGAAGAAGGCCTCATAGCTCTCCCGCTCCTTTTCACCGATGGAAAGGGTAATGGCACAATCCGGATGTGCTGACCTGATACTAGATATTATACGACACATTCGCTCATCTGTATAGTAGCCATCTTCACCACCTTGCAAAACAAAAGTCCGAAAGCCCAACTGATGTCCCACATCACAGCAGGCCAAAATCTGCTCCTCCGTCAACCGATACCTGTCAGCCTGCATATTATCCCGGCGTATGCCGCAGTAATAGCAGTTGTTTTTGCAGTAATTGGTGAATTCGATAAGACCACGGACATATACATCCTTGCCGTAGATTTTTTCCCGAAGAGTCACAGCCCGCTCCTTCAGATCCTGGGCCTCATGCCCTTCTAATAGATAGGCCAGCTGATCCCGGGTAATATTCCGGGATTTTTCTATATCTTCAACAACAGAAATTGCATTCATCTCCCCTCTATGTGTTTTAGAGTGTTTATCATATAATGATATTCCTTTTGGATATAGAAATCAAGTTTT
>CAVFWX010000100.1:0-7114 GCA_963626225.1 Anaerotignum sp.
TTAGTGATGCCGCATATTCTGCACCGGTATATTTGCCACCAGTGCCACAGAATCCTCCACATTCTCCAGTGAAATCTCCATATCACTCTGGTTAATAACCATATACTTGGAAATAACCTGGATAATATCATCCCGCAGCTTCTCCATAACCTCCGGAGACACACTGGCCCGATCCTGGATCAGCACCATCTGCAGGCGTTTCTTGGCCACCTTGCCGGACTTTTCTTTTCTAAAGATGCTCAAAAGTGAATCCAACATATTATGACCTCCTTATATGCCCAGAGCCTTTTTCAGGCGAGCAAACAGACCATCAACCTTAAAGGTCATAAAAGGAACCTCTTCTCCCAGCAGACGGCGGACAATATTGGCATAGGCCATACCAGCCTGGGACTTTTCATTGCCCACCAGCGGCTCACCACGGTTGGCAGAGGTAACAACCATCTCATCATCAGGTACCTGGCCAATGCACTTGATGGACAGGATATCGTCAATATCATTCATATCCATCATATCCCCACTCTGAACCATCTGAGGACGGATCCTGTTGACAATCAGGCTGATATTGTCCTTTTCTGCACGGCCCAGCTCACCGATAATTTTATCTGCATCACGGACAGCAGAAACCTCTGGCATAGTTACTACGATAGCTCTATCAGCAGCAGCAATGGCGGTCTTGAACCCCTGCTCAATACCGGCAGGACAGTCAATGATAATAAAATCATATTCCTTCCGCAGCTCATCGCAGAGAACCATGAGCTGGGCTGGATTTACGGCAGACTTGTCCTTGATCTGGGAAGTTGGCAGCAGAAACAGGTTCTCATACTTCTTGTGGCGAACCAGAGCCTTCTTATATGGCACCCTGCCTTCCGTAACATCTACCAGGTCATACATAATACGGTTTTCCAGGCCCAGCAGCAGATCCAGATTCCGAAGTCCTGTATCAGTATCAATAAGCACTACGCTCTTGCCCTGCTTTGCCAAGCCTACCCCCAAATTGGCAGTGGTGGTAGTCTTGCCTACGCCTCCCTTGCCGGATGTAACAACAATAACCTCACTCATGAACAGAATCCTACCTTTCTATTGGTTCTATAATAATCTGACCATCCTTGATATACGCCTTTTCCGCATACTCGCTGGCTTCGGGATTGTCCGGAGAACGGGCAATGAGATTTGCTATGCAGATCTGCATAGGCATCAGCCTGTCAGCTACCACAAAAGCCTGATAATCCCCTGCTGCTCCCGCATGGACTATGCCACGGCACTTGCCCCTTACATCAATGCTGCCTACAGCCACAATTCTAGCTCCTGGATTTACATTGCCACAAATCATTACGGAACCAGGAGAATTTATTTCCTCTCCGTTGCGGACAGTGCGGTTAATTACCGTCATGAGCTGCTGGCTGTCACCCTGGATGCCTTTAGCAGAATTTTCTGCTATACTGCCTTTTACCTGACTAGCAGCCACATCAACTGCCGCCTTGAATTGCACTGAGCCATCCTGCTTAGCAACTGACAACTTTTTTTCGGCAGCTGTCACATTCAGCCCCTTGCTGCTCAGCATATCCCCCAGTCCCTTTCGGACTGATTTGCTCAAATCTGCTGCCACAATCTCAAATTTTGTCCCCTCCGGGAAAAATTCTGGATGCTCCTGCAGCTTTTTGTCAAGTGCGTCCTGAACCTCTTCCAGATTTGCCGAGCTATCCACCAATAGCTTAAAGCCATCGCTGCCGCCCTTGATTCTGATTAAATCCCTTGACATACAATCCCCCTCATCTCTCACTGCCCCTTCTGGGCAGCTGCTGACTTTGCCTTGGCCTCTGCTTCAGCCTTTGCCTTGGCTACCTGAGCAGGATCAGGTATATGGAAGGCCGCATCCAAAATTTTCTTGCCAATAGGTACCGCAGACTGGGAGCCATAGCCACCCTGCTCCACAATAACAGCCACTACGATGGTAGGGTTGTCAAAGGGTCCATAGGCCACAAACCAGCCATGGTCACGGCCATGGGAGTTCTCTGCTGTACCGGTCTTGCCTGCAATTTCTACTGGATAGTTGCTGCCAAATACTGAGGCAGCAGTACCATATACCGTAACCTCATGGAGTCCAGCCTGTACCAAACGGATAAAGCGATCCTCCACATCCAGCTGGCTGATTAGCTCCGGCTGGAACTGCTTTACCACATTGCCATCTGCATCCACGATCTTGTCTACCAGATATGGCTTGAACCTTTTGCCATTGGCGGCAATCTCTCCCATAATGGAGGCTGCCTGGATAGGAGTTACCAGATTGAAGCCCTGGCCAATAGCCGCATCAAAGGTCTCTGCCAAATACCAATCATCGTCAAAAACCCGTTTCTTATAAGCCTTGCAGGCTACCAGTCCCTCAGACTCATAAGGCAGATCAATGCCTGTTACCTTTCCCATGCCAAACATTCTGGCATAGCGTTCAATATTGTCAATGCCCAGACGATTGCCCATTTCATAGAAATACACATTATCCGAATGAGCCATGGCCTGTTCAAAATTCAGCCAGCCCAGTGCCTCTCCATCAGCATTTCCCTTGGGTATAATCCAATGGTGGCCAGAGTCAAAGATCTGTTCCTCTGGGGTAACTTTGCCTTCAGAAAGGGCTGCGGTACCAGTAATAATCTTGAAGGTGGAACCTGGTGGATATTCACCAGTAATAGCCTTGTTGTCCATTGGATAGTATGGATTATTGTTTATCTTTTCCCAATTCTTGTCAGAAATACCATTGACAAAGAGATTTGGATCAAAGGCAGGACGGCTGACAATGGCCAGCACCTCTCCTGTCTGTGGATTCAGTGCTACCGCTGCTGCTGCATGGGCACCAATCTTCCCCAGCTGCTCATCAATGGCCTGCTCAGCTGCCGCCTGAATATCCTGGTCGATAGTAAGGTACAAATCATTGCCAGGAATAGGATTCTTCTTGCCCAGAACCTGCACCGGCTTGCCTGTAACATCTACCTCCACCTGCTGGCCACCATTGGTGCCCCTCAGATACTGGTCATAGACCTTCTCCAGGCCAAACTTGCCGATGATGTCGCCACTTTTGTAGCCCTCGTCCTTTTTCTTTTCCAGCTCTGCATCACTGATTTCGCTAACATAGCCAAAGGCATGGGCGCCCTGCTCGTGATAGATATAGTCACGAATAGGCAACACCTCTACAACTACGCCGGGATAGAGATCCTTCTGCTCCGCTATGATGGTGGTCAGCTCCGGGCCTACATCTGTCTTGATGCGGATAGGATCAAAGCCAATATGATTTTCTATTTTTTTGTGGATGTCCTCCACCGGAACCTGCAACAGCACAGAAAGCCTGCTGATAACCTCCTCAGAAATAGGCTCCGTAAGAGGCAGCAGGGAAACAGTAAATCCTGGATGGTTCGTTACCAGCAGCTTGCCGTTGCGGTCATACATGGTACCTCTCGGTGCCACCGATGGCACCAGGCGGATGCGGTTGCCATCTGCCAAATTAGCATAATAGTCCCCATCATATACCTGCAGATAGCCCATGCGGGCAATCAGCACCACGATAACTATGGTGACAATCACACCTAATGCCTTTAGCCGGCTACTAAAAATATCCTTTTCAGACATTTAAAACTCCATAATCCTAAAAATACGAAAATGTGGCAGACAGGCTGCCACAAATCCAGCGGTACCACCAGAAAGGCATCCCGCTATTTCTTTTCAGATACCAGGCTGTCCACCTTATGTACAATTACATGGACAGGCCAGGCAAATATAACATTGTAGCAAAGCATCGGAAACAGCTTAAACTGCAAATGAGCCAGGGGATAAAATCCATAGCCCAGCAGTACCATAATCAGCTCCATAAAGCAAAACGCTGCCGTGGTACTGACAACCGCCCCCACCACAGGCAGGGCAAAGCTGTCCCGCAGCACCCTGTTGGAAAATACACCACAGGCATAGCCCATGGCCATATTGGACAGGGTATTTACCCCAAAGAAGCCACCTGTGGCAAGATCCTCCAAAAGCCCCAGCAGAAATCCCATAAAGCTGCCCTGCTTCTTTCCCTTGAGAAAGGCAAAGGAAATAGTAACCAAAAGCAGCAAATCAGGCCCAATGCCCCGAAAGAAAATCAACGGCATCAAGGATGTCTGCAGCACATACAGCAGCAATGACAGAACCAGCCAGCCCAAGAATACCTTCATATCTATTTTCCCTCTGTTTTATCAGCATTGATGAAATTGCCATCCTTGTCCGTCTCCGTTCCCGGAGTCTGGGCAGGCGGCACCATGGCTGCCGGTGGTGCTTCTCTAGATGCCGTAATAATCATTACGTCCTCCAGCTTCTGGAAGTCCACAGCCGGTTCCAGCACAGCAATCTTCAAAAGACCGCCGCCATCGTCCATCAAGGCGTTCACTGTACCTATCAGGATTCCCTTAGGGTAGATACCTCCAAAGCCAGAGGTGATAACAGTATCTCCCTCAACTACATCGGCATTCTTTGGTATATTTACCATGTCAGGAGCCAGTACATCCTTGGCACTGCCCTGGACAATACCTGTGACCCTGGACTCAGGCCGCTGCACCAAGGCTCCCACAGAGCACCGGGGATCCAGTATCAGCTGTACCTTGGCGGCATTGGGAGCCACCTCTGTCACCACGCCTACCAGGCCCTTTTCCGTTACCACGGGCATATTCTTGACAATACCGTCGCTACTGCCACGGTTCACCACAATCATGCTGGTCCAGGTAGACTGTTCCCGGCCTATTACCTGAGCTGCCATCAAGTCAAACTGCGTGGCAGCCTGCTTGTAGCCCAAAAGGTTCCGCAGCCGTTCATTTTCTGCTGCATACTCGCTGGCAGTAAGGTTCTGCTGCCTCAGCTGCACAACCTCGCTTTTCAACATCTCATTCTGATAGTAGGCAGAAACCAGTTCCCATATAGATGAGGTAACGCTATTGATGCGATCCCCCGCCCAGGAGGCAGCCCGCTGGAAAGGAGCCAATGCCCCTGTAGCAGCCACGCTGCCCATAGGGGCTGCAAACCTTCCCCTGGCTGCAAAAAATATAATCACGAAGATACAGACTGCTACAAATACCAGCAGCCAGATTGTCCGCTGTGAATTTTTTTCCCGTCGTACCCTGCTCATTTTATCTCAGCTTCTTTGTAGTCATAACAACACGCTTCAGCAGCTCAATATTCTCCAGAGAACGTCCAGTGCCCTCACCTACGCAGGACAGGGCATCCTCAGACACCAATACAGGCATGCCTGTCTCATGGCTCAGGAGCTTGTCCAGGCTGGTGAGCAGTGCACCGCCGCCAGTCATCATAATGCCATGATCCATCACATCAGCTGCCAGCTCAGGTGGAGTCTTTTCCAAGGTTCCCTTTACGGCATCCACGATCTTCTTTACAGGCTCACTGAGGGCCTCACAGACTTCGCTGGACTTGATGCGGACAGTCTTTGGCAGGCCGCTTACCAGGTCACGGCCACGGATGTCCATGGTCTTGTCCTGAGTAGGGTTGACAATGGCTGTACCAATATTAATCTTGATTTCCTCAGCAGTACGCTCACCAATCAGCAGGTTATACTCCCGCTTTACGTACTGGATAATGGAAGAATCCATCTCGTCGCCACCGATGCGGATAGAGCAGCTGGTAACAATGCCACCCAGGGAAATAACCGCAATCTCAGTAGTACCGCCGCCGATATCTACAACCATGGAGCCGGTGGCTTCCTCCACAGGCAATCCTGCACCAATAGCCGCAGCCATTGGCTCCTCAATGAGATATGCTTCACGGGCACCAGCCTGCTGTGCTGCATCAATAACCGCACGCTTCTCCACCTCGGTAACACCGGATGGCACGCCTACTACCACACGAGGACGGACAAAGGACTTGGTATTCATGGCCTTGCGGATAAAATACTTCAGCATAGCCTGGGTTACATCAAAATCAGCAATAACGCCATCCTTCATAGGACGGATAGCAACAATGCTGCCAGGGGTACGGCCAATCATTCTCTTGGCCTCATCACCAACTGCCAACACATCACCAGTATCGCTCTTTATTGCTACTACAGATGGCTCACGGAGAACAATGCCCTTGCCCTTAATATGAACCAACGTATTTGCTGTTCCTAAATCAATGCCCATGTCATGGGACAAACCACCAAAAAGACTCCACATAGTAAAAACTTGCTCCCTTCAAAGATAAACCTGTGCCATATCATTACATAGCAAACTTTATTTTATCACACCTTTTTCTTTAAGGGAAATATATTTATCATTTCCTAAAATAATATGATCCAATATTGGTATATCCATCAGCTTTCCCACATCTACCAGCCTTTTAGTGGTGGCCACATCCTCCTTGCTGGGAGTAGGATCCCCGCTGGGATGGTTGTGCACCAAAATCATGGTTGCTGCAGTCTGCTGGATAGCTACCTTGAACACCTCCCGTGGATGAACCACGGAGCTGGTCAGGCTACCAATAGAAATTACAGGCATGGATAAAATATGATTCTTTACATTCAATAATATAACGGCAAAATGCTCCCTCTGCTCATTCTTGAACCTGGGCATAGCATATTCTGCCGCATCCTCAGGACAGGACACAATGGTCCTATGCTTGGCATTGTGTACGGACATCCGCCGCCCCAGCTCCACTGCCGCCATAATCTCGGCAGCCTTGGCCTGGCCTATTCCCTTCATCTGCCCCAGCTCTCCTGTGGACAGGTTGATTAGTCCCCCGATGCCCTGGTCGCCGCATTTCTGCAGCACATCCCCTGCCATCTCCAGGGCGGACCTTTCCCTAGAGCCATTCCGCAGAAGGATTGCCAGAAGCTCCGCATTGCTGAGAAACCCTGGCCCTAATGCCAGCAGCCTCTCCCTTGGCCTTTCCTCAACTGGAAGATCCCTCACCATTGCCATATAAATCAATCCCCGCTTTCCGGGCAAGACCATAAAGACAATGAAGCGGCAAACCTACGACATTGGAATAAGAACCTCTGATTTGTTCAATAAACACGGCCCCCCGTCCCTGAATACCATAAGCACCAGCCTTGTCAGCGGGCTCGCCGGATTCAACATAGCGGGAAATTTCTGCCGTGGAAAGCGGGGCAAAA
>CAVFWX010000101.1:0-7091 GCA_963626225.1 Anaerotignum sp.
GCGAATGGCAGGGGTAGCAGGACTCGAACCTACGAATGCTGGATTCAGAATCCAGTGCCTTACCAACTTGGCGATACCCCTAGGTGTTCTTTTGCTGTGAACAAGAAATATTATACGAGATTACAATAGCCATGTCAACTATTTTATAAAATATTTTTCTAAAAATTATCAGATATTCGGCAGCTGCCAGTCTATAGGCTTTTCACCTATTGATTCCAGAAATTTGTTTACCCTGGAAAAAGGGTGGCTTCCGAAAAAGCCTCTATAGGCAGATAGAGGGCTTGGGTGAGGTGATTCTACGATAAAATGCCTTGGATTGGTTATCATGGCCTTTTTTCGCCGTGCTGGTGAGCCCCAGAGGATAAATGCCACTGGCTTTTCCCGCTCGTTCAACAAGGAAATGATTTTGTCCGTAAAAATCTCCCAGCCTTTTTCTCGATGAGAATTTGCCCTATGAGCCTGTACTGTCAGCACCGTGTTCAGCAACAGCACTCCCTGCCGTGCCCAAGGCTCTAGACAGCCATTATTTGGTACATGACAGCCTAAATCCGTTTCCAGCTCCTTGAAGATATTTATCAGGGATGGTGGCGGTGGCACATTGGGCTGCACTGAAAAGCTAAGACCGTGGGCCTGTCCTGGTTCGTGATATGGATCCTGCCCCAATATCAGTACCTTGGTGTCAGCATAAGATGTAAAATGCAGGGCATTGAAAATATCATACATATCCGGATATACCTGAACGCTACGGTACTGCTGAATCAAAAACTGTCGCAATTCCCTATAATATGGCTTCTGCATTTCCTCTGCCAAATACTGCTCCCAGTCATTTTTGAAAATCTGCATATCTCCCTCCCCTTTCACTTTTTCCTAAAAAAAGAAGGCAGACAGGATTGTCCCATCTGCCATTTCTTACTTTTTTCAACAAGTTATACACATTTTTATCCACATTGTGCATGTATTCTGTGCATAACCCGCTGTTTATCCACAAAAACTGTGCTTATTCTCTGGTCAGTGCCTCATGGAGGTACTTCAGAACCTGCTCACCAGTTTCCATTTCCATTACCTTTTCCAGATGCTTCTGAGCCTCTTCAAAGGTTACAGAGCGAAGCATTTCCTTTACACGAGGAATAGATGGTGCACTCATGCTGAGCTCGTGGATACCCATAGCCATCAGGATAACTGCTGCATATGGATCGCTGGCCATCTCGCCGCACATGCCAGACCAAATACCCTTGTCGTTGGCAGCCTTGATGGTACGCTGAATCAGCTGGAGCACAGCTGGATGGAAGTGATTGTACAGGTAGCCAACATTTGGATTTACACGGTCTACGGAGAGGGTGTACTGAACCAAATCGTTGGTGCCGATGCTGAAGAAATCAACATACTTGGCAAATACCGGAGTCATAACAGCAGCAGCCGGGGTCTCAACCATGATACCCAGCTGTACATTCTTGGAGTATTCCTTGCCCTCATCCTCCAGCTCCTGCATAGCCTCACGGACAAAAGCACGAAGGCGGAGAATCTCATCTACGCTGACAACCATTGGTGCCATAATAGCAGCCTTACCATATACGCCAGCACGAAGGATAGCCTTTAGCTGAGGCATGAACAAATCCCTGCGGTTCAGGCTGATGCGGATAGCACGATAGCCTAGGAAAGGATTGTCCTCATGTGGAATATTTAGGTATGGCAACGGCTTATCACCACCGATATCCATGGTACGGATAACGCACATTTCGCCATTGCAGGCCAAGATAGCTTTCTTGTAGCTCTCGAACTGCATCTCCTCAGACGGAATGTCCTCACGGCCCATGAATACGAACTCGGAACGGAACAGACCAACACCTCTGTTGCCATACTTGGCAGCATTCTCGGCATCATTTGGACTGCCGATATTAGCAGCCAGCTGTACCTCTACACCATCTTTGGTTACAGCAGGCAGATCCTTCAGGGCTGCATAATGTGCCTCGATTTCTCTCTGACGAGCCAGCTTATCCTCATACTCCTTGAGGGTAGCCTCATCAGGATCCAGGATAATGATGCCCTCACGGCCATCCAAAACTACCTTGACACCGTCTGGAATATCGTCTACCCGATGCTCCATGCCTACAACAGTAGGAATAGCACGGGACTTGGCGATAATTACAGCATGACAGGTAGTGCTTCCCTGTCCCATAATAACACCGGCAATCTTGTCATCAGGAACACCGGCAATAACGGATGGCTCTACCTCATAGCCGCAGAGCACAACCATATCTTCTCCAACCTCTGGCTCCTTGATACCAAGGATAAGGCCGGCAATACGCTTGCTTACATCCAAAACATCAGCTGCACGCTCCCGGAGATACTCATCATCCATAGACTGGAAGATCTGGGCAGACTCATTGGCAGACGCCAAAATAGCTGCTGGTGCGTTACCCATCTCCTGGATCTTGTCTGTCATACCATCAGTGAGCATAGGATCCTGTGCCAAGAACATATGAGCTTCCATAATATTGGCCTGCTCATCATGACCTACAGCACGCATCTGCTCAACACTCTTTTCCAGACTCTCAGCTACCTGGGCAACTGCCTTGTTGAGCTTTTCCTGCTCCTCCTCAACAGTACCAGGCTGATATGCAGCCAAATAACCATCCAGTGCCTGACCGGCCTTTAGAATACGGCCAATGGCATAGCCCTGGATAGCTCCCATTCCCTGCAATTTCTCTGGCATAATTAATCCGTCCTTCCGAAAATCAATCCTCGCCGAAACCGGAGTTAATCATTCCGCCGAACTTCTCAATAGCTGCAGCCTCATCAGGACCATCAGCAGTTACGGTGATAACAGTGCCCTTCTTTGCCTGGAGGGTCATGATACCCATAAGGCTCTTGGCATCAGCCTTTTTGCCAGTAGCGGCTACGGAAAGAGTTACCTTGGACTGGAAATTTCTTGCCTCCTTGGCAATCTGACCAGCTGGACGTGCATGGAGACCCTGAGCATTAACAATAGTGAAATTTTCTTCGCGCATATTTACCCCTCATTTCTTGAACTTTAGTGCTATACTATAAATATATTTTACACCTTCGCTAGGTTTTAAATTCGACATCAATACAAAATACCCTCTTTTTTAAGTGAAAATTCTTGGCGTTTATTTTTAGAGGATGATTTTTGGTATTGTTGCGAAACTTACCTGTGAAATATATTCTGCTGTATTATTGTACAAGTATTGTATGATAATTGCAAGTCAAAAACAATACAAACAAAAAAAAATAATGTAAAATAAAATTTCACTATCATACTATCAATATTTTTGTTATAATAATTTTAGCAGTTTTCTACTATATTAATAAATCAATTTTATGATATAATATTTTTTATAAATCGTGGTGGATGTATTTTGTTATTCTTTGCAATGGTTGCCTCCATTATGGCGGTGTGCATTATTGCCATTCACAAGGTTGCCAAATATATTGGCCGTGAGCTTCCTCTTTCCTCTTTGGTATTGTGCGGAATCTCGGCCATAAGCATAAATTTTCTGATTATTTCTGTGATGCCATTTCTCACAAAAACCTACTATTATATATTGGGAACCATGATTGTTTTTGCAGCCACCGGCACAACATGTTATAATAAATATCTGTTGTACAGAAAATCACGGCCTAATATAGCCAATATCCCCCAGGTTGACCCTGATGATTCGGTTCTCGCTGCTGCAATGATGCACACTGAGTCACCTGTGCCCCAAAATGAGACCAAACCAAAGGTGATGGAACCGTCTTGGGAGACAGTACCTATTTTATCAGACATCTTGGATATATCCGTTGAATCCACAGCTGACACAGCTAAGGATATGACGGAAGCCGATGATATCTACACTGCCACGGCTGTTGATGAACCGGTGGCAGAGACCACAGTAGAGCTAAATATTTCCTCTCCAGCACCGCTGGAATCCATGAAAACACTGGACGATATTTTGGATTTTGCCTTTGAACAAACTCATAGCCAGCCACAGGCAGCGATTCAGGCATATAAATACGCCCTGGAGCGTTATCGCAGCGATGAGTATGCACCATTTATCGTCATAGACATGGTAAATCTCTATCAAGCCCAGGAACAGTATCTAGAGGCCATGGACTGCATATACCAGGCCATGGAACTGCCGGCTATTCAGGAAAATCCTGCTACCAGGCAAAATTTCCGGAGCTATTTGTCACAAATCCAGGCTCTCTACCACAGTAAGGAGCCTCGTTAAGGTGTGTAGTTAATGAATTGTGAATCAGACTACGCCATAAATAATATTTTCAGGAGGAATTCCCATGAAAAAAAGTGTTGAAATTCTTGGCCTGCCAGTTATCAGCATCACTGAGGGCCAGGAGCTGGGCATGAGCAAAAGCCTGCTCATAGATGCCAAAAACGGTAATATTGCTGCTATTACTATTGAGGATGAGGATTGGTATAGAGGTGTCAAGCTGCTGCCGTACTCCTCCGTCATTGCCATCGGCGAGGATGCCGTAACCATTACCAACAGCGAGAATATTCTCACTCTGGAGGATGCTGGTGATTATGAGGCCATGATGGATGCCAATATCAAGATTATCGGCACCAAGGCCATTACCAAGTCTGGTACTATTCAGGGCAAGATAGTAGAAATCTACGTTGGGGACAATGGCCAGGTCGAAAAATGCGAAATTGAGGGCCGTGACGGCAGCCTTTCCGAGATTACTGCTGAGCAGATTTCCATCTTCGGCAAGCAGGTTACTGTCATCGACTCCAATCCGGAAAAAAAAACTGAAATTGTAGCTCCTGAGGCAGCTCCTGCCGTGGAAGCCCCTAAAGCTGAAGCACCTAAGACCGAGGTAAAGCCAGAAGCTTCAAAAGCTGAGGCTCCTAAGGCAGAGGCAAAGCCAGAAGCCCCAAAGGCTGAGGTTCCTAAGGCAGAGGTAAAGCCAGAAGCTCCAAAAAATGAGGCACCTAAGGCTGAAGCATCTGATCCTGCCAAGGAAATGGCCGACAAGGCTACCATTGAACGCCATCGCCGCTTCCTGCTGGGCAAGACCGTTACCAAGGACATTGTGTCCCGTACCGGTGTTGTCCTGGCCAAAGAGGGAGACGTTGTGACTGAGGAAATTCTCCAGAAGGTAAATATTGCCAATATGCTGATTCCTCTTTCCATGAGCACAAAATAAGCAAAGCAATCCTGACAACGTAGCCTAAGCAGCTCACTGCCAGGATTTTTTCTTGCTCATTTGACTTCTCTTTTGCTTATTTTTGTCTATTACCAACAGCTCACATTAATTCTGATTTAGCTTTCTCTATTTATATTTTTTATGGTACAATAAATAAATGAACTTGTTAAACTCGAGGGAGAAATTTTTATGACCGCCAAAATAAATCCTGATTTTTTTGCTCATTTAAATGACTTTTACAATAATAATCCCTATGTAAAGCTTCTTGGCATCCAGATTGATGACATAAAACCAGGGGGAGTTACTCTTTCCTTGGACACAGAAGCCAAGCATTCCAACTTCTATCATATTGCCCATGGTGGATCTTTGGCCAGCCTGGCTGATACAGCCATGGGAGCTACCTGCCTTTCTGCCAACAAAAAGGTAGTAACCCAGTCCATGAATATGTACTATATCAAGGCTGTGCCGGAGAAAACCCACCTAATAGCTACCGGACATATTCTCCACAATGGCCGCAAGACCATGGTATGTGAGGTGGAAATCAAGGATGCAGAGGGAAATACCTGCTGCAAGGCCAGTGCCAATTTCTTTGTAATCGGCACATACCTGGAAGAAACTGTGTAAAATATCCACAAATAGAAATAGCCCTAGGACAAGATGGCATATCAAGCCAACTTGCCCTAGGGCATTTTTTAGTGAAGATATTAATTATATGGTGCCGAAAATGCGGTCACCAGCATCACCAAGGCCAGGTACGATATAGCCATGGTCATTAAGCTTCTCGTCCACAGAGGCCACATAGAGAGGTACATCAGGATGCTCCTCATTAATAACCTTGATGCCCTCAGGAGCAGCTACCAGGCACATGAGAATCAGCTTCTTGGCTCCCTTTTCCTTCAGCATGGAAATGGCAGCTGCTGCAGAACCGCCCGTAGCCAGCATAGGGTCAACTACCAGCATGGTACGCTCAGCGATGTCGCTAGGCATCTTGCAGTAGTACTCTACAGGCTTCAGGGTCTCAGGGTCGCGATAGAGTCCGATATGGCCAATCTTGGCAGCAGGAATCATATTTACCACGCCGCTCTGGAGACCCAAACCTGCACGGAGAATAGGCACGACACAGAGCTTTCTGTTGTCAGCCAGCTCCTTGCCCATGCACTTGCTGACAGGAGTCTCAATCTCCACGTCCTTCAGCGGGAAGTCACGGGTAATCTCATAGGTCATCAGCATGCTGATTTCCTCCAGCAGCTCACGGAAATCCTTGGTGCCAGTGGTCTTTTTGCGCATAATGGTCAGCTTGTGCTGAATCAGTGGATGGTCAATTACAGTTACTTTCAAATCAGACATTTTATTTGCTCCTTGTAAAATTATTCATAGAGAGGATATTTTGCACAGAGAGCAGCTACACGATCTGCCGCCTCCTTGCGAGCCTGCTCATCCTCTGGATTGCTTAGTACCAGGGAAATAATATTGGCTACCTCAGCCATATCATCCTCCTTGAAACCACGGGTGGTAAGGGCTGGAGAACCCAGACGGATACCGCTGGTTACGAATGGGCTAAGCTTTTCAAATGGAATGGTATTCTTGTTGGCTGTGATACCTACCTCGTCCAGCAGGCTCTGGGCCAGCTTGCCGGTAATATTCTTGCTAGTCAGATCCACCAGCATCAGATGATTGTCAGTGCCGCCAGAAACGATGCGGAAGCCATTGGCCTGGAGGGTTTCTGCCAGAACCTTGGCATTCTTGATAATCTGCTGGGCATATTCCTTGAACTCAGGAGAAAGAGCTTCCTTCAGGGCTACTGCCTTGCCAGCAATAACATGCATGAGAGGGCCACCCTGAATGCCAGGGAAGATGGCCTTGTTGAACTGCTTGCCGAACTCAGCATCCTTGCAGAGAATCAGGCCACCACGAGGTCCACGGAG
>CAVFWX010000102.1:0-6935 GCA_963626225.1 Anaerotignum sp.
ATAACCATGCTCCGCTTAAACATAGGCATAATATTTCCCTCCCCTCGAATTTAATTAAAATATACCACCCCAGCACCTATATTTCAACGCCCCCAAAATCCCTGATATTATATATATAAAGAAACACGAATTCTTCGGAAACTTTCTAATAAATAAAGTCTACACCGAGTCAGGGCATAAAAAAAGAAGCCATTCAACGAACAGCTTCTCAAATGCATATTTATAATCTCAGCGATTATCCACCTTATCCATTGCCACCATATCATGCTGGCTAAACCTCTGCCATGCCAGTTCCTCATATTTGGTGCCTGGCTTACCATAATTTGTATATGGGTCGATAGAAATTCCTCCCCGTGGCAGGAACTTACCCCATACCTCCAAATACCTTGGCTCCATTAGCTTCACCAAATCCTTCATAATGATATTTACCACATCCTCATGGAAATCTCCATGGTTGCGGAAGCTAAAGAGATACAGCTTCAAGGACTTGCTTTCCACCATCTTGATATCAGGCACATAAGATATATAGATGGTAGCAAAATCCGGCTGTCCCGTAATAGGGCACAGGCTGGTAAACTCAGGGCAGTTGAACTTTACCCAATAATCCCTGTCCGGATGCTTGTTGTCAAAGGTTTCCAAAACATTGGGATTGTAGCTAAATTCGTATTTTGTATGCTGATTCCCCAACAGGGTAATATCAGGCATTTCATTTCTTTCTCGGCTCATAATTCTCCTTTATCCAATCTCCACCAAAAAATTTCTTTTCAAACTCCTCTGGGCACTCCGGCCGTCCGAAGTAATATCCCTGAATAATATCTGCATTGCATGTATCCCGCATCAGCATGTACTGATCCTCTGTCTCCACGCCCTCAATGCAGCAGGCAATATTGACGCTGTGGCACAGTTCAATGGTGGATTTCACCAGCTGACGGTCAAATTCGCTCTCCGGCTGCAGGATATTCACCACAAAGGCCCGGTCAATCTTCACAATATCACAGGCCAAATGCTTCATATAGGCCAATGAGGAATATCCCGTGCCAAAATCATCCATGGCAATCCGCATGCCGATTTCCTGAAAGTTCTTAAAGCAGTTGTTTACATTGGTCCAGTCAGAAACAATGGCTGTTTCCGTCAGCTCCACCACAATCAGCTCTGGTGATACATCGTATTTTTTCAGACAATCCAAGGCAAATTCCTGAAAACCACTTTCCTTGATTTGCTCATAGGAAAGATTGATGCTGATTCGCATACCTGGCTGCTTCTCCTGCCAAGCCTTGCACTGCTTTACGCCAGTTTCAAAAACCCAGCGGCCTACTGGAATAATCATCTTGGTTTCCTCCAAAATACGGACAAATTCCATTGGAGAAACCATTCGACCCTTAGGGCTCCGCCAGCGAATAAGGGCCTCCGCCCCTATAAGCTTCTGGCTTTTGGCATCCACCTGGGGCTGGTAAAACAAGGAAAAACCTTGAAATCCCTTTTCAATGCTGGCCTGAAGGCCATCCCGCATGCCTAAGGAGCGAAGCCAGCGGTTGTACTGATCCTTGGTAAAGAGGATATTTTTGTTCTTCCCCTCCCGCTTTGCCTGATCTAGAGCAGCTTCTCCGTGCTTTTGGAGCACCAAATAATCCTTGCCTCCCTGAGGGTACAGCACCGTACCGGCAGAAATGGTACAGAACATGGTCCTGCCCTCCACATCATGGGGCCGGCAAAAGCCTCTCTGCACCGCCTCAAACAGTTCCTGAGCTCCTGCTGCATCCATCCCCGGAATCACAACAGCGAACTCATCCCCATCCAGCCTGTAGGCCATAATTCCCTCCGGCAGTGCCTTGGTAATGGCACTGGCCGCCAGCTTCAGCATAATATTGCCAAACCGCCTGTTGTATGACTCATTGATTATTTTGAAATTATCCAAACCAAAGAAGATTACCACCCCAGGAGGTATTTCCTTTTGCTCATCCCTCTGCAAGGCTTGTCTTACTGCCTGCTCAAACTGGCATCTGGTCAGAAGCCCTGTATTGGCATCCGCCTGTTTCTCCTGATCCAGAGTCTTGATAACCCCGGCAAAAAGCTCCGGCTTGCCGGTAATGCTGTCAAAGGACACCTGGCCCCGGCATCTTACCCATATATAATTATCCCGGATATCCCTGACCCGATAAAAGACATCGTGCATATTGTCCGTGGGAGTATAAGTTTTAAACAGCTCCTGGGTATATGCATCATAATCATCTGGATGAACTCTGGGCAGCCATACCTCATCCATATCCACAAAAGTCTCTGCCGGCATGCCAAAATCCGTTACCATATTGGGCGAAACCATGATAACATTGGTTTTCATGTCCGTGGCAAAGAAATAATCATCTGAGGAGGCACTTAGCAACCTGAAATATCCTTGTATCTTCCTTAATATTGAGTTTTTCGGAATCTGACATTTTTTCTTCATTCCCACCAACTCCACAAATCATATCCCTTGTTTAACACATTTATTAAGACAATTTTATATAATTTCCTTGAAAATAGCAATAAAAGTTTTAAAAAGCAGGCCTCTCTCTAGGAAAGACCTGCTTTGCATTACATATATCCAATTAGCCCTGACGGGATTTTCTCCGTTTGGTCTGCCAGAATACCACCAGCAGGAAGATAATGAAGCCAGGAATATCAGTCATGGTACCAGGAATAATCATCAAGATACCGCCTACAAACTGGGCAACTCGCTCCAGCTTGGTGCTCTTGTCAGCCAGATAGCCGATAAGGGCGGAGCTAACACCAACCATACCTAGGATAGCTGTAATAACCGCCATAATCAAGCTGCCTGCCGTAGCGTTTATCATCAAAAGCTCCGGTGAGGTTACAAAGACATACGGTATGATAAATGCCGCTATGGCCAGTTTCGAAGCATTGACACCTGTCATCAGCGGCTTGCCTCCACTGATGCCTGATGCAGCATAGGCTGCCAGGGCAACAGGCGGGGTAACGTCTGCAATAATGCCGAAGTAGAATACAAACATATGAGCAGCCAAGGTAGGTACTCCCAGCTGCAACAAGGCCGGAGCAGCAATGGTAGAGGTAATTACATAGTTGGCTGTAGTAGGCACGCCCATGCCCAGAATCAAGGAAGTTATCATAGTAAAGAACATGGTTGGCAGCAGATAGCCGCCGGAGAGAGCCAACAGGCCGGAAGCCAGCTTCAGGCCAACACCGGTCTTGGTAACAACGCCGATGATGATACCGGCAGAAGCACAGGCTACAGCTACGCCCAATACGCCACGGGCACCAGTCTCCAGACCTTTTACCACATCACCAACCGTGATACGGGTGTTTTTCCTGAGACAGGAAATCACAATGGAGAGCACGATGGCTACCAATGCAGCACGCATTGGAGTATAGCCAGTTACCAACAGATAAACAATAACGATCAGAGGAATGGCCAGATGACCTCTTTCCTTGAAGATAACCCATGCCTTTGGCAGCTGGTCACGAGGAATACCTTTCAGGTCAGTACGCTTGGCTTCCAGATGTACTCCCAACCATACGCCGGCAAAATACAACACAGCAGGAATAATAGCTGCTTCTACAACCTCGATATAAGGAACACCTACAAACTCAGCCATCAGGAAGGCTGCGGCACCCATTACAGGAGGCATCAGCTGACCACCAGTGGAGGATGCTGCCTCAACGGCACCAGCAAATTCCTTGCGATAGCCCAGCTTTTTCATCATAGGAATGGTAAAGGAACCAGTACCCGCAACATTGGCTACGGAGGAGCCAGATACAGTACCCATCAGGGCACTGGAAATAACTGCAACCTTGGCAGGACCGCCGCTGGCCCAACCAGCAATGGCATTGGCAATATCAATGAAGAACTTGCCCAATCCAGTGCACTCCAGGTAAGCACCAAAGAGAATAAACAGGAATATAAAGGTAGATGATACACCCAGAGGAATACCAAAAATACCCTCAGTAGTATAATACAAATGATTTACCAGCTGTCCTGCAGTCAAACCACGATGGCTGAGAACACCAGGCATATATGGACCGGCAAAGGCATAAACCAAGAAGCACAGTACCACAATAACCATTGGCAAACCTACAACTCTACGGGTAGCCTCAATAACCAGCAGCACGCCCACAATGCCGATAATCAGATCCGGTGTGGTAATGGTACCGGCACGCATGGCCAACTCTCTATACATAATGACAATATAGGCGGGAGCCGCTGCTCCCAGCACGGCAAGCAGTGCATCCAATGGATGGAGCTTGTGACGGGACCAGGACTTACAGGTAGGATACAGCATATAGGACAGTGCCAGGGCAAATCCTAAATGCACCGCACGCTGCAGCTGGGCATCCAAGGTACCAAAGAAAGCTGTATACAGCTGGAAAACGGAAAAACAGATCGCAATAGCAGACACCAGCTTGGCCATAAAGCCCTTGTATTCCATGGTATCTGACTCACGGTCATACTTCTTCAGCACGTCCTGAGCCAGCTCTGCATCGCTCTTTGGTGCTGCATTATTTTCTAAAGCCATAGGCTTTACCTCCCTAGAATTTTTTTGGAGAACTGTGCTCCATAATATTTCAGTATATAAGCCCTAGGAGCTATAAATATATCCACCCTGTAGCCAGGGTCGAATTTCTCATAGACAGGATATTTCTCCTGCCCCAGGGTCAAGGTCAATTTTGTTCCCAAACCGGTTCGAAGGCTTAGGGAAGCAAAATGCCGATTCATATCATCCATGACAAAATCATTGCCATCCTGATAAAAATGCCCGTCGCTTTCCATAAAGGGCAATCCCACCCCAAAGGAATGGTACCGGGTACTGTTTAGGATTATCTCCTGCTGATCCTGGCTTACAGTCAAAAATTCCTCCACCGGTGTTTTCTGCACCGAATGGATAAAGCTTATTTCCAAAGGTTCTTCCGGCTGGGCAGGGACAGCGGCAATCATTTCTGTCTCCCCCTGAGCATAAAGCCATGGACGGCTTCCCCACCAGGCAGAACCGGCAACAAGCAGAAGCAGGACTGCTGCCAGCACAATTTTTGCTTTACACTTCATAATGAATAAAAAACAGGGCCTTGGCCACCTAGCAGCCGCAGCCCTGCTCAAAACCTCAAATTACTCCTTGAAGTACTTCTCAGCACCTGCATTCATGGTAATAGGCATACCTTCCATTACGCTTTCCTTGGTAATGAACTTGCCTACAGCGTGAGCTGCCTTGATGCGATCCAGATTGCTGAAGAGAGCCTTGGTAATATCATAACCCATCTGCTCATCAATCTTGTCGGTGCAAATCAGCATAGCCATTACGGACATAGCTGGAACATCCTCATCAAAGCCAGCATAGGTACCGGCAGGAATAACAACCTTGGTGTAGAATGGATACTTGGCAATCAAGGCATCAGCCTTGTCATCCTCTACAGGAAGAACACGGATAGGGTTCTGGGAAGCAATATCCTGAACAGCTGCGGTAGGATAACCGGCAGTCAGGAAAGCTGCATCAACATTGCCATCCTTCAGGGCACTGGCTGCCTCGGAGAAGGACAGGAACTGCTCGTCAATATCATCATAGGTAATGCCATAAGCTTCCAGAATCTGGCGGGCATTGGCCTCAGCACCGGAACCCATAGCACCTACAGCCACACGCTTGCCCTTCAGGTCAGCAATGCTCTTGATGCCGCTGGCATCCAAGGTAATAACCTGGCAGGTCTCAGGATAAAGGCTGGCAATACCTCTCAGATTGTCAATCTTCTTGTCCTTGAACATCTCAATGCCGTTGGCAGCATAGTATGCAATATCATTCTGAACGATAGCCAGGTCAACGGAACCCTCCTGGAGCATGTTGATATTGGCTACGGTAGCACCTGTGCTCTGGGCACTGGCATTCATGCCTTCAATATTGTTGTTGAGAATCTCAGCCATGGCACCGCCAATAGGATAATAGGTACCTGCGGTACCACCGGTGGCGATGTTCAGGAACTTCTTTTCACTAGCACTGTCACCGCAACCAGCTACTACGCTGATTACCAGCACCAGCAGAACGCTGAAAATGGATAATCTGCTAAATAATTTCATATAATTTCCTCCTTGCCCAATACATGTGTGATATTATTCGTTATTTGTATATCACATATACCATTATAGCATATAAGTAAAATATTAAAAGTGTTTTTTTCAGATATATTGTATACATGAAAATCATTTTCAATTATTGCAACAAAAAATCCCAGCAGAAAACTCCACTGGGACTCCAATGTCCAATCCATATTTTACTATAACTATATTTGTTATGGTTAATATAGCAAAAATAGATTGATATGTCAATAAAAATGTTCTAGGACTTATCTTCTCTGGGACTCCATTTCCAATTCCTCCACCAGATAGCCGTCACTACGGCAGTGCATATCAGATATCCCCTGACTCATCAGTTCATAGGTTTCTGAATGGTAAAAGAAATCCAAGGCCTCATCCAGGCTGATATTCTTTGCCTTGGCAAAACCTGCCACCACACGGGCATATTTTTTTTGCAGCAATATATGATTGGCTAGCATACCCGCTCACTCCTCAAAAATTTCAAATACCTCAATGCCTTATTGCTACGGAAGCAAATCTGAAGATTGGGCTTTTCATAACGTAATCTTTTGATTGCTTCGTTTTTGTCAATCAACCCATCAAAATACAGCTCAACAGTGTTAAATACCTTGTCATTGGCCACACCGCCAATAACTATATCATAATCTGTTGTATCCTTCTGACGGCGGCAATTCAAGATAAAATCCAGCCAATCCTCAGAATAGCCATCGAATTGCATGACCTTTACATCAGCATAAGCTTTTTCATCTAATTCATATACAGATACGATACTAGCTGGATATCTATGGGCAAATCTCTGACACCATTTCCTAGCCTGTTCATAAATCGGCGTAGTATAAAATCC
>CAVFWX010000103.1:0-6878 GCA_963626225.1 Anaerotignum sp.
CAGAGCAGAGCAGAGCAGAGCAGAGCAGAGCAGAGCAGAGCAGAGCAGAGCAGACGCATTTCTAATTTTGAATTTTTAAGAATTGTGGCCATGCTAATTATTATAACGCATCATTTTGGGGTTCATGGTGTATTTCATGTTTTAGAACCTGCTAAAAATATATTAGGCGTCGATAATTTGACATGGCAATTGATTTTCACACAGTTGGTAAGCTGGGGTGGCAGCTTAGGCAATATATTATTTATGATGATAACAGGCTATTTTATGATAAATAGGTCTGTTAGCGTTAAGAAAATACTGTTGTTGATTGGAGCAATGTTCTTTTATTCTTGGCTGATAGAGGGAATATCATATGGTTTGATTGGGTTGCCATACACAATTAAGGGATTGATAACAAATACAGTACCGCTCTGGTTTGGTCATAATTGGTTCGTGTCATGCTATATAGTTTTTTCAATCTTCATTCCGTTTGTTAATAAGTTATTGACTAGTCTTACTAAGAGACAATACTTAATACTTTTACTGTTGCTATTTGTATTCTATAATTTTATACCGGCATTTAAGGGTGCTACTTTTATGAAGGGTGCTCCACTCATATTTTTTGGCTTTGGATATGCATTAGGTGGTTATTTAAAGCTATATAACAATGATACAACTGGTAATTTACATGGAAGGTGTGCGAAATATTTAATAGCACTATTGGCAACCATCGAAATATCTACATTATTGCTAGATGGTTGTGGTGTATACTTGCACAATGATAAAATTATTCAACACGCAACACATTTTGCAGGTATGCTATCTGTACCGCTTGCGATATCGTTATTTCTATATTTTAAGACCTTAAAGCCTTTCTATAATTCAAAAATTAATGCTATTGCAGGTACTGTGCTTGGTGTTTATTTGATACACGATAATGACTTGATGCGTAAAATTATATGGGATTATGTATATCCAAACTTGGAATACGTAACCAGCGATTTTTATATATTATTTTATATCGGCAAAGTAATAGCGGTATTTTTTGTTTGTGCATTAATAGAGTTCTATAGAAAAAAGTATATAGAACCAATATTTTTAAAATTTCTCGATAATCATTGGAATAATATCCAGAGTGTGTTTATCCGTAAAGCTGAGTGGGTTGTTTCTAAGTTGATGTAATTCACTTATCTTGCCCATCAAGAGTTCAAACAAATCCGTTGTAAGAAATTGCCGTTTGTGGTCTAATCATCCGTATCATTACCACAAAGTGCTGGGATACAGCTATCAAGCAGGGAATGGATCTACTTCTATCCATTCCCTGCTTTTTCTATTGTCATTTTTCTTCCTTCATGCTATCATGTTAAGGTTAAATGTAGTGATTTTAGCAGGGAGGGATAGCCTTGTTTTTTGATAAAAAGCTGCTGCGGAAGATGGATATGAAGCTTCTGCTGGCAGTGACAGCCATTGTCATCATCAGCCTGATTGTCATCGGCAGTGCCACCCATATCAACAATCCCAGTGAGGAGCGGTACTGGTATGTACAGCGGCAGGGAATTTTTGCCATCATAAATGCTGCACTGGCGGTGTTTCTCATGAATTTTGACTACAAGATGCTCCAACGCTACGGCCAAAAGCTATATATATTCAACTTGGTGATGCTGCTGGCGGTAATGTTCGTGGGACAGTCGGCCTTAGGTGCCCAAAGGTGGATACAGCTAGGGCCTATTACCCTGCAGCCATCGGAGTTTTCAAAGATTATAATGATCGTTTCCTTGGCGGCCATGCTTCAGGATAGGGTGGGGAAGCTAAATACCCTATCTGACCTTTTGCCAGTGGCGGCCTATGTGGGTGTGCCCTTTTTGCTAGTTATGAAGCAGCCGGATTTGGGCACGTCCTTGGTATTTATGGCCATCTTCTTTGGCATGATCTTTACCTGCGGCATTAATTTAAAGCTTTTGGCAGGTATCTTTGGCACGGGCATAGCCTGTATGCCTGTACTATGGCATGTTCTAAAGGATTACCAAAAAATGCGAATCATGGTATTTTTGGATCCAAATGTTGATCCACTGGGGTCCGGCTACCATATTATCCAGTCCAAGATTGCTATCGGCTCCGGCATGCTCTTTGGCAAAGGGCTGTTTCAGGGCACTCAGAGCCAGCTGAACTTCCTGCCGGAGAACCATACGGACTTTATCTTTGCGGTGGTTGGTGAGGAATGGGGCTTTGTAGGAGCTGCAATCCTGCTGCTGCTGTACCTGGTGGTGCTGTGGCGAGGAGTGCAGATTGCTCGTCAGGCTCAGGATGCTTTCGGCACTCTGCTGGCAGTGGGTATTACCTCAATGCTGGCCTTCCACGTGTTGGTAAATGTAGGCATGACCGCTGGCATCATGCCGGTAACAGGCATTCCGTTGCCCTTTATGAGCTATGGTGTCAGTGCCTTGACCACCAATATTATGGCGGTGGCCATCTTGATGAATATTTCCCTGCGAAACCAAAAGTTGCAATTTTAGCCATATTGTAGATTATGATTGTAGCCCCAATGGGAACAAAATAAATAAGTTTTTTAGTGGGATTCCTGCCTAGGCAGGAATCCTCTGTGTGTATGAGCGAGGTTAGAGATAATTGATAGTAAAACTGGAACCTGAAATTCTCCAGGCGGTGGAAAAGCCTGCCAGATATACCGGACATGAGTTAAATGCCGTCCAAAAGGACTGGGATAGCGTAGAGTGCCATTTTGCCCTGTCTTTGGCAGATGTCTATGAGGTAGGCATGTCCAACCTGGGGCTAAAGATTCTCTATGAGGTGCTGAACGCCCGGCCTGATACAGTTAGCGAGCGGGTTTATGCTCCATGGATCGACATGGAGGCCATTATGCGGGAAAAGAGCATACCTCTCTTTTCCCTGGACAGCTTCCACAGTGTCAAGGAGTTTGATTTCTGGGGCTTTTCCCTGCAGTATGAGATGATATACTCCAATGTGCTGAACATGCTGGATCTGGCAGGGGTGCCTATCTGGGCCAAGGACCGCACTGAAGATGATCCATTTATCGTGGGCGGCGGCCCTTGCGTTTATAACACGGAGCCTATTGCGGATTTCTTTGACTTCTTTATCCTAGGTGAAGGTGAGGAAATCATCTGCGAATGTGTTCAGGTCTTTATAGAATGGAAAAAGGCAGGCAGGCCTGATGGCCGCTATGGCCTCCTAAAGCGTCTGGCCAAGCTGGATGGCATCTATGTACCATCTTTTTATGAGGTCACCTATGATGAAAGAGGGCTTTTCGCTGATATTGCCCCAAAGGAGCCAGAGGCTAAATCTATTATCTACAAGCGGCTTATCAAGGATATGGACAAGGTTCCTTTTGTGGAAAAGCCTGTGCTGCCATATATTGATATTGTCCATGACCGTATCATGCTGGAACTATTCCGTGGATGTACCAGAGGTTGCCGTTTCTGTCAGGCAGGTACATCCTACCGTCCTATCCGTGAGCGGAGCCAGGATCGCCTCAGGGAGCTGGCAAGAAAGCTGGTAGACTCCACCGGCTACAACGAAATGTCCCTGACCTCTCTCAGCTCGGCAGACTATTCCTGCCTGGGGGAGCTGGTGGAGGATCTTTTTAGTGATTTCAAGGACGAAAAGGTAAGCTTCTCTTTGCCATCTTTGCGTATTGATAGCTTTTCCATTGATCTTGCCCACAAAATGCAGCAGGTCCGTAAAAGCGGCCTGACCTTTGCCCCAGAGGCGGGGACTCAGAGACTACGGGATGTTATCAACAAGGGCGTTACAGAGGAAAATCTCATGGCAGCCACAGAGGCGGCCTTCAAGCAGGGCTGGAAGCAGGTAAAGCTGTACTTTATGATGGGTCTGCCTACGGAAACTGACGAGGATATCATAGGCATCGCCAAACTGGCAGAAAAGGTGGCCCAAAAGTACAAGGAGGTTACCGGACGTTGGGGCGTTACTGTCACCATCAGCGTGTCCTGTTTTGTGCCAAAGCCTCATACTCCATTCCAGTGGTATGGACAGCTGCCGGAGGCTGAGTTCCACCGCCGTCAGAAGCTGCTGAAAAACAGCATTACGGAGCGTGCGGTGAAGTTCAACTACCATGATGCCAGAGTCAGCGTCCTAGAGGGTGCTATTTCTAGAGGGGATAGGCACATCAGCCAGGTGATTTATCAGGCCTGGAAGGATGGAGCCAAATTTGATGGTTGGAACGACTTATTTAAGAACGATGTATGGCATGAGGCCTTTGCCAAATGCGGCATAGATCTGCATCTATACAATGAAAGACAGCGGGATTTTCAGGAGAAGCTGCCTTGGGAACATACTACACCTGGGGTGTCCAAGGAGTTTTTGCATAGAGAATACCAAAAGGCACTCAATGAGCAGCTGACAGAGGATTGTCGTCGTGGCAAATGCTCTGCCTGCGGCGTTTGTCCATCCCTGAAGGCCAAGATCGTGGATTGGAGGCGGGAAAATAATGTTTAAATATCGGGCAGAAATTACCAAGGGTGAGGAAATCCGCTATATTTCCCACCTAGACTATGCTGGGGTCATGGAGCGGGCTATCCGCCGTGCCAAGCTGCCGGCAGCCTACTCCGAGGGATTCAATCCACATATCAAGATTGCCTTTGCCTCCGCCCTTTCTCTGGGAGTTATCAGCGATGCGGAGTATATGGATTTTGAGCTGACCAAGCCCCTTTGCCAGCCTGAGGTTTATGATAAATTGTCCAAGACACTGCCGCCTGGGGTAAAGCTTCTGCGTTTAAAGCCAGTGCCGGAGCCAAAACCTTGCAAGGGCAAGAAGCACAAGGCTCTGATGGCTGAGGTAGAGGAGGCAGAGTATGAGCTTTATGTACCTCTTACGGGAGATTTCAGTCAGGCAGAGGAGGCTGTTAAGGCCTATAATGCCGCCAAGGAAGCCATGGTACACCGTGTAACACCAAAGACTGACAAGATGATTGAAACCAAGCAGTATATGCTGCAGCCAGTAAAACTGTCCATGGCAGGGGAGCTTTTGAAGCTATATATGGATATTGCCATTACCCAGAGCGGCAGCGTAAAGCCAGGAGAGATACTGGAGCTTTTGACTCAGGAATACGGCCTGCCGGTGGATATGCCAAAGGTGCTTATTAAGAGGATATCCATGAAGGGACAGGGCAAGCCACTAATAGATTTGGTGTGATTTTATGAAAAACATTATAGTCAATGTAATGCCGGAGGAGGTACGGATTGCCATCAAGGAAGGAGAGGAGCTTATAGCCCTAGAGCTGGAGCGTCCTCACCATGAACATCTGGTAGGCAATATCTACAAGGGTGTGGTGCAAAATGTCCTGCCCGGCATGCAGGCGGCCTTTGTGGACATTGGTCGCAGCAAAAATGCCTATCTCTACATAGGAGATGGCAAAGCAGATATCACCAGCCAGGGTAAAAGAACTCCTATTCATGTGGGACAGGTGCTGCCGGTGCAGATTACCAAGGAAGAGGTGGGCACCAAGGGGCCACGGGCTACCTTGCATCTGGCTATCCCTGGACGAAGCGTGGTGCTGCTGCCAAAATCCTCCTATGTAGGCACATCCCACAAGATACAGGATGCTAAGGAGCGAAAAAGGCTTTTTGATATTGCCAAGGCGGCCTGCCCTGAGGGAATGGGGGTAATCCTCCGCACCGCAGCGGCAGGACAGGAGGCAGAGATTATCCGACAGGATATCAGCTCTCTGGCTAGTTTATGGCAATCTGTGGAAAAACGCCAAAAATCCGTGAAGAATACAGGGCTTATCTATCAGGATGCAGATATTGTTCTGAGGATTGTCCGGGATTTTTTCACTGATGATGTGGAAACCATGGTTATAGATGAGGAAAAGGTCTATAACAAAGTGGTGGAAATGCTGCGGGAGCTAAAGCCCCAGTGGGCAGAAAAGGTGCAGCTGTACCGTGGCAGGGATATCTTTGCCGAATACGGCATAGAGCAGGCGGCAAATAGACTGGGTGATCGTCAAGTACAGCTAAAGTCTGGGGGCTTTTTGGTAATAGACAAGACCGAGGCCATGACGGTAATAGATGTAAATACCGGCAGCTTCGTAGGCAATATGAACCTAGGTGAGACTGCTTTTGCCCTAAATCAGGAGGCAGCTAGAGAAGTTATGCGGCAACTGCGGCTCAGGGACATCGGGGGCATTGTGCTAGTGGATTTTATCGATATGGAAAAGCCAGCTTACAACGAAGCCCTTTTGCAGCAAATGCAGCAGCTGGCCCAGCAGGATCCCACCAAGGTCAATGTGGTGGATATTACCTCACTAGGACTGGTGGAGATTACCCGAAAAAAATCCCGCCATAACCTAGAAAGCCTCCAGCATGCAGACTGCCCTGTGTGCCATGGAACAGGCAGGATACTTAGCACTGAGGCCATGGCGGTAAAAATCTGTCGAGATATTCGTAGGATTGAGGCAGAGAGCCACGCAGCCGGGGGCTATGAGATGCGGCTGTGTCCGGAAAACATGAGAGAACTGCATACACTAGGGTATCTAGACCAGCTGAAAAAGGAGCTGGGTATAGAGATAAGGCTTATAGCAGATGGGGAAATGATGCCGGGATGCTATAGCCTGTTGCGGTGATGAAGTATAAGGAGCTGTCCGTGAGGATGGCTCTTTTTTGTGGTTCGCCCAGCTGGTCTGACGAACGGAAATCATATACAAGGCTAGGAAACATCCATGGGCAAGACGGTTAAGGTGCTTTAAAAGCCCTGAGAATCCGCTGTGAGAGCGTGGTGGAGGCAGGAATGATAAAACATGTGGAAGTGATGAAAAATAATTGATTTTTTTTACTTCTTTGTTAAAATAGGATTAAATTTGGAGGGGTGCAATATAAAGTTGTAGTAAGCAATTTCTCGAGAGCTGCGA
>CAVFWX010000104.1:0-6858 GCA_963626225.1 Anaerotignum sp.
CAGTCGCTTTTTTTGTACGCAGCTTTACATCAGGCTACCCCATAAATAAATTTACATACCCATATCCTAGATTAAGCATTTTTCAATTCTTTTAAATTACTGTATATTGTAACCATAGCAAGTAACCCTAATACTAATAGGGAATAATAACTTAGATAATGAAGAATCTAGGAGGAAACGAAAATGGCTTACAAAATTGGCTTACTTTATGGAGATGGTATTGGTCCAGAGATTACCAAGGCAACTGAAGATATGATGAAGGCAGCAGTTGCAAAGTTCGGTATCGAGGTAGAGTTCCCAGTATATCCAATGGGCTGGGAAGGCATCAAGGAGTATGATGATCCAGTTCCTCAGATTACCAAGGATGGCCTGAAGACTTGCGATGCATGGGTATTTGCACCACATGATTCTGCATCCTATCCTGAAAAGTATTTTGCCCGTACCAACCCAAGTGGTACCATGCGTCATTACTTTGACCTGTACTCCAATGCTCGTCCAGCCAAGTCCTATCCTGGTGTTACCAGCCGCGTAGGTGAGGCTGATGTAGTAGTATTCCGTGAGAATTCCGAGGGTGCCCTGCCAGACCGCAATATGTACAAGGGCTGGGGCGAGTTCATGATTGATGAGAACACTGTAGTAGCAAATGCAGTATTCACCCGCAAGGCTACAGAGCGTATTGCCCATGAAGCCTTCAAGATGGCCATGACCCGCAAGAAGCATGTAACCATCGTGCATAAGGCCAATGTAATTCAGTGGTCCTACGGCCTCTTCCGCTCCGTATGCTATGAAGTTGGCAAGAAGTATTATCCAGAAGTTACTATCGATGATTTCCATATTGACGCTATGACTTCCCATATGGTTAAGCGTCTGAAGGACTTCGATGTTATTGTTACCACCAACCTCTTCGGCGATATCCTCTCCGATCTGGCTGGAGAGCTTACCGGCAGCCTGGGCCTTGGGCCATCCATTAACACCAATGAGACCCAGTGCATGGCACAGGCTGCCCATGGCTCCGCTCCTGATATTGCAGGACAGAACATTGCCAACCCAGTTGGTCTGATGCTCTCCGCTGTTATGATGTTTGACTGGCTGGCAGTAAACCGCAAGGACGATAGATTCCATGAGGCCGCTGAGTGCATGCAGAAGGCTGTTCTGGGCACCATGGAAGCTGGCAAGCTGACCCCGGATATGGGCGGTAAGGAAAGCACCACCAGCTTTACTCAGGCTGTAGTTGATGCCATTAACGCATAATTTTAGGTTCACCCCTGATTTCTAAATCTAAATTCAAAGCTGCCTGTCTGGAATTGGCGTCAGGCAGGCAACTTTTGGATTTGTTTTTCAAAGGAGACAGGTAAAATGAAGATAGGACTTATTCATACAACCCTTAATTCTGTCGAACCAAGTAATGCAGCCTTTCACAAAATCAATTCTGATATTGAAACTGTAAACTACCTCAATGAGGGCATTATGCCGGAGTTGAGAAGCACCGGGGCAAGCTCCCGCATCCTGAGGGAAATGATGCAGCTGGCCTGGGCCGCTGAGGAAGCAGGCTGTAAGGGCATTATGCTGAACTGCTCCCTGATGAGCCCTTATGCAGCTAAGATGGCTGAAATGGTGCATGTACCTTTGATTAGTGCAGATATTGCCATGCTGGAATATGTGGTAGCCAAGGCACATAAGATTGCCGTCATTGCCACAGTACCAAAGGCAGGGCCTACTACCAGGACATTGCTGGAGGAGCTGGCAGAGGAAAAGGGCAAGCATATAGATGTAGAGGTAAAGATTGCAGAAGGGGCCTTTGCAGCCTTGAACAATGGGGAAGCTGACAAGCATAATGAGCTGGTGCAGCAGGCAGCAAAGGAATTTGAGGGTAAGGTTGATTTAATCGTATTTGCCCAGATTTCCATGGTTCGTGCCCTGGAGGGGCTGGAAATTTCTACGCCGGTCATTACAAGTCCGGAAATCAGTGCTAAAATGCTGATTGAGAAAATTCAAGAGGGGGATAAAAATGAGTGATATGCAAAAGCGATGGGCTAAGCTAGGGGTATGCTTTGCCTTTGGAGCTGTGCTGTGGTTTGTGCCGCCGCCGATGGATATGGATATCAAGGCCTGGCATCTCATGGGCATGTTCCTGGCGACGATTTTGAGCTTTATCCTGCAGCCATTTTCCATTGGCGTAATGACCTTTATTACCGTAACCATGACAGCTATGCTGGGAGTGCTGAAGCCTGGTGAGGCTCTCAGCGGCTATGCCAGCGGCACTGTATGGCTGATTATTTCTGCATTTTTGTTTTCCAGAGGCTTTATCAAGACAGGTTTGGGCAGACGAATTGCCTTTACGATGATGAAGCGTTTTGGAGATAGTTCTCTGAAGCTGGGCTATACTTTGGTATTGAGCAATTTTATTATCAGCCCTGCGATTCCATCCAATACTGCCAGAGGCGGCGGTATTATGTTTCCAATCGTAAAAAGCCTGGCAGAGGCCATGGATTCCAAGCCTGGACCAACTGCCAGAAAAATAGGTGCCTACCTGATTCAGGCTGTGTGCCAGAGTGACAATATAGCCTGCTGCGTTATGATGACAGCAGTATCCAGCAACTTCCTGATTGCAAATATGGCAGCCAATGTAGCTGGAATTGAGTTTACTTGGGGCAGCTGGTTCATTGCTGCTATTGTACCTGGCCTTTTGGCACTGTTCGTTATCCCTTATGTGCTGTACAAGGTATATCCACCAGAGCTGAAGGATACTTCCCAGGCCAAAATTTTGGCGGGCAAGTTCCTGGAGGAGCTGGGACCTATGACCTTTCAGGAAAAGCTCCTGTGCACCATCTTTACTGTAGCCATCCTGGGTTGGGCAACATCCTCCATTACTGGACTGAATGCTACAATTATCGCCATGGCTGCTGTCTGTGTCATGCTAGTAACCAATGTTATAACTTGGGATGATGTAAAGTCCGAGAAAAGTGCCTGGGACACCCTGGCATGGATGGGCGGTATCTTCGGCTTGGCTGACACCTTGGGCAAGATGGGGGCTGTAAAGGTTTTGGCTGAAGGCGTTGGCGTATATCTGGCCGGTGTCCACTGGCTGCCTGCTTTGATTGTATTGTTTGCCGTATATATTCTCACTACTTACTGCTTTGCCAGCGGCGTAGCCCACACAGCTGCAGTATATCCAGCAGCCTTGGCAGTAGCCATTTCCGTAGGTGCTCCTCCGTATTTGGCAGCTTTGATGCTGGCCTATGGACAGGGCTTCTCCCAGTCCATGACTCACTATTCCTCCGGCCCTACCGCCGTATTCTTTTCCGGTGGCTATGTGCCACAGGGAACCTGGTGGAAGCTGGGAGGCCTGGTAGTAGCCATCAATATCGTGATTTGGTCCGTAGTAGGATCTGCCTGGTGGAAGGTTATCGGACTTTGGTAAGGAAAGGCGGCAAGAACAATGAACTTTTTAGAAAATGTCCAGGTACCCTATAGTACAGGCAGAAATGTGCCACATATTGAAATGCCGGAGAATGCCTGCGACTGTGCCCATCATATTTTTGACCCAGTAAGGTTTGCCTACAAGCCAGATGATGTACGAAACCAGCCACCGGCTACGGTAGATGTATATAGAATGCTTCAGAAGAAGCTGGGCCTTACCCGCAGTGTAGCCATAAATCCATCTGCCTATGGCTTTGACAATAGCTGCATGCTGGATGCCATCAAGCAGCTAGGCAAGGACAAGACCCATGGTATTGCTGTTATCCCGGATGATATTTCTGACAAGGAGCTGGAAGAGCTGAACCAGGGTGGCATTGTGGGTATCCGCTACAATGTATCTCGAGGTGCTGTAGTAGATGAGAAGAAGGTTCGCTGCATGGCTGACCGCATCAAGGAATTTGACTGGAATATGCATTTTTGGATGCCGGCAGATATAGAGATGGAATATGCTGACCTTTTGAGCACATTGCCTGTACAGGTGGTATTTGACCATCGTGGCCATCTGCCAAAGGATCAGGGAGTCAATCATCCTGCCTTTAAGCTGATCTGCAATCTTATGCAGGATGGCAAAGCCTGGGTGAAACTGTCTGCTCAGTACCATGATTCTTCTCTAGAAAATGACTATGCAGATACTGTGGCTGTAGGCAAGGCCTATGTAGCAGCTGCCCCTGATAGAGTGGTGTGGGGTACTGATTGGCCACATCCAAGTGAGTTTACGGCCAAGCGGGACTTCCCAGATGATGCACATCTGTTGGATTTGCTGGCTGTTCAGGCTCCTGATGAGAAAATCCGCCACAAGATTCTGGTGGAAAATCCAGCCAAGCTTTATAAGTTTGAATAAAGCTGCTTAACTTTGCTTAACAGGCAATTCCCCCTACATTGCCTGTTAATAGATAATCCATAATTTACCACTATTAACCAAATGTATACACACAGGCTGATAGCACCTTCACAATCCCGAAGGTGCTATAGCCATATATCAAGGAGGCGTTGAAAATGCTCTTAGGCTGTATTGCTGATGACTTTACCGGAGCCAGCGATGCCGCATCCTTCCTGGTAAAGGGCGGGATGCAGACATTGTTGCTAAATGGCGTGCCGGAAAATATAAATGAAGATGATGTTGCCCAGGCTGATGCGGTGGTAATAGCCCTGAAGACCCGAACGCAGGAAACTATCAGTGCCGTGGCAGACTCCGTAAATTCTATCAAGTGGCTAAAGGCTCATGGTGCCAAGCATTTTTATGTGAAGTACTGCTCCACCTTTGACTCTACCCCAGAGGGAAATATTGGGCCTATAAATGATGCAGTTATGGAATATCTCCAGGTAGATCATACCCTGCTGTGTCCATCTCTACCAGTAAATGGCCGTATTGTTAAGGATGGTACTCTTTATGTCAATGGTGTGCCTCTGGCAGAAAGCCATATGAAAAATCATCCTCTGACTCCTATGCACGAAAGCAATATTGTCCTACTGATGAACCCCCAGAGCAAATATGCTTCCTATGAGCTGGGTACAAAGCAGGGCTGGACAGAAAAAATCCAGCAGCTCCAGGCAGAGGGCAAGGCTTTCTATCTAGTTCCTGACTATGAAACCGATGAGGATGCCAAGAAAATTGTGGAGTTCTTCGGGGATGAGGTGCTGCTGACTGGCGGCTCCGGTCTGCTAACAGCCTGGGGAGAGTATCTTTGCCATAGCAAGCAAGAGGATGAGGCTGCATTGTCTGGCACAGAGGGACAGGGGCTGCTGCTGGCTGGCAGCTGTTCCAAGGCTACTCTGGCTCAGATTGCTTACAGCCAGAAATCTGGGGTGGCTTCCTACAAGCTAAAGCCAGCGGAAATCCTTTCCGGTCAGCAGGGCCTTGATGATGTAAGGGAATTCATTGACAGTCATCCTAATGAGGCTGTATTGATTTACAGCTCCGAAACACCGGAATACCTGGAAAGCATCCGTGGTACGGATTTGCCAGCCTTCTCGGCTGCCTTGGAGAAGATGATGGCAGATATTGCAGTAATGGCCAGGGACAATGGCATTACCCGCATTATCGTGGCTGGCGGGGAAACCTCTGGAGCTGTTACCAAGGCCTTGGACTACAGTGCCTACTGGATTGGACCTAGCATTGCCCCAGGTGTGCCTATGATGGCACCAGTGGAGAAGCAGGATCTTCGACTGGTACTAAAGTCCGGCAATTTCGGACAGGAGGATTTCTTCCAGCGGGCATTGGATTTGACAGGCAAAAACTAAACTTGCTATGATAAGGTTATAGTAGGAAAGGAGGAATACCCATGGATTTTAAGCAGCTGAGATATATTATTAAAGTAGCAGAAACTCGTAACATAACCAAGGCAGCAGGGGAGCTGTACATTACCCAGCCAGCCCTGAGCCATTATATTGCCAAGGTAGAAAAGGAGCTGGGCATACAGCTTTTTGACCGTAATACCACCCCTTTGTCCTTGACGGTGGCAGGAGAATATTATGTGGGAACGGCCAAGAAAATCATCAACCTGGAGCTAAATCTCAGGGAAAAGTTGGCGGATGTGGCTGCCTTGAAGAAAGGGCATATTGTCATGGGTATACCTCCAGCCCGGGCGGCTTATGTATTGCCCTATATCATACCAAAGTTTAAAGAAAAATATCCCGGAGTTCAGCTGGAAACCATGGAGAAAAATTCGGATATATTAAAGGAATCCATAAAGACTGGCAAGGCAGACTTTGCCTTGATACCTATGACCAGGGGCATTAACTCTCTGGAGGCAGACAAGGAGCTGGAGGGAGAAATCCTAGGCATGGAGGAACTGTATCTGGTGGCCCACAAGAGCCTGCTATCTGATGTGACGGTAAAGCCTGGGGGCGTGGTGGATATAGAGTCCATCAAGGAAAAGCCTTTTGTTATGCTGCGGAAAAATCGGGGCGTTCGCAAGGCGATAGATGCCATGTTTTTGCAGTACAGCTCCAAGATGAATGTGGTTATGGAGACTTCCAGCAATGACTCTGCCTATCGTCTGGCAGCTGCCGGCATCGGCATGGCAATTGTGCCAGCTATGGTACTATATCAGGTGGAAAGGGAAGAGGATGTGCATATTTATCATCTGTCAGAGGAAGGCATGAAGTGGCCTCTGTCCTTTGTGCACCGCCAGGGTGAGTATCTCAGCGTACTGAAGCTGGAGATTTCGGACCTCTTGGAGGAGCTTTTTGAAAATTCTCCCCAAATACAGGTAAACCAATAGGAAGGAGCCAAAATGAAATTTGCTTATGTAGGTTGTCGTACCACCAAGGAGCGGAATGCCAGAGGCCAGGGGATTTCCGTATATAAGGTTAATGAGGCTGGAAACTGGCAGCTGAAGGAAATCGTGCCAATTCTGGAAAATCCTTCCTATCTGG
>CAVFWX010000105.1:0-6768 GCA_963626225.1 Anaerotignum sp.
TGTATAAATGTACATTGAATACAAACAAGTTTATATTGACATGTGTAAACCTGTAAACTATAATAGTTCCATTAGTACATGGTGGATGTAAGAAATATAAATGTATGGGTAATCCACTAACAGATGACTAATAAATAGGAGGAATGGTTATGTTTTTTAGTAAAAAACTCCGTCTGGCTAGTGCACTTTTAGGTGTAGCTATGCTGGGCACAGTATTTGCAGGCTGTGGCGGCGAAGAAGCTTCCAGCGATGAGATTAAGGTTGGTGCCAACATCGAGATGACCGGCAACCAGGCTAACTACGGCAACGCAGGTCTTGAGGGCTTGAAGCTGGCTATCAAGGAGGCCAACGAGGCTGGCGGCATCAACGGCAAGCAGATCAAGCTGGTAGAGGCTGACAACAAGTCTGAGTCCGCTGAGGCCGTAAACGCAGCTACCAAGCTGATTTCTGACGATGGTGTAAAGGTAATCGTAGGCCCTGCAGTAACTGCTAATGTTATTGCTGAGTCCCAGGTTGCTACTGATAACAAGGTTCCTGTAATTGCTTTTGCAGCAACCAACCCTGATGTAACTGTAGAAAATGACACTGTAAAGCCTTTCATTTTCCGCAGCTGCTTCATTGACCCTCAGCAGGGTACTGTAATGGCTCAGTTTGCTGAGAAGGATCTCAGTGCCAAGACAGCAGTTCTCTACATTGATTCCAGCTCCGACTACTCCAAGAGCCTGGGCAAGGTATTCAAGGAGACCTTTGAGGCTGCTGGCGGCAAGGTAGTTATGGAGGAGTCCTTCCTGGCAAAGGATCAGGATTTCAAGGCTGCCCTCACCAAGATCAAGTCTGCCAATGCTGATGTAATCTTCGTTCCTGCTTATTATGAAGAGGTAGGCAAGATCGTAAAGCAGGCTCGTGAGATCGGTATTACCTCCGCTATTCTGGGTACTGATGGCTGGGATGATCCAAAGGTTGCTGACATTGCCGGTGCTGCCGCTCTGAACAACACCTTCTTCTCCACCCATTACTTCTCCGAGGATCCAGGTGCCAAGACCTTTATTGATGCATTCAACAAGGAATATGGCCATGCTCCTAACGTATTCGCAGCCCTGGGCTACGATGCAGGCAAGCTGCTGGTAGATGCCCTGAAGCGTGCAGGCAGCGATGATCCTGAGGCTATCCGCAAGGCTATTGAGGAGACCAAGGATCTGCAGGTTGCTACTGCCAAGGTTACTATGGATCCAGCAACCCACAACCCAATCAAGGATGCTATCATCATCGAGAATGTTGACGGCAAGTACGCATTCAAGAGCAGAATCGCTCCTAGCAAATAATTTGCAATTTTAGGTGGCTGAGGCCCCTGAGCATATAGGTGAGAGGTCACAGGCTGTGCCGGCATTGCCGCCGGCAGGGCATCAGTGGCCTCTTTTCTAAGTTTAGTTATCTGTATTTATATTTTCATTCAACATACTGAAATTAGATTTCGTTCGGAGGAATATTTATGGACTTTTTCCATCAGTTTGTCCAACAGCTGATAAATGGTGTGTCCCTGGGCAGTATTTATGCACTGATTGCCTTGGGCTATACCATGATCTACGGTATTATCAAGCTGATAAACTTTGCCCACGGTGATATCTACATGGTGGGTGCCTATATTGGTTTCTTTGCCATTACCCGTGCTGGGCTTTCCATTGTGCCGGCTCTGCTTATCTCCATGGTGGTAACAGGCCTTTTGGGTATGCTGGTTGAGCGGCTGGCCTACAAGCCCCTGCGTCATGCACCAAGGATTTCTGTGCTGATTACCGCCATCGGCGTGTCCTTCTTCCTGGAGTACACCAGCATGTATTTTGTCAGTCCAACTCCTAGAACCTTCCCAGAGGTTATTCCTAGCGTTGCCTTCAATGTAGGGCCATTTATCATCAATGGCCAGCAGATGCTGATTATGGGTATTACTTTGGTGCTGATGCTGATTCTTACCTATATTGTACAGCGTACCAAGTTGGGCAAGGCCATGCGTGCGGCTTCCTTTGATGTAGAAACCGCACAGCTTATGGGCATCAATGCAGATAGGGTTATTTCCTTTACCTTCTGCATCGGATCTGCCTTGGCTGCTGCTGCCGGTGTGCTGGTAGGCGTATACTACAACTCCATTGATCCGCTGATGGGCATTATGCCTGGTCTGAAGGCATTTGTTGCCGCTGTACTGGGCGGTATTGGCATTTTGCCTGGTGCCGTAACAGGCGGTATTATCCTGGGTGTTATTGAGGCATTGGTATCCGGCTTTATTTCCTCAACCTTCCGTGATGCCGCAGCCTTTGCCATTTTGATTCTGGTGTTGCTGTTCAAGCCATCCGGTATCTTTGGCAAGAATACCCGTGAGAAAGTGTAGGTGACAGAATATGAACTTTATGCGTAAAAATGATCTGATTATGCTGGGTCTGTCACTAGTGCTCTTTGCGGTGCTGCAGATCCTGATTACCACCAAGGTTCTCAGCTCCTTCTGGGAACTAAATTTGATTATTATCGGCATCAATGTCATTATGGCAGTGAGTCTGAACCTGATTAACGGCTACACCGGACAGTTTTCCCTGGGTCATGCGGGATTTATGGCTGTAGGTGCTTATACCGGCGTTGTTATGACCACATTTTTCCATCTGCCATTTGTGCTGGCCATTATTGCCGGTGCCATATTGGCTGGTGTGCTGGGCTTTTTGATTGGCTTGCCAACTCTGCGGCTGCGTGGTGACTATCTTGCCATTGCGACCCTGGGCCTGGGAGAAATTATCCGCATTGTCATCATGAACTTTGAGTATGTAGGCGGTGCTGCCGGCTTTAAGGGCATTACCCATCATACTACCTTTGCCTGGGTGTTCATCATTATGCTTATAACCCTGTTCTTTATCAAGAACTTTGTTAATTCCTCTCATGGCCGTGCCTGCATTGCCATCCGTGAAAACGAGATTGCGGCAGAGGCCATGGGCATCAACACTACTAAATACAAGGTAATGGCCTTTACCATTGGTGCCGCCTTTGCCGGTGTGGCAGGTGCCCTTTTTGCCCACAATTTCTACATTATCAGCCCTGGCTCCTTTACCTTCTTGGCTTCCTTCAACTATCTGATTATGGTTGTTATGGGCGGCTTGGGCTCCATTACTGGCTCCATTGCCGGTGCCTTCGTAGTAACCTTTATTTCTGCAGCTTTGGCTGCTTGGCCTGAGTTCCGCATGATTATTTATGCCCTGGCCCTGATTTTGCTGATGTTCTATCGCCCACAGGGACTGTTTGGCTATATGGAAGTTACCAGTATGGGCATCTTCCGCCGTATTTTCAAAAGGGGGCATGAATAATGAGTGAAGCATTGCTGAAGGCAGAAAATGTCTCTATTGTATTTGGCGGCTTGAAAGCTGTTTCCGATTTTGATTTCTATATCAACAAAGGCGAGCTTATTGGACTTATCGGTCCAAATGGTGCTGGCAAGACTACTGCCTTTAACTTGATTACTGGCGTTTATCAGCCTACCACCGGCAGCATTGAATTTGCCGGCAAGAGCATTGTAGGCAAGAAGCCTTATGAGATTACCCAGCGGGGCATTGCCCGTACCTTCCAGAATATCCGCCTGTTCTCTGAGCTGACGGTGCTGGACAATGTAAAGATTGCCTATCATTCCCATGTAAAGTATGGTCTGGCTGAAACTGTGCTGCGGGTGGGGAGATATTTTAAAGAGGAAAAGCAGATTGAAGAGGAAAGCATGAAGCTTTTGAAGATCTTCAAGCTGGAGGGTCATGCCCATGAGCAGGCCAAGAACCTGCCTTATGGTGCCCAGCGTCGGCTGGAGATTGCCCGTGCCTTAGCTGCCAAGCCAAAGCTTTTGCTGCTGGATGAGCCTGCTGCCGGCATGAACCCACAGGAAACCAAGGAGCTTATGGAGATGATTAGCTGGATTCGCAAGGAGTTCGGTCTGACAGTGCTTCTCATTGAGCACGATATGAGCCTGGTTATGGGTATCTGTGAGCGGATTTATGTATTGGAATACGGTATGATCATTGCCAATGGTACACCAAAGGAGATTCAGGAGAATCCTGAGGTTATTCGGGCATATTTAGGCGGGGAGGCTTGATGGAAATATGGGAACTATGCTGAAGGTAAATGACATAAATGTCTTTTATGGGGCAATTCACGCCATCAAGGGTGCTTCCCTGGAGGTAAATGAGGGAGAAATCGTTACTCTTATTGGTGCCAACGGTGCCGGCAAATCCACCATTCTCCGCACTATCTCAGGCCTCCTGAAGCCAAAGAGCGGCAATATAGAGTTCCAGGGTAGCGAGATTTCCGGCGTACCAGCTCATGAGATTGTTAAGGTTGGTATCTCTCAGGTACCTGAGGGACGGCGGATTTTTGCAGAAATGTCCGTACTGGAGAATCTGGAGCTGGGTGCTTTTACCCGTACCGACAAGGATGGCATCAAGGCGGATATGGATATGGTTTTTGAGCGTTTTCCACGCTTGAAAGAGCGTATTGGCCAGCTGGCCGGTACCTTGTCCGGTGGTGAGCAGCAGATGTTGGCCATGGGCCGTGCCCTTATGAGTCGTCCAAAACTTTTGCTGCTGGATGAGCCATCCATGGGTCTTGCTCCATTGCTCATAAAGGAAATCTTTGCTATAATACAGGATATTAATAAGACAGGTACTACGGTGCTGCTGGTAGAGCAGAATGCCAATATGGCACTGTCCATTGCTCATAGGGCCTATGTACTGGAAACCGGCCGCATCACCCTCAGCGGCGATGCCAAGGAACTGGCAGCCAGCGACGATGTTCGCAAGGCATACCTGGGTGGCTAATAAAATAGAATAATATTGCAGATATGTCCTCTTCGTAGATACAAAATAATGATTTTGTATCTACGGGGGGGGACTTTTGTGTTTTCGAATCTAAAGTCTTATCTGCAAGGCTAGGAGGAGAAAATGACAAGAGAGAAGATTCTGCTAACATTGAGGGAATTGCTGCTTATAGCTGTGGTGGCAGGGGGTGTATACGGTATAACCTATGCCTTGGCTTCGACAAGTACAGGGGTATTGGGAAAAAGATTGCCAGTAATGGTAGTAATGCTGGTATTAGGACGGCATTTTTACAAATCAGCTGCATGTTATTGGATAAATGCAGGATTATTATTATGTGGGATATTTTCTGTATTTGAAATACGTCAGCTATGCCAGTTAAAGCTTATAAGAGAAGCTATGCTGAATGAACTGCATGTATGGCTTTCCTTGATTGTGCTGGTTATTTTAGTTATAAACCTGGTCAATCGAAGGTTATATCGGGGCATAATGACATTTATTTTATCTGGCAGCTGGCTGCTGATGTGCTTCATATATCCATTGTATTATACGGCTGAAAAGAGTTGGTTTTCCACGGAATCCGTTTTGGCTATTATGCAGTCCAATTCTGGGGAAAGTATCAGTTATATTGCAAATCATATTTCTATGCCAGGGATATTGCTATTGCTTTTATTTGTAGCAATCTTGTCAGTATTGATTCTTCTGAATATGAAATATGGAGGCATAAAGAAGGTTGGCAGAAAATATTATGCCATTATGGGAGTTATGCTGTTGTGTTCTTTGGGAAATGTAGTCTATATGGTCTCGCCGACAAAATATATACAAGCACGCAGTTATGTAACTCATTCCTTCATAGGAGCAAGACACCAGCAACTAGAATATGATAAATTTAAAGATATGCTATGCAGTAGAAGCAGCATATTGCAAGGATTGCAGGTAAATGGGGATGGAGCACCAGGACTATATGTATTGGTGATAGGTGAATCCCAGACCAGGGAGCATATGTCTACCTATGAATATAATGTTAGAGAAACCACACCATGGCTTCAGGGGATGATGGATGCTGGTGAGGCAATATTGTTTAAAAACGTTTATTCATGTCATACGCATACGGTGCAGGTTTTGACATATGCCCTAACAGCAAAAAACCAGTATAATAATCGGCAGGTAGAAAACAGTGCATCTATCATTGATGTAGCTAAAGCGGCAGGGTATCATACCATATGGCTAAGCAATCAGTCGCATTATGGCAATTTTGATACACCAATATCGGTGATTTCTGATACAGCAGATGAGAAGATTTTTATCGAGAATAATTTATTTGGAACAGTATCAGATTATTATGATGGTGCACTGATACCACAGTTGGATAATATATCAATTAATGGGAAAACATTGTTGGTGATACATCTGATGGGATGTCATGGGGGATATGCGGATCGTTATCCTCAAGAGGCTGGCGTATTTGCCGGTAGTGATAACAATACATTATACGATAATGCTGTATATTATAATGATCAGGTGATGAAAATATTGTATGAAAGGTTGAGTCAGCATCCAGATTTCCAGGGGATGATTTATTTTTCAGATCATGGGGAGGAGCCTGTTGAACTAGGACATAACTGGGGCAGATTTGTGCCATGTATGGCAGAGATACCAATGTATATGATTTTCTCACCACAGTATAAGAAAAGCCATGAAGATAAATATGAGCTGTTGAAGAAGCACAGCAGCGAATATTTTACAAATGACCTTATGTACAATACAGTGCTAGGTATTATGGGAGTGAAAGAGAATGGAAGCTACGAGCCAGAAAATGATATTTCCAGCAAGGAATATGATGGAAATTTAGCAAGGTTTACCACAGGATATGGGGAAAAACATCTTGAAGATATAGTAAAATGATGTAAAAATTTAATTAATGCAGATATGTCCTCTTCGAAAG
>CAVFWX010000106.1:0-6757 GCA_963626225.1 Anaerotignum sp.
TGCTTCTGGACCAGGCTATGGGCTTTGTGGCCATCCTGGGGGTTCTTGCCCTTAGTGGCATGATTATCCGTAACTCCGTTATCCTTATTGACCAAATCCAAAAACATTTGGAAGCTGGAGAAACACCACGGGATGCCATTATCGATTCTGCGGTACTTCGCTTCCGCCCTATAATGCTGACTGCCGCTGCCGCCATTCTGGGCATGTTGCCATTGATGGCCAGCACCTTCTGGGGTCCAATGGCTGTTGCTATCGCCAGCGGCCTGCTGGTAGCCACCATCCTAACCCTGCTGGTACTACCAGTTATGTATGCAGTGACCTATAAAGTACAGTAAAAAAATATACACAAACAAAAATACTATCACCAGATGCCAGCTGCATCCGATGATAGTATTTTTTATGCTTCACATTCCATGGCTATCCGCTTGCCGTAAAATGCAATACCGTATTTCCAGACCTTGTGTATCTGCCTTTCCTGCAACTCTACTAGGTACTCCATATCCGTAATCTGCTGCAATGCTTCCTTGGCTTTTTCCTGGAGCTGTGCTTCGGATTCTGCACGCTTGAATTCTAGGATCACTCCCTGCCCATCCGGGGAGTTTGGCAGCAGAGCCAGGTCAAACCTGCCATAACCGCTTTCTCTGTTGGATTTGACAATATGGGTGTCCTTCAAAAGTACGCAGAAGCCCAGCATCATGCCGTGATAAAAACTCTCCCCATTAGCCGTATCGTGGAAGCTGACATTGTTCTTGAGTATGCTTTCCAGGTTCATGTCAAATTCATCCAAATCTCCAGCCAGCATACCATCTAGCATGTGACGCACATAGGTTATTCCTCTATAGCCATTCAGATTGCGACAGATTTCCGTCCTAAACAGGCTGAAAATCTCCTTGTTGGGAATCTGCAGCTCCACATCCTCCCTATCCTCCTCGCTAGTATTGACCGCCTTTAGATATCCAGTATTCATCAGCATGGAATACAAATCATCGGCATTATCTCCTATCTCTGCATAAACGATGCTTTCATGGACTGTAGCCCACACACTGCCTCCATCCATAAGCCGCTGCAGTTGCCTTTCTGTGGATTTCGACATATCCTGCATCATCCGCTGGATAATGCCGTTGGCAGAGGTATTTACCCAATAGGCACCTGGCTTGCACTTTGCCTGAAAATACTGAATCACCGACCAAGGATTGTAAATTTCTGCTCCGCCGAAATTATATCCGTCATACCAGTCTTTTAGCTCCGGCAGCTTGTCCTGCCTGCCTACAGCTTCCGCTAGCTTAGCTACTTCTTCATAGATGAAGCCTATAGCATCATTGTATTCCTCCGACAGAACGGAGCAAGTCATGAGATTATTCAGCCCACTGAAAATGCTTTCCTTTGCTACCCGTAGTACTCCGGTAAGCAGGGCAAAATTCAAGGCTTCGTTGGTTTTTAATGCCTCACTGTACATAGCACGAACAAAGGTTATCATCTGCTCATAATAGCCATTCTCCCAGGCTGACTGTATAGGTGCATCATATTCATCTACCAGAAGGATAGGCTTTGCCCTATAATGCTTGTATAAAAACACCATGAGCTGCTTCAGGCTGATTTTCCATTTATCATCCTCGTATTCCCTGGCATCTGGCAGCTTGTAGATGCTCTCAAAATAAGCCTTATCCCTCTGGGACAGCTTAGGCGACTCCCGCAAAAATTCGTACTCTGCATATAAATCCGACAGCTTGCGGCAAAAGGTTTTCTTGGCTTCCTCATAGCTGAGTCCTGTAGCTTCCTTTAACGAGAGCAAAACTACGGGGTATTTCCCCCGATGTTTCATATATTCTTCCCCGGCTTTGGCAATCCTTAACCCTTCAAAAATATTTTTATCCTTGTTTTTGATATCAAAAAATTCCTTTACCATGCTGAGGGTCAGAGTCTTGCCAAATCGCCTTGGCCGGGTCAGCAGCGTCACCGGTATGCCGTTATCCAGCAGTTCCTGAATAAAATATGTCTTGTCCACATAGACATAACCGCCCTCTACCAAATCCCGAAAGCTCTCCACCCCTAAAGGCATTTTGTACATAATCTCACCCCCATGCTTTATTTCGTCAAACGCTTCTGCGTATATTATAACATCTTGGCTCTTCAAAGAAAATGCTCATATATATTTTCTTGCCCAATAGTTCTGATATCAAATAGTCCAATTTCCTGCGGACATAACATTATCCAGCATGGTTTTCTGGAGGATTGTAGTGACGATGTTTGCGGCGGTATTTTCCTGGGCATCTCGAATATCCGCCCAGCTTGCCATCTGCTCTGTCTTTGAGAGCTTCTGTCCCTCTGGCAGCACCAGCAGGACGATGATGCCGGCCTTTAGGAGATGCTTTGCTACTGCCTCGTAGTCCTCTCCTGCCTTTGGCACATATACATAGCTATGGCGGCCGCTACGGACCAGATGGTACTCTGCCTCCCGCACCATATCCACGCTAGTACCGTCGACTGCCGGCTGGAAGGCAAAGATTCCTGGCTGCTGCCAGTTCAGAGCACTACGCATCCTGACGGTAGCCACCAGCCTTGGCTTGTTGCCATCACTACCAATCTTTCGCACCACACCGCAGGCGGCAGTCATATTGGTGATGCGGTCAATGAGTATAAGCTCGCCCTGGGTTCTATGCCTGCTGAATTCTCCTAGCACAATAGGCTCTGTCAGGGCTATCTCGCAGCTGGCAATCTCGTTTTTGCCCAGTGACTCTGCCTCTAGCTCCTCCCCGGTGTTGATATCTATGCGGTAGTTTATACGAGTGACGATGGCTGGGATTTTCTTGGTGCCCAGCATCACCATAAAATTCTTGCCAACACTGAGCTCTGTATCATCCATCCACAGGATATCTGCGGTAAAGCTATCTGACTGGGCAAGGCCACTATCTTTTTCTAGCACACAGCCACGGGACACATCCACCTCACGGTTTAGCTGGATGGTAACAGGCTGGCCCACATAGGCCTCTTGGACATCCCTATCTCCTACCAGGATTTTCCGCACCTGAGCCTCTTCGCCACTTGGAAGGGATGTGAGGGTATCTCCTACAGCCACAGAGCCGCTTTCGATCTGGCCCTGGAACCCACGGAACTCATGGTTTGGACGACATACCCGCTGCACAGGCAGATAAAAACCCTGTTCCTCCTGGGCTGCCTCAGTAACATCTACATTCTCTAGGTAGGTCAAAAGAGGCTCACCAGTGTACCATGGCATATGGGGGGATTTCTTGGTAATATTGTCTCCCTCGGTGGCAGATACTGGGATGAGCTTTACATTCTCCAGGCCGATTTCCTGCTGCAGCTCCTGAATCTGTTTTTCTATTTCAGCAAAACGTTTTCCATCGTAACCAGCCAAATCCATTTTGTTGATGGCAAAGACAAAATACCTGATGCCCATCAGTCCGCAGATGCGGGCATGGCGACGGGTCTGGGTCAGCACACCCTGGGTGGCATCCACCAGGATAACAGCCAAATCCGCAAAGGAGGCACCGCAGGCCATGTTGCGGGTATACTCCTCATGTCCCGGGGTATCTGCACAGATAAAGCTACGGTTGTCGGTGGTAAAGTAGCGATAGGCCACATCAATGGTAATGCCCTGCTCTCGCTCTGCCAAAAGTCCATCTAACAGCAAGGAGTAGTCGATGGCTCCACCACGGCTGCCTACCTTGGACTCTAGCATGAGAGCTTCCTCTTGGTCAGCATAGATGAGCTTGGCATCATATAGCAAATGGCCAATAAGGGTGGATTTGCCATCATCCACGCTGCCACAGGTAATAAATTTTAGCAAATCATTCATCAGAAATAGCCCTCCCGCTTGCGTCTCTCCATACTGCCGGCACCTTCGTGGTCAATAACACGGCTGGTTCTTTCAGACTCCACAGCACCTAAAGTCTCCTGAACAATGCCATCTAAGGTATCCGCATCAGACTCTACCGCTCCTGTCAGTGGGTAGCAACCCAGGGTACGGAAGCGAATTTTCTTGGTCTTTATATCCTCTGGCTGCAGGTGGAGCTTTTCTACGATACGGTCATCGTCCACCATGATGATATTGCCGTCTCGCTCTATGCATGGTCGCTCCTTTGCTAGGTACAAAGACACGATGTCGATGTTTTCCCGGCGGATATACTGCCAGATGTCCTTTTCTGTCCAGTTGGAAATAGGAAATACCCGCATGCTTTCTCCCTTTTGTATCTGGGAGTTGTAAAGCTTCCACATTTCGGGCCGCTGGTTCTTTGGATCCCAGGCCTGGGCTGGATTGCGGAAGGAAAAGATACGCTCCTTGGCTCTAGACTTTTCCTCGTCTCTACGTCCGCCACCAAAGGCTGCGGTAAAGCCATATTTGGCCAATGCCTGCTTCAGTGCCTGGGTTTTCATAATGTCCGTATAGGATGCACCGTGGTCGAAAGGATTGATACCTGCCTGGAGGCCCTCTTCGTTTTTGTACTCTAGCATCTCCAGACCATGCTTTTTGGCTTGGGCATCCCGGAACTCAATCATCTCATGGAACTTCCAGGTGGTGTTGATATGCAAAAAAGGAAAGGGCGGCTTCTCCGGATAAAAGGCCTTTAGGGCCAGGTGCATCATAACGGAGCTGTCCTTGCCGATGGAGTAAAGCATCACAGGCTTTTCGCACTCTGCCGCCACCTCCCGGATAATATATATAGCCTCTGCCTCTAGGGCATCCAGATGGGATAATTTTGCCATTGGTATACCTCCAAAAATTTAATACGCATTTGCCTGCTGCTTGTGTACTGTTATCTGCTGACTGCCTGTTGGCAGCTGTAGATCCCATACCAGCTTTTCCTTGCTGTCATGGGCGTAGAGCCGTCCTCCGGCACCGCCCAGATTGGCAGTGAGATAGTAGTATATGGCATCCCTGGGGCAGGCCTTGACGCAGGCAGTGCAGCCCCAGCAGTCCCGTACATCACGGATATAGGCCTTGGCATCACGAACTACCAGCAGATTGCCGGGACACACAGCCTGACATCTACCGCAGCCTATGCATTTGGATTTTTCAATGCTGATGCTCATAGTATTCACCTCTTCTCACCAAAGGACGCTGGATTATTTCTATCTTGCCATCTATGAGCCTAGAGTTGATATAGCCCTCATAGCGGCTGTCCACCTGAGGGTGGTCCAAATTCTCCGCAAAGCTATGCCAGCGGGTTTCTTTCCTAGCTAATAGATGCTCTATCAATACCTGGCACACCAGGAGCCTTTCTCTGAGCTCAAATATCTTCATTAGCTCATAGCTGTCCTGGGCTGTTAGCTCTCTACTCAAAGCCTGAATCCTATGGATATGCTGTCTGGCCAGAGCCAGCTGGCTCTCTGTATAGCGATAGCCGGTGCTGATGCCTCCTGCGTATTCATCCATAATCTGCTGCATGGCTTCTTCTAGGTCATCAATAGTATAAGGAATCTGCTGATTTGGCCTTAGATAGCTCTCTACCTGGGTGAGGATTTGGGCCTTGTCCTCTGGGGATGCTATCTGAAGCTTTGTGCTAAAAGCTATCTTTGCTGCATATCTAGCGGAAAGCTTTCCCTCTACCAAAGAGCCTGTCACATATTTTTGTGGACAGCCTCCTGCCACATCTCCTGCCGCCAAAAGTCCCGGCAAAGTAGTGCGGCGGTCGTTATCTATCCAATAGCCGCTGGCGGTGTGGCCACCTACTACATAGGGCTCACTGCCCTCTACCTCTACATTGGCCAAGTTTGGGCCAAGGCCGCTTTCCCGCCATTTCATGGTCTGGGCCGGTGCCATGTTCAGATAGGCTTTTTCCAGAGACTCCTGGGCCTCAGGGCTGATGCCCTTGGTTTCTAGATAGCAGGGGCCCCGCCCGGCTAGATTTTCGCTGACTACGGCATAAAGCCGCTCTGCAGTGGTATTGCCGTATTTGTGCTGATAATGCTCCCCCTGGGAGTTTAGCTGCTGTGCCCCGATGCCCTGAGCCAGGGTGCCTGTTGGGGCGATGGTGTCCTTGCACCTAAGGGCGATAAAACGCATCTCAAAGGTGGTCATCTCTGCTCCAGCTCTTAGGCCCATGGCATAGCCGGCACCGGTGTTGAAGGGGCTGTACCACATCTTGTGGCGGCTCACCCCTGGATGGTTGGGACGGTATAGGCCTGCCGCTCCGCCGGTTGTGCAGATGGTGGCTTTGGCATTGAGGATATACAGCTCATCAGTGTTTACGGCAATGCCCCAGGCACCAGTTACAGTATTGTCTATACCACTCTGGAGATAATCCACCATATTTAGATGCTCCAATAGCTTTACATTTGGGCATTTGTGGACGGCAGCTGCCAGCAGGGGCTTTATGTTCTCTCCGTTGATTTTTAGGTTTCGCCAGCCCCTGGACACATAGTTACCCTCCTTGTCTTTGAGGATAACCAGGCCCAGCTCTTCTAGCTCTGCCACAACTTCATTTAGGCCCTCAGACATGGACAAAAGTAAATCCTCCCGCACAATGCCTTCAGCATCCTGGCTGGCATAGTCCACATAGTCCTGGGGCACATGGCCCGGGGTAATATAGGCGTTTAGAGCATTTACCCCGGCGGCCAGACAGCCGCTGCGCTCGATGGCGGCCTTGTCTGCAAGGAGAACTTTCAGCTCCGGATATTCCTTTGCCAGTGTGATGGCGGCAAAGCAGCCTGCGGCTCCCCCGCCTATGATCAATATATCTGCTGATAATTCAGTTATTTTCATACAACGCTTAACTCTCCTGATACGGCTTTCGCC
>CAVFWX010000107.1:0-6669 GCA_963626225.1 Anaerotignum sp.
CTTTCATCATACTAGCATAAAACATTTGACTTTTCAATATTTTTATGCTAGTAGTATTTTACATTTTTACAATAATGTCTTTAACTTCTCAATGACAGACAAATCAGCTGGCAACCAGTCTACGCTGTCAAGACTGTCCTTGGTCAGCCACTTGGCAGCCTCATGCTCCTTCAACTCATAATCAGGATTCAGCAGCTGGCAAAAATAGCAATACATGGTGAGATGAAACTGTGGATAATCGTATTCTACTATTTCCACCAAATCTCCTACAGCTACCTCCATGTCCAGCTCCTCGAAAAGTTCCCGCTTCAGTGCCTCCTCATGGGATTCCCCAGCTTCAATTTTGCCCCCGGGGAACTCCCAGCCATCCTTGAACTCACCATAACCTCTCTGGGTGGCAAAAATTCTCCCGCCGTCCCTAATAATACCAGCTACAACCTCTATCCTCTTCACTTACATAACCTCGCTTGTAATATAGTCGTAAATATCCTCACGTACCGGAACCTCCAGATTCCAGAAAATCTCTGCCGCCGACTCGCCTGACTTCATGGTAATATTTTTACACCCCTGGGCATACATCCTGCCTAGATAATAAAAATTCTTAGCTTCATTTTTATCATTCTTGTTTTTGCGCACAAAGAGATCCACTGGCAGATTCTCCCTAGCTGCATTCATAAACCTTCGTACATCCTCAGATTCTGTAGTACGCTTGCCCTTGGAAATAGCAATCAACTGACCATTATTTTCAAACCGGTCGTGATAGGCAATGGATTCACTAATACCCTCTGCCTTGTCATAATTGATGAATACAGGATAGGTATAAGATTCCTGGTCATACTTATACCCGCCAATATTCAAGGGCACCACATTCTGGGACCACTCCAGCAAACGACATACATCCTCATAATCGTATTTTTGATATAGTCTAAAAGCTTTATCACCATAGGTAGACTGATAGTTTATAGCATAGCGGTATAAGCCAAAATCCGTCACCTCCTGAACCATATTCCGAAAATCCTTATTTTCCAGGCATTTGGCAAATACATCAGAGATTTTATAATCCTCTCCCTCTGTCTCTATAAAAATACAGTCAGCAAAAGTATTTTTTGCGGAACCTGTAGCAAAGGAGCCTGTCATAAGGTTAACGATATTTTTTCTAGTATTGCGCCTAAACTCTATGCCATATTCTTGCCTTAGTACCTGCTGCAACTCCCTAAGCAGTCTTTCCTTACCTGCCAGCATCAGCTTCAACAGTACTAGCTCATGAGGTCTTTTGCCCTCTCCAAATTTACTGGATATATAGTTCAGCATTTTTTCTTCCAACCCATTTAGCTTGACCTGGTATTCCTTTTCATATCTGGACAGGAATTTATAATAGGATCCCAACCTGCCATGCCTAAAAATACAGCTTACATCCATTTCTCCATAGGCATCAAATTCCATTAGCCTAGGAATCCTTCCCAGCTTGTTCCGTAGCTTTTCATAGTTTTCCCGAATCAGCCGGATATCTCCTAAATTGCTGTTATCAATGGACTGAAAAATCCTCTGCTTGGCTATTTTGTCAAAATGAATGGTAGATTCCCCAGGTATAACGCGATTTCCCTCTATAAGGCAACGACGTATATTATCCTTATTGTAGCTGCGATCCCCAGACAAGGCTATAGGAATCATGAAATTCTTGTCCACATAGTTACCGATAAAATCCAGAATCACCACATATTCCTTATTTTGATATTTTCTCAGGCCACGGCCTAGCTGCTGAATAAATACCACCGGACTTTGGGTTGGCCTTAGCATAATTACCTGATTGATTTCAGGTATGTCCACACCCTCATTGAAAATATCTACCGAAATAATATAATCCAACTTTTCTTCCTCTGGCAAGCTGTCATTTACCAGCCGTTCAATAGCCTGCTCTCGTTCCTGGGAGGTATTTTTGCCAGCAATGCTAATGGTGCGATAGCAACGGTTGGTATCCGGATTGATTCGCTGATTAATCAGTTGAGAGAGAAGGTCTGCTTCCTTGTTCCTGCTGCAGAAAATAACTCCCTTTACACGGCTGCCGGAATATCCATAATATTGTATTTTCTCCAATACGAAATCCACCCTGGCATCATCTGTCAGGGCTGTAATCGCCTTATCCAGATTGTCCTTCTCTAATGCCTCATCATCCAGATAGGCATCTGTTATGCCAAAATAATGAAATGGGCAGAGAAAATCCTCCTCCAAGGCCTGCTGTAACCGTATCTCATAGGCAATATTGTGGTCAAACAACCCATAAATATCGAAGCCATCTGTACGGTCTGGGCTGGCAGTCATCCCCAAAAGCATCTTAGGAGAAAAATAATCTATGATTTTCTGATAGCTGCAGGCACCACCATGATGAGCCTCGTCAACTATGATGAAATCAAAGGCATTGCGGGCATAATGCATAAGACTCTCAGTTTTGCTCACGGTCTGAATAGTGGCAAAAATATATTTCTTATCCCAGCTATCCTTGGTTGTACCAGATAGCAGCCCCATTTCCGAGGCACTTCTTGCTCCCAGCACCCGGACAAAGCTTTTCATGGCCTGCTTGGCAATCTGTTCCCGATGAATTAGAAACAGCATCCTCTTGGGCTGAAACGTCCTTACTCCAAAGGCTGCTGCATAGGTCTTGCCTGTGCCTGTGGCAGAAATCAGCAAGGCCCTCTTCGCTCCATGGTCCCGCAGGCTAATGAGATTTTCCACAAATTGCTGCTGCATAAGGTTTGGCTGCAGCTTGGTTATATAACTTCCTGTACTTTCCTGGATGGTTACGAAATCATTTTCCTGCCGTAGCTGCCTTTTGCTTTCATAATAAGTCTCATAAGCCGCTGCAATTTCTGCGTAGCTTTTGGTATGCTCATCCTGCCACAGCTGCTCAAATCTAGTGACAATATTATCGACATACTCTCCCTGCTCCATGGAAACCAGCCTAGTATTCCATTCCTCATTCTTAGTCAGGGCATCGCCCGTAAGATTGGCAGAGCCTAAGATTATCCGATGTTCCTGACCTTGTTTGAAAATGTATCCCTTGGTGTGAAAGCCTCTTTCCTCCGCACAGTAAAACCTCAGCTCAATATTGCTGAAGCTATTCAATACCTTCAATGCTTTAGGCTCACTAAAGCCCAGATAATCTGTGGTAATAATCCTGCCTGGAATGTTATTTTCCTCTAGCTCCTTGAGTGTCTGCAACAAAGGCGTAATTCCCGTCATAGTCACAAAGGCTACACTAAAACAAAAGCTATCACAGCTGCCTAGCTCACCTTCAATAGCTGTGAGCACCTTCCGCCCCTGCTTGCTATCATTCAGGACAAATCTAGGGCGATAACGCTCATCTGAATAGATAGATTTATCCACAAAGGCTGTTTCCCAGCCCCTTTGCAGCTGCTTCATACTATTATTCATGTATTCCGCCTCCTAAAGGACCTCTTCTCCAGTCCTTTTGTTGAAACACTGGTCAACTCTACACCATGCTCTGAAATTTCTACTCTAAGAGCTTCATTTTCTAATTTCATGACCATCCTCCTCCGACCTTTCTAGCCTAATAATTATGTTCTACGCATGCTGTCAAAAATCCTGCTTGAAATACAGTATACATGCAACAAATTATTGACAGCAAGGCTTAATAGTGGTATTCTTTAAACGTCAACAGGATATAGATACAGACTACGTTGTCTGGGCATGATGTGTGCGTTATCATGCTCAGGCATTTTTTGTTTCTCCTGTTGTGTCCACCCCTTTTTATACCCCTTTTTTCTCTGTGGATGTTGGTTCGGCACAGAAGGGTATTGATGTATCACAGCTGCATCCATGCCTGTCGGACATCATCATACATGATAGCTTCCGGGAGTCCCCTAGCTTCTGGAAAAGCGATGCTCCAATTGCTCATGCTATCAAACAAAAATATATCTCCTTTAGCAAAAGCAGCTTCCCTCATCTCCGGGAGGCTGCTTTTACGTGCAATATATAAGGTTCTTTTAAATAAGCTTTATAGGCATGGCAGTGCCCTTGCCTATAAACCTCCATAAGAAACCCCTCCTCGATTTCTCAAGAAGGGGCACGCTCTTATTCTATTTCATTATTCATACAGCGGGTATTTCGCACACAATGCCTCTACTCTGCTGCGAGCCTGGGTTCTTGCCTCCTCGTCCTCCGGATTGCTGAGCACCAGGGCGATGATATTGGCCACCTCAGCCATGTCCTCTTCCTTGAAGCCACGGGTGGTCAGAGCCGGAGAGCCCAGACGGATACCGCTGGTGGTAAACGGACTCAGCTTCTCAAATGGAATGGTATTCTTGTTGGCAGTGATGCCTACCTCGTCCAGCAGATTCTGGGCCAGCTTGCCGGTAATCTTCTTGCTGGTCAGATCCACCAGCATAAGATGGTTGTCAGTACCGCCGGAAACGATGCGGAACCCATCAGCCTGCAGGGTATCAGCCAGCACCTTGGCATTTTTTACCACCTGCTGGGCATATTCCTTGAACTCAGGAGACAAAGCTTCCTTCAGAGCAACAGCCTTGGCCGCAATCACATGCATGAGAGGCCCCCCCTGAATGCCAGGGAAAATAGCCTTGTTGAACTGCTTGCCAAACTCCTCGTCCTTGCAGAGGATCATGCCACCACGAGGGCCACGAAGGGTCTTGTGAGTGGTGGTAGTTACCACATCAGCATAAGGCACAGGGCTTGGATGCAGGCCGGCAGCCACCAAGCCAGCGATATGAGCCATATCCACCATGAGATAAGCACCTACGGAATGGGCAATCTCTGCCATACGCTCAAAATCAATAATGCGGGCATAGGCAGACGCACCGGCAACGATAAGCTTTGGCTTGCACTCCTCAGCGATCCGCTGAATCTCATCATAGTCCAGCATCTCAGTCTCAGCACTAACCCCATAAGGCACGATCTTGAAATACTTGCCGGACATATTCACCGGAGAACCATGGGTCAGATGACCCCCGTCAGTCAAATTCATGCCCATAACAGTATCTCCAGGGGTCAGCAGGGCAAAGAAAACAGCCATATTGGCCTGGGCTCCGGAATGTGGCTGTACATTGGCATATGCAGCCCCGAAGAGCTCCTTGGCACGGTCAATGGCCAGCTGCTCCACTACGTCCACATGCTCGCAGCCACCGTAGTAACGCTTGCCAGGATAGCCCTCGGCATATTTGTTGGTCAGTACGCTGCCCTGGGCCTCCATTACCGCCTTGCTGACGATGTTCTCAGATGCGATAAGCTCCAGCTTGCTCCGCTGTCTGCCCAGTTCCTTGTCAATAGCCCCACATACCTCAGGGTCAGTGCTCAAAAGTGTATCCATCAAGCTCATAATCTTGCCTCCCAAATCCATATAAAATCCGTTTACATCTTGGCTGCCTGGCCTACCATCTCCACAAAGGTTGGATGTGGATGAATGGTGGCAGCAATATCCTCTACCTTCAGCCCCAGCTTTACCGCCAGTGCCAGCTCTCCTACAATATCCGTAGCCCTGTCGCAAACCAGCTGGGCACCTAGCACGGTATTGTCCTGGGCCAGCACCAGCTTCACAAAGCCGCTGTCGCTGCCGGAAATCAAACTCTTGCCGTTGCTGCCTGTTGGCAGCTTGTGTACCTGCACCGCCAATCCCTGAGCCTTGGCCTGATCCTGGCTAATGCCCACAGAGGCCAGCTCCGGGCTGGTATATACGCAGCTTGGCACCACCGCCATATCTATGGCAGGAGCACTGCCGCAAATGGTGTCTACAATATTTTCACCCTGGGCTGAGGCCACATGGGCCAGCTGGATATTGTCCGCCCGGGCATCCCCTATAACATATACGCCGTCAATCCCTGTTCGGCCCTCAGCATCTGCCACCAATGCACCACGCTTTAGCTCAGGCTCCAAACCTTTGCCAAAAAGTCCTGCCAATGCAGCCTTCCGCCCGGCAGCTATGAGCACTCCCTGAGCCTCCACAGATTTTTCATTGCCCTTTTTATCCAGATAAGAAACCGTCATGGCTCCTGGCTCACCGCTGATGCCTGCTACCTTGGCGGAGGTTTCCACCACAGCACCTAGCTTCTTCAGCTTCATGGTCAGCCGCTGGGCAATTTCCTTTTCCATCGGTGGCAAAATGTGATCCGCCATTTCCAGAATGGTCACCTTGCAGCCCAGGTTCAAATAAATGGTGGCACACTCAACGCCAATAACGCCACCGCCTACAATCACCAAAGAGTCAAAATGCCTGCCCTCTGCCTCCAAAATATCATTGCTGGTATAAACTCCCGGCAAATCACTGCCGACAATCGGAGGGATAGCCGGCTCAGAGCCAGTAGCCACCACGATGCTCTCCGCCTCGTAGGTCTCACCATTGCAGGACACCACATGAGGAGCCTCAATATGAGCCTCCCCCTCAACAACCTGAACCTTGGCACCCTTTAGCAGCTTGGCAATAGCCTGCCGCAGAGTGGCTACCACCTCATTTTTCCGCTGATGCATGGCAGCCTCGTCAGCCTTTGCCTCTGTTACATGGATGCCAAAAGCCTCTGCTCCCTGGATTTCCCCCAGCAACTCAGCAGAATGCAGCAGGGATTTGGTAGGAATGCAGCCCCTGTTGAGACAGGTGCCTCCCAGATAGGATTTTTCAAAGATAATCACGGATTTGCCCCGGGA
>CAVFWX010000108.1:0-6597 GCA_963626225.1 Anaerotignum sp.
TAAACTCGGGCCGCCTTAAACTCCCCAATCTGCTTCCACTCCGCAGTATTAAAATCCCTCTCAAAGCTATCAAATCTGCGGTTGTTGAGAATCAGGTACACGTTCTTATCCTTTGGCAGTTCCTCAAAGGAAATAAAAGGCATTACATTCTTGGCATTCCAGCTTTTGCCATCTGGCAGCATATCCGGAATTTCCTCTGCCTTTTCCAAACGGTAAACTAGCTTGTTGCCATAAAATACAATAGATGTCTTGTAATCCCCATAGCTTACCACCAGGTCATCATCTGTCACAATGTCTTTATAGGTGGCAGCGATATTCTTGCCAGAATACCCTTCGTCAGAGCAATATGGCACAGCCAGGGCAAAGGTCAAAATTCCATATACCACAACAGCACCGGCCACAGTCCTCTTTACCAGAGTCTCCCTGTTATAGAGATATCTGGCTATAAGGATGGCGATAGGCATAAGAGCTGGCAGGGTATAAGTAGTATATTTAGTGGCCATGCACTGATAGAAAATATTTACTACCAATGCCCAGGTCAGCAAAAAGCCGCTGGTCATATCCAACTGAGGCAAAGCCTTTGCCTTGAAGCATTTCCACAGCTTGGCAGGCAAGGTCCAGCACCATGGCAAGCACCCGGCAAAGAAAATCATGGTATAGTACCACCATACATCCCACCGTGGATGCTCAGACTGAGTAGCCCGCAGGAAATTGTGGACTCCCAGGAAGTTATTGATAAAATCCATGCCATGGATGGTGTACATCATATAGTACCAGCTACCAGCCACAATAGCATATAGTACCAAGCCACTAGGCAGCCGCAGATGGATAAATTCCTTGAAGTCTCGGCGGATACACAGGAACACTGTCAGTACAAATCCCGGCAGCAAAAGACCGATAGGTCCCTTGTCCAAGGTAGCCAAGCCTGCAAAAAGATAGCAGAGATAATAGTAATTACGCTTGCCGGTCTTATAGCCCCAGAAGAAGAAAATCAGCACGGCGTTAAAGAACACAAATAGTGTCAAATCCGTAATAACCGTCTTGGACAGGAGCCAATACTCAAAGCAGGTACCCAAAATACCAGCCGCCATCAGGCCAGTCTTACGGTCATAAAGCTTCCGTCCCAGGCCATAGGTCATCCACAGGCCAATGACGCCAAAGACTCCCGGGAAAAACCTAGAGGAAAATTCACTTATGCCAAATAGCTTATAGGCCGCTATCAGCTCCCAGTAGAAAAAGGCGGGCTTGTCATACCAGTAGGTACCATAGATACGAGGAGAAACATAATCCCCGGAGCGGAGCATTTCTACCGCCGTCTCCGTATAATTGGACTCCACCGGGTCAGTAATGGCAATGGCCCAGTTTCCCAGCATAAACAGCAGGAAGGCCACAATGCCTATGCCCAGCAAATCCTTCTTTACAGTTGTCATAGCCTGCTCCCTTCTGCCTTACTCGTCTACCCGGCGGATATCTGCTCCCAGCATTACCAGCTTGGAGACCAGATTATCATAGCCTCGGTCAATATGATGGATATAGCCTATCTGGGTTTCCCCTTCGGCCACCAATCCTGCCAGCACCATAGCGGCTCCGGCTCTCAAATCTGTAGCCTTTACAGAACACCCATTGAGCTTTGCCACACCTTCTATCAGGGAAGTTCTGCCATCTATACGGATATTTGCCCCCATCCGCTTCAATTCATCTACGTGCATGAAACGGTTTTCAAAAACAGTTTCCGTTACCCTTCCTAGGCCTTCAGATACAGCCAGCATGGCCATAAACTGAGCCTGCATATCTGTTGGGAAGCCAGGATATGGAAGGGTTTTGATATCAACAGCCTTGGTACGGCGGTCGCACTTCACACGGATGCCGTCAATATTTTCCTCGATTTCCACACCAGCTTCCTTCAGCTTGGCAATAACAGGCTTCAAATGCTCGCTAATGGCATTTTCAATATATACATCACCCTGGGTCATGGCAGCTGCCACCATATATGTACCTGCCTCGATACGGTCAGGAATGATGGTATAGTTCCTGCCAGTCAGACGGCTGACACCCTCAATCTTGATTACATTGGTACCAGCTCCCCGAACCTTGGCACCCATAACATTCAAATAATTTGCCAGGTCAATAATCTCCGGCTCCTGGGCAGGATTCTCAATGACGGTAGTGCCCTCAGCCATGGAAGCAGCCATCATAATATTCTCCGTAGCACCTACGCTAGGGAAATCCAGATAGATCCGTGCTCCCTTCAAGCCCTCTGGTGCAGTGGCCTCAATATAGCCATGGCCAATATCAATCTTGGCTCCCAAAGCCTCAAAGCCCTTCAGATGCAGGTCAATAGGGCGGGTACCGATGGCACAGCCACCAGGCAGGGAAATCTTGGCTCTGCCGCAGCGAGCCAGCAAAGGGCCAATAATAAGGAAGGAAGCCCGCATTTTCCGCACCAGCTCATAAGGAGCCTCACAGCTGCCAATCTCAGAGCTATCCACCAGCAGGGTGTTCTTGTCAGCATCAAATTCGATCTTCACTCCCAGCTGCTCCAGCACAGCACTAAGGGTATGCACATCATCCAGGGCCGGCACCTCGTCCAGCTTGCTTGGGGAATCCTGTCCCAGCAGGGTTGCTGCAATAATAGGCAGCACCGCATTCTTTGCTCCACTTATCTTAACCCGGCCACGCAGCTGCTTGCCGCCATTTATAATCAACTTTTCCATTAAGTAATATATCCTCCTAATAAAGACACACTTCCAACAAGTATCACACTTCAGTTTAGCATTTAACCATTACTCATGCAAGTAATATTGCACAGATGTAAAAATATGATATTTTATGATTTTTTCTGACTGTATTTGAAGAAAAATGCTTGCTTTTGCGTAAAAATAATGGTATTATATTATCAATGAAAGGAGAGGGATGCAAGTGCTAACAGAAGAACGCTTTGAAGCCATTTTGCAGACATTGGACCGACACAAGACTGCCACTGTCAGCCAGCTGGCTGAGGATCTTCACGTTTCAGAATCCACCATCCGACGGGATCTCATATCCCTGGACAGGATGGGCAGGCTCTGCAAGGTTCACGGCGGTGCTACCATCAAGGCTACCAACAGCTACCTAACTCGGGAGGATGACGTTCTCACCAAGCAGGATCAGCACAGCGAGGAAAAGTTCATTATCGCCCGCTATGCAGCAGGCCTCATTGAGCCAGAGGATTTTGTTTATCTGGATGCAGGCACCACCACCTTCAAGATGCTGGATTTCCTGGACAGGTCAAATGTAGGCCAGGTGGCATTTGTCACCAACGGCATACAGCATGCCGCCAAGCTGGCTGCCCTGGGCTTCAGGGTGTATCTGCCAGGTGGCAGGCTCAAGGCCAATACCCAGGCGGTTATCGGTACTGAAGCCATCCGCAGCCTCTACTCCTACAACTTTACCAAAGGCTTCTTCGGTACCAACGGCATGAGCTCTACTGCTGGATTTTCCACACCGGATTTCAGCGAGGGCAACGTAAAGACCGAAGCCGTCCGTCATTGTCAGAGATGTTTTGTTCTGGCAGACAGCTCCAAATTCAAGAAGGTATTTCCTGTCACCTTCGCTAAACTTCAGGATGCCTCCATTGTAACGGACTTTCTGCCGGACAAAAAATATAGCAAGATAACCAATGTTATAGAAGCAGGTGAAAGAAAATGATTTACACAGTAACCTTCAATCCGGCCCTGGACTACATCGTTCGTCTTGACAGCTTCACCGCCGGAGAAATCAATCGTGTCAAATATGAGCAGGTATTAGGGGGCGGCAAGGGCATCAATGTTTCCATCGTCCTGAAGAACCTGGGCCATGACAGCACTGCTCTTGGCTTCCTGGCTGGCTTTACCGGCAAGGAAATCATTCGTCAGCTGGAGGGCTTCGGATGCCAGAGCGATTTTGTACAGCTGCCAGAGGGCTTCTCCCGCATCAATGTAAAGGTCAAGGCCGAAACTGAAACCGAAATCAACGGCCAGGGACCAAATATCACCGCCGAGGCACAGGCAGAGCTTTTTGCCAAGCTGGACAAGCTCCAGGCAGGTGACACCCTGGTATTGGCAGGTAGCATTCCAAATACCCTGCCAGATGATATTTACCAGCGTATTATGAGCCGTCTTGAAGGCAAGGGCATCAACATTGTAGTAGATGCCACCAAGCAGCTTTTGCTGAAGGTACTGCCTTACAAGCCATTCCTTATAAAGCCAAACAACCATGAGCTGGGGGAAATGTTCAATGTTGTTCTCAAGACCCGTGAAGAAATCATTGAGCACGCCAAGAAGCTGCAGGAAATGGGTGCCCGCAACGTACTGATTTCCATGGCCGGAGATGGTGCTATGCTTCTTACCGAGGATGGTACAGTATATCAGAGTGCTGCACCTAAGGGAACCTTGGTAAATTCCGTAGGTGCCGGCGACTCCATGGTAGCAGGCTTTATCTGTGGCTACAAGGAGACAGGCTCTTTGGAGGATGCCTTCTACATGGGCGTAGCAACAGGTTCCGCCTCCGCTTTTTCTGAGAACCTGGCTACCAGGGCAGAAGCAGATGCCCTGCTAAAGACCATTAGATAAGAAGAGGGAAAATTTTGTATGCAGGGCCAAAAAATCTGGCTCTGAGAAGGGAAGAAAATTATGCGTATCAGGGATTTGCTTAGCAAGGAAAGCATTCAGCTGAATGTTTCCCCTACCACCAAGCCTGCCATTATCAGCCATCTGGTTGATCTCATGGATAAATCAGGCAAAGTATCCAACAAGGAGCAGTACCTCCAGGATGTTCTGGCTCGTGAGGCCTCCGGCACCACCGGATTGGGAGACGGCATTGCCACTCCACATGCCAAGAGTGCTGGCGTAAAGGCTGCCGGCCTGGCCGCTGTAACTGTTCCAGCAGGTATGGATTTTGATTCCATGGACGGACTGCCATCCAGGCTGTTCTTCCTCATTGCCGCCCCTGCCAATTCCAACGATGCTCATTTGGAGCTGTTGAGCAAGCTGGCTACCATGCTGATGGATCCAGACTTTGCCAATGCCTTGGTAGAGGCCAAGACCGTAGAGGATTTCCTCACCCTTATCGACACCAAGGAAAAGGGCGAGTTCATCAACGAGTCTGCTGAGACCGTTGCCATTGACGAGTCCCGCAAGATTCTGGCTGTTACTGCCTGCCCTACCGGCATTGCCCATACCTTTATGGCGGCCGAGTCCTTGGAGCAGCATGCCCAGAAGCGCGGCATCTGGATCAAGGTTGAGACCAACGGCTCCGGCGGTGCCAAGAACGTTCTCACTTCCCAGGAAATCCAGGAAGCAGAGTGCATCATCATTGCCGCTGACAAGAATGTAGAAATGGCTCGCTTTGATGGCAAGCCTGTTATCAAGACCAAGGTTGCCAACGGCATCAACAAGGCTGATGAGCTTTTGGACAAGGCCCTCAGCGGTCAGGCTCCTATCTATCATCACAGCGGTGCTGCTGCAGCTACCACTGACGAGGGTGAAAACGAGAGCCTGGGACGTCAGATCTACAAGCATCTGATGAACGGTGTTTCTCACATGCTGCCATTCGTTATCGGCGGCGGTATCCTGATTGCCCTGGCCTTCCTCTTTGACGTATATGATCCTGCCAACCCTGGCAACTTCGGTTCCAATACTCCACTTGCCAAGTTCTTCAAGGACGTAGGCGGTGCTTCCTTCGGCTTCATGTTGCCAGTACTCTCCGGCTTTATTGCCATGAGTATTGCAGATCGTCCTGGCCTGGCTGTAGGCTTTGTAGGCGGTGCCATGGCTGCCTCCGGTGGCTCCGGCTTCCTGGGTGCACTACTGGCAGGCTTTGCTGGTGGCTACATCGTAGTTGGCCTCCGCAAGTTCTTCTCCTTCCTGCCTGAGTCCCTTGAGGGTACCAAGCCAATCCTTCTCTATCCAGTAATCGGTATCTTCCTCATGGGCTTGATTATGCAGTTCATCATCACTCCTCCTGTATCCGGTATCAACCAGTGGCTCCTGGATACCCTGTCCAATATGGACACCAGCTCCCGTGTAATGGTTGGCCTGATTATGGGCGGCATGATGTCTGTTGATATGGGTGGCCCTGTAAACAAGGCAGCCTATGTAACCGGTACCGGCCTGCTGGCTGGCGGCGAGTTCGGCGTAATGGCAGCTGTTATGGCTGGTGGCATGGTTCCACCAATCGCCATCGCCATCTGCACCCTGCTCTTCCGCAACCGCTTCACTGAGAGTGAGCGCAAGTCCGGCATTACCACCTTTATCATGGGTCTTTCCTTCATCTCTGAGGGTGCTATCCCATTTGCAGCAGCTGACCCAATCCGCGTAATTCCTTCCATGGTTGCTGGTTCCGCTATTGCCGGTGCCCTGTCCATGGCCTTTGATTGCACCCTCCGTGCTCCACATGGCGGTATCTTCGTAGTACCAACCATCGGCAATCCGCTGATGTACCTGGCTGCTATCGCTATTGGCTCCGTAGCTGGTGCTATTCTCCTGGGCCTCCTGAAGAAGCCTGTAAAGGAGTAATTCCTAACTTTGACATCCCATAATTCCATATAATCCCATATAGCAAATCCCCCGAAGGTTCTTA
>CAVFWX010000109.1:0-3456 GCA_963626225.1 Anaerotignum sp.
TATGTATTATATGGGAGGAGATAAGTTGAAGAAATTTTTGCCTAGGCTTATGCAGATGCTGATTACAGTGGTGGGAGTGAGCTTCCTCACCTTCAGCCTGACCTATCTGGCCCCTGGTGACCCGGCACTGATGTTGCTGGAAGCCGGTGACACCATTGTATCCCAGGAAACCATTGACCAGACCCGTCATGAGCTGGGACTAGATCAGCCATTTTTGGTCCAGTATGGCAACTGGGCGGTAAATGCCCTACATGGGGATATGGGCATGTCCTATTCTGCCAAAAAGCCTGTTACAGAGAAGCTGGCTGAGGGCTTTGCAGGAACCCTGCTGCTGGCGGCAGTAACCATTGTGTTTATCCTGCTAATATCCATACCGCTGGGCATATTCTCTGCGGTGCACCAAAACAAGCCAATAGACTATATAGTGAGGTTTTTCTCCTTTGTGGGAGTATCCATGCCAAGCTTCTGGGTGGGCCTTATCCTGTTATTTATCTTTGGCCTGAAGCTGGGACTGTTCCCAATAGCCAGTGCAGAAATCAATGCCAAGGGCATTGTGCTGCCGGCTATTACCCTTGCCATTTACCAGTCGGCAAAATACACCCGCCAGGTGCGTACCGTTATATTGGAGGAGCTGCATCAGGACTATGTAATCGGTGCCAGAGCCAGAGGCCTTAGCGAAAGCGTTATCCTCTGGAAGCATATTTTGCCAAATGCCATTTTGCCGTTGATTACTCTGCTGGGCATGTCCATTGGCTGGCTGCTGGGGGGCGTTGCGGTTATTGAGATGGTATTCTCCTGGCCGGGCATCGGCAATATGGCTGTCAGGGCCATTACCATGCGTGACTATCCGCTGATTGAGGGCTTTGTACTGTGGATTTCCATTGTTTACATGCTGATAAACTTCCTAGTGGATGTTTCCTACACCTTCCTTGATCCGAAGCTGAGAAAGGAGGCACAGGCATGATGGAATTCATCAAGACCCACAAGCTCTTTGCCCTGTACACTGTGCTGGTGCTGCTGGTTATTTTCGTAGCCCTGGCTGCACCTATGCTGGCACCTCAGGATCCATATAGCGGGGATATGAAAAGCGTGTTTATGCCACCATCCTCTGAGCATTGGTTAGGAACGGACAAGCTGGGCCGGGATATGTTCTCCCGCCTCATCTATGGTACATCCACATCACTGTTTATGACCATCTGTCTGGTGTTTTTGACAGCTGGGGTGGGAGCTACTGTAGGCATTGTTTCCGGCTACTTCGGTGGCAAGGTGGAGATGGTGCTGATGCGTTTTGCTGATATGATGCTTTCTTTCCCTGGCGTGGTTCTGGCCATTGCCATTGCCGGTATCATGGGAGGCAGCATTGTAAATACCATCCTTGCTCTGGTGGCTGTTAGCTGGGCAAAATACGCCCGTCTGGTGCGGAGTCTGGTTATAAAAATTAGAAGCAATGATTTCATTGTAGCAGCCCAGGTAAATGGCACCCGTCCAGCTATGATATTGTGGCGGCATATTGTGCCAAATGTACTGCCAATGGTGGTTATTACCGGTGCCATGGATATTGGTACCATGATGATGGAGATTGCGGGACTGTCCTTCCTGGGCTTTGGTGCCCAGCCTCCTACCCCGGAGTGGGGCCTCATGCTGAACGAGGGCAGGCAGTATATCCAGACATCGCCATTGATGATGGTATATCCGGGCCTTGCCATCTTTATCGTAGTATCAATCTTCAATCTCTGGGGTGATGCTCTGAGAGATGTGCTGGATCCACGGCAGTCTTAAATTCGTGTTTTGCCTGTATTTTCTGCAGGAAGGATAAATTATTTTTTAGATGGGAGATAGTATATGAGTAAATTTCGTTTTAAGAAGCTGATGAAGTCCATCGCCTTTGGACTTTGCGGCGTATTGGCTGCCGGTATTATCGCTGGCTGCGGCGGTGACAATTCCTCTGCTAATGTGGACAAGGGTGTGCTGAAGGTTGGTGTTACCAACTTTGCGGATACCCTGGAACCTACCCAGAACTACTTCGGCTGGGTTGTTATGCGTTATGGCCTGGGTGAGTGCCTTACCAAGTTTGACGAGAAGATGAATGTACAGCCTTGGCTGGCTGAAAGCTGGAGCATCAGCGACGATCATCTTACCTGGACTTTTAAAATCCGTGATGGCGTAAAGTTCTCCAATGGCCGTGAGCTCACTGCTGAGGATGTAAAGAACTCCATTGAGAGAGCCTTTGCCAAGAACAACCGTGCAGCTACTTTCTTTGAGTACGAGAGCATGACTGCCGAGGGCAACAACCTCATTATCAAGACCAACAAGCCACTGCCAAACATGCCTGGCTACCTGGCTGACCCACTGTTCATCATTGTTGATACCAAGGCTGAGGCCGAGGGGCGTGACTTCTCCAAGGAAGGCCCTATCTGTACCGGTCCATATATGGTTGAGTCCTTCGTAAAGGAAAAGTCCGTTATGAAGAAGAACCCATATTATTGGGATGGTGAGGTTCCTTTTGAAACCGTAGAGATTCCTTCCATTGATGATCCTAATACCCGTGCCATGGCTCTCCAGTCTGGTGAGGTGGATATGGCTGTTAATATTGCTGCTGGCGATATTGACTTGTTTAAGAACAACGACAAGTACGATATTGACGAGATTTCTTCCCTCCGTGTTGTACTGGCCCGTATCAACCAGAAGGGCATCCTGGGAGATCCAAAGGTTCGTGCTGCCTTTATTCAGGGCTGCGACCGTGATACCTACAACAATGTATTGTTGAAGGGTACCTTTATCCCAGGCAGTGCCCCTGTACCTCCGTCCATGGACTATGGCTTTGACCAGCTGAAGGATCCAAATGCCTACAATCCAGAGAACGCCAAGAAGCTGCTGGATGAGGCAGGCTGGAAGGACACTGACGGGGACGGCATCCGTGAAAAGGACGGCCAGAAGCTGAAGGTTGATTTTGTAGTTTACAACAGCCGTGCGGAGCTGCCTCTCTATGCCGAGGCTGTACAGTCCGACATGAAGAAGATCGGTATTGATGTAAATATCAAGAACGTTGACTACAACCTGATTGACCAGATGGGCATCAAGGGCGAGTATGACCTGCTGATTTCCAATATCACCACTGCCAATACCGGCGATCCTGAGATTTTCCTCAGCTGGTACTGGAAAACCAATGTAAACGGCTCCAACCCTCAGAATGGTTCCGGTTACAGCAACCCAGAGCTGGATCAGGTATTTGACCAGCTGGCTGTAGAGTTCGACAAGGACAAGCGCCGTGAGCTGATTATCCAGGCTCAGCAGCTGATTATGAACGATGGTGCAGCTCTCTTCTTGGGCTACCCTCAGACCAATATCATCAGCAACAAGGCATTAGCTGGTGTGCATATGTTCCCATCTGACTACTATTGGATTACCAATCTGATCAAGCCAGCTAAATAAGAATGAAGGGGCTGTGGCTTTTGA
>CAVFWX010000109.1:3497-5168 GCA_963626225.1 Anaerotignum sp.
TTGTTATTAGAAGTAAAGAACCTTGATATATCATATACAGATGCTGTGGAGCCTATTGTCAAGGACGTGAGCCTGGATCTGGACAAGGGACAGGTGCTCACCATCGTTGGGGAGTCCGGCTCCGGCAAAACCACAGTTATCCGTGCCATACTTGGTGTATTATCCGGCACTGGCTATGTCAGCAATGGGTCCATCAAATTTGACGGCAAGGAGCTGACAGAGCTGTCCTTGAAGGAATGGATGGAGCTTCGTGGCAAGAATATTTCCATGATTTTTCAGGACTGCGGCAATATGATGAATCCTGTCCAAACCATCGGCCATCAGTACATTGAATATATCCAGACCCACTCCGACCTGTCCAAGGAGGAGGCCAGGAGCATGGCTCTGGATGTGCTGGCCAGGATGAATCTGCCAGATCCTGAGAACATCATGAAGTCCTATGTATTTGAGCTTTCTGGCGGTATGCGTCAGCGTGTTGGCATCGCCATGGCCATTACCTTCCATCCCCAGCTGCTGCTGGCAGATGAGCCTACCAGTGCTCTGGATGTTACTACCCAGGCCCAGATTGTCAAGGAATTGATGAATATTGTGAAAAAGTCCGGCACATCCATGATTGTAGTTACCCACAATATCGGCGTAGCTGCCTATATGTCTGACAAGATCATGGTTATGGCCCAGGGTACTGTCCGGGACTACGGCCCAACAGAGGAAGTAATCAACCATCCAAAGGACGAATATACCAAGAAGCTGCTGGCGGCAGTACCTGAGCTGGGAGGTGAGAGATATGTCTGATGCAGAAATCATTATGAGTATAGAAGGTGTCACCAAGAAATTCCCTCTGGGGGGAGACCGATACCTGACTGCTTGCGACGATATTACCCTCCATGTCCGCAAAGGTGAATTTGTGGCCATTGTAGGTGAGTCTGGCTGTGGCAAGACCACATTAATGAAGTCTGTTATGAATATCCAGCCCCCAACCTCTGGCAAGATTATCTACCGGGGTAAGGATATTACTAATTTGAAGGGTGAGGAAAAACGGCAGAACTGCCGCAATATCCAGATGGTGTTCCAGAACCCATCTGCCGCCTTTAATCCCAAGATGAAAATCAAGGACATTATCTGCGAGCCTCTTTTGAACTTCGGCATGGTAAAGAAAAGTGAAATGGCTGCCAAGGCAGGGGAGTTGCTAAAGCTGGTAGAGCTGCCGGAGGAATTTGCAGATCGTTATCCAAACAATATGAGTGGCGGCCAGCGGCAGCGTGTGGCCATTGCCAGAGCTTTGGCTCTGGAGCCGGAGATTATCGTTTGCGATGAGGCCACCAGTGCCTTGGACGTATCCGTACAGGACACTATTATCAAGCTTCTGTGCCGCCTCCAGAAGGAGCGTGGGGTAACCTTTATGTTCATTTGCCATGATATGGCTCTGGTATCTCTCTTTGCCCATCGGGTAACAGTTATGTACCTGGGAAATATCATGGAAAAAATTGATGGTGACAAGCTGCAGGGAGCTGCTCATCCATATACCAGGGCACTGCTGAAATCCGTTTTCCCTGTCCGGGGAGATAAGAAAGAAGTCCAGTGTCTGGAAGGCAATATTCCAAATCCAGCAGATATGCCAAGTGGCTGTCCATTCCAGACTCGTTGCGAATACTGTCAGGACAGATGCCGCAC
>CAVFWX010000109.1:5340-6596 GCA_963626225.1 Anaerotignum sp.
CGAGAACTAACATACATTGACTATCTCAAAGTAACAATTCCTTTTATCCTGTCCACGGCGGTACAGCCCCTGCTAGGAGCCTTCAACACCGCCTTGATGGGCAATATGCCGGAAACTGCCTATGTGGCTGCTGTCTCCTTCGGTGTAATATTTCTCAACAATGTATATTGGCTCTTCGGTTTTCTGCGTGTAGCCACTACAACCTTTTCTGCCCAGGCGTTGGGCAAGGAATCCCAGGATGACACGGCCAGTGCCTTTCTGAGGCCTCTTTTTCTTGCCCTGGTGCTGGGCTTGCTCTTTGTGGGGCTTTATCCTATATTGCTAAAATACTATGCAGGCTTTATGAATATCCAGGGTCAGGAGCTGATGCTGCTGGAGGAATATCTGGACACGGTGATAATCAGTGCCCCTATGGTGCTGGTAAACTATGTCATCATCGGCTGGCTTATGGGGCAGATGCTGATTCGCAGCACCATGGTGGTACAGATATCCATGAATGTACTGAACATGATATTGGCAGGTGTATTTACCCTGTATCTAGGCTGGGGCATCAGCGGCCTTGCCTTGTCCGTGGTGCTGGCACAGCTCTGGGGCGTGGTGCTGGGACTAGGAGCTGTGATTAAATCCAAAAGGCTGGAGCTGCATCCCAAGCATCTAAAAAGGCTGTCGGAATTTGGCAGCTTTGGACCGTTGCTAAAAATGCAGGCGGATCTCATGATCCGCACCGTATGCCTTCTCAGTATCAATAATCTTTTTGCAAGATCCGGCAATGCCATGGGCATGGACTACATGGCAGCCAATGCCATTTTGCTGGAGCTGATATTTGTCATTTCCTTTATCTTTGACGGCATGGCAAATGGATTAAGTGTCTTTGCTGGCCGCAGCTACGGTAGCCATGATGTGCCGATGCTAAAAAGCAGCATCAAGACAGCACTAAAAACCATGATGGTATTCGGCCTGTGCTGCAGCCTGATGGTACTGAATTGCCGCAGCAGCTTGGTGGCAATTATGACGGATCAGAAAGCTCTGGTAGCCATCGCAGGGGAATACAGCATCTATCTAGCTATCCACGCCCTGACCGCAGGCCTGGGGCTGGTGCTCTACGGCGTATACACCGCAGCAGGTTACACCCGCTACATCCGCAACATGATGCTAATGGCAGCTGTGCTCTTCTTCCTCCTGCTGCAAATCTTCCTACCCAAAATCGGCAACCACGCCCTCTGGCTCAGCTACATCCTAACCTACCTATTTGAATC
>CAVFWX010000110.1:0-6585 GCA_963626225.1 Anaerotignum sp.
ATGCCAATGGCAAGGATAATGCAGAGTTCAAGGATTACTGCGATTTGCTATACACCCAGGCATTAATTATCGAGGGAATTATGCCGGAGAACCCAGTAGAGTTCGCGGATAAGCTGGCAAAATTGATGGCGAAATAATAGAATTAGTTCTTGAAATTCAGTTTTCTATGTGATATAGTAGAAACAGCTAAAAGATACCAAGAGCCATATAGGCACCAAAAAAACGCCCCCCAGACAGCGGCCACTGTCCGGGGGGCTTCTCTTTTTACGGTAGAGCATCCGTTAGGCTAATTGTCACGAAAATCACCTGTTTAGCCATTTGCAAATGTAGTGGCCAACCACACTCGCCACAACAGAGATTAAAAAAGATACCACGAGGTCCATATATGCACCCCCTTCCTGTTGCCAGAATGGGTGTGACAACAGCACAAGTATATCATGTTGCTGTCGTACATAACAAGCAAAATATGTGGTAGCTTTTCTAAATGTGGTTATTGATGCGGTATTCCTTTGGGGTGGTGGAGAAGTTTCGCTTGAATTCTCTGGAAAACGAAGTGTAGTCCCCAAAGCCACATTGGTAGCAGAGCTCCGTAATGGGGGTATCTGTAGTGGCAAGAAGGGTCTTGGCCAGCAGGAGGCGTTTGCTGTTGATGTACTGGTGAATGCTATATCCGGTGTCTGCCTTGAACTTTCGCATCATGTAGAATTTGCTGGTGTAGCACTTTTCAGCCAGAGTATCTATGGACAGTTCCTCAGTAAGGTGGCTGTTAATATACTCCAAAATATTCTGGATCCGCTCATCGTAGGACACATCCTGCAGCTCCTGTAGCTCCTTGTCCAATATGGCACGGTTTAGGAGTATCATAAACTCCCCAAAGAGCATTTGGGTATATAGCTCGTTGGCAAAGCCATCCTGATGTGCCACTGCCTCTAGCTTGTCCATGTGAAACAGTAGGTCATGGCTCCGCCCTGGTGGGGAATGCATAACGCTGGAGGTGCTGGCAGCTGTTTCAAAGCATTGGGAAAGGTTGAATTTGCCCTGGCCCAGGGTTTCTAGATAGGCGGGAGACACATAGATGATGATACGCTCGTAGGATTTGCCGGTATAGGTCACTGGGCGGTGGATTTCGCCGGCACTGACAAAGAGAATGTCTCGGGGGGACAGGGGGTAGGTCTTGCCCTCGATGATATAGGCAGCCTCCCCTTGGATAAAGAAGATTATCTTGTGAAAATCATGGTAGTGAAAGGGAATGTCCTGCATAGAGGCATCCTTTAAGCGGAAAATACGAAAGCCTTGATGGAGATAGCCTTTTTTGTCATATTGGGTGGCCAGGGTCATAGTTTCTGTCATGGTAAAGTCTCCTGCTGCAAAGATTTGTTGTTATCAGCATACTCCTAAAGTGCATTTTTTGCAATATACAGGGCATTATTTTTGTATTTTGTGCAAAATATGCCTGCTATAATATAGCCATAGTCAAGATGAAAGCAAGAAATCAACATAGATAAGAACTGTACTGCAAGGGGGACATCATCATGCTGAAAGCGGATATTTATAGAGTTAACAAGGTTGAATACATAGTTATTGACACAGCTCTGGTGGCTATGGAGCGGGAAGGCTTTGCTACTCTGGCAAGCTACCGCAGTGGCGTTGGTGCTGACCGCATCCTGCTGGTGGACAAGTCCCTGGGACAGGTAATCGCCGCCGTGGACAGCAAGGGCAGCTATCAGCTCCTGTCTGTGGATGACTACCAGGTGGCAAATGTGGCACTGGGCAAGGCACAGAAGCTAGCTAGTATGCACTACACTGAGCTCCGTGTGACTGAGTATTTCCTCCAGAAGCTGTTGCCCGTGCAGGAGAACGTAAAAATTGCAGGCTAACTTATAAATGTACATATAACTGACACAGAAATCGTCCTAGGAGCTTTCTTGGGGCGATTTTCTGTTGCAGGGAAATAGCCTAGGATTTGCCTTTGAAAATCCTAGGGGTTATAATAAGGCAGATAAGATTTAATATGCAAAGGAGGAATTATGAGTCGTAAACGCACAATGGAGCACAAGCTGGTGCAGTATGTGGGGGTCAGCATTGGCTGCATGATCGCCAGCTGCTCCATAAATCTATTTTTGGTGCCTTCCCATCTGCTGACAGGAGGAGCCACCGGTATTGCCATTATCTTTTATTATCTGGCCCAGCTGCCTATTGGTTTACAGACATTTCTGTATAATATCCCGCTGCTGATAGCGGCATGGAAGCTCATGGGCAAGGAGTACACCATTGATGTTATCGTGGGCACCACTATTTTTTCCATGTGTTTGGATGCCACCAGGTTTCTGAACGCCTATGCTCCGGTGCATGATGCCATGTTGGCGGCCATCTTTGGCGGTGTGTTCAACGGCATCGGCTATGGCATAGTGTTCCGTATGGATGGCAGCACGGGAGGATTTGATATCATCGGAGCCATCGTGAAGAAATATTATTCTCTCCACATGGGTGGTGTTATCTTTGGCTTTAACTGTACCATTATGGTGGCGGCAGGGTTCCTCTTTGGGGCGGCTCCTGCCATGCTGACGGTTGTCATGATGTACATTAATGCCACTGTTACAGACAAGGTAATCGCAGGCTTCAACAAACGTAAGGCGGTGCTTATCGTGTCTGAGCGGGCAGAGGAAATTGCCGAGGAAATCATCCTGGAGCTGGGCAGAGGAGTGACCTTCCTTCATGGACAGGGAGCCTTTACCCACAAGGAGCGGGATGTGGTCTTTGTGGCTGTTACCCTGACCCAGATCGCCAAGGTAAAGTTCCTAGTAGGAGAGGTGGATCCCAATGCCTTTATGATCATCATGTCCGCTAGTGAGGTAATGGGCAAAGGATTCAGCAGGCCTGGGGCACCGGCGGTGACTGAGGTCATCCACGAAGCTGGGAATCATATAGAGTATAAGTAAGGAGTAGAATATGATAGACTTGCACGTACATTCAACGGTTTCAGATGGCAGCTACAGCCCTGCTGAGCTGGCACAGCTAGCAAAGGACACAGGTGTAGAGGCCTTTGCCCTGACAGATCATGACTCCATAGCAGGAGATATAGAGGCAGCAGAGGCGGCAGCAGCCTTGGGGGTAGAGTTCATCAACGGCATGGAAATGAGCCTTGCCTATCAGGATCACAAGATTCATGTGGTTTGTCTAGGCTTTGACCCGGAGAATCAGGAGTTTCAGAAACTGTACCAACGGGTACGGTATATCAAGGAAGGCTCTATGGCCGATGTGGTGGAGGCAATCCGTCAAAAGGGTATTGATATTACCATGGATATGGTACGCCCTCATGCTGTCAAGCATCTGGACAGATATGCCATTATGCGGGCCATGGTGGCCATGGGCTGCTTTGACAGCATCCAGTATATCTGGGACAAATATCTGGATCCTGCCGTCCGTGAGGTAGGTGTAGCTGATGATGTATCTGCTCAGGAAGCCTTGCCTATTATCCGCCAGGCAGGAGGCGTAACTTCTTTGGCTCATTTCCACAAGCGTATCGGTCTGTTGGGACAGAGCCGTAGGGAGCAGGAGGACTCCATCAAGGAGCTTTTGGGCTATGGCCTGTGTGGCATGGAGCAGTATTATCCTAACTACACGGAGGAGGACAAGGCTTTCGCTCTGGCCATGATTGAAAAATACAAGATGTTGCCAACAGCTGGCACGGATTTCCACGGCAGCAACCGCCCAGGCATACTGTTAGGCTCCGGAGCCAATGGCAATATCAACGCACCAATGAGCTTCTTTGAAAATGTGAAGAAGGCCTGCGGCAGGTAAGGTGCAATAGGCTGGAGGTGTGATATGTGCCTTTAAAGGAAAAGATCATCGAGCGGGTAAATCAGGAGGCAGGGGAGTGGGAATATCTGTCCCAGCTACCGAAGGAGCTTTATACCATGAAGCTCACAAAGCTTTATGGGGAAAATGAGGATATGTTTGAGCTGTTTTCCTATACCAATGAGGAAAGGCATTTGGGACTGTGTGCTTACTTTCATCAGGAAACTGAGGAATACAAGGTGCGGATCTGGATTGGCCTGACGGAGTTCTGCCTCATTGAGTTTATTACAGCCAGCTTTCAGGCCTTTGAAAAGCAGCTGCGGCATTCATTGGAAGGGGCAGTCCATGACCTTGTTGCATACAATCCAGACAGCATGAGCTATGTTACCAAGGAGCTTGATATAGTCTCTTGGGACTATAAGGGGATTTTGCCCCAGGAGCTGGAGGGGTTTCAGCTGTATATTACCCCGGCAACCCCTATCAGGGTGCTAAATGGGTCTTATATTGTCTTTGATTATTCGGATTTTGCCATCAAGAGCAATTTTATCATCTACTACAATGAGTTTCGTTGTGAGTTCTTCGGGGAGGCCAGGATTGCCAATATTCCGGAGATGAATTATATTTTTGACTCCAAGACTATCCCAGAGCTGGAGGAAAAACTGAAGGCCCATATGGTGGACAGGCTGCAGGAAATCCGCCGCCGTGCCACAGAAGAATAGGGCGATAAAAATTGAATTGAATCATAAGAATTGGAGGTATTATTCATGAATCATCGTGCTTATTTCCGCGTCAATCTGCCAGTCTTTTGGGCAGTGTCCGTGATACATTGCTGGGAAAACGGGTGAGTGATTGGGATATCACTACAGACGCCAGTTACACGGATTGCCAGAAAATATTCGGGGATGCTTTCCTGCTGCATTATGTAGGTGATACGCATGAGTGCCGATGAAAAACAAGCCTATGTTTACGCTCATATGCTCTGTCCAGCTGTGGAGAAATTGCAGCAAACCATGACAACAGAATCAGCAATTAGCACTGTCATCGCAGGACAAAATGAAATCATGCTCCTTAGTGATAATGATCAAAGGCTTATGGCTGCTTATCTTGGCCGACTCTTGGCTAAATAACTTACTCCCCCAGGGTAACATCGTTTCGCATTAGCAGGGCTTCTCCGATGTACTCCATCTGGATGATATCCTCGTTGGCTAGGTCTGCAATGGTACGGGCCACCTTGATAATCCTGTCATAGGATCGGGCAGAAAGGTGTCGCTCCTTGAAGGCATCCTCCAATAGATTTTCTGCATCAGGGGTCATAGGACAGTAGGCCGGCAGCTGGCTGTGGCCTAGCTGGGCGTTGCAGACAATGCCTATGGCTTCATAGCGTATTAGTTGCCGCTGCCTTGCTGCCATTACCCGCTGGCGGATGGACAGGGAACTTTCCGCTCGCTGAGTGGCAGACAGCTCCTGATAAGATACCCTGGGCACCCGTATCTGGATATCAAACCTGTCCAGCAATGGGCCAGAGAGCTTTCGGGTATATTGCTTTATCTGGGAGGGAGTACATTCGCAGGTGTGCTCCTTGTCACCGTAATAGCCACAGGGGCAGGGATTCATGGCACCAATGAGCATAATTCTGGAAGGAAAGCTAAGAGTTCCGCTGACTCTAGAAACGGTAACATGGCCATCTTCTAAGGGCTGACGGAGGCTTTCCAGTACCTTCTGGCCAAATTCTGGTAGCTCATCTAGAAACAGCACTCCATTGTGGCTCAAGGTGACTTCCCCAGGACGGGGAATGCTGCCGCCGCCAATCATGGCCGCAGAGGACACGGTATGATGGGGACTGCGGAAGGGGCGGTGGCGGATTAGCCGGCGGTTGTCCGTCAAAAGTCCGGAGATGCTGTAAATCTTGGTGACTTCCAGGGCTTCCTTGTCGGTCATTTCAGGAAGAATGCTGCCCATACGGCGTGCCAGCATGGTTTTGCCTGCCCCGGGACTGCCGGATAGAAGGACATTGTGGCCACCGGCAGCGGCTATTTCAAAGGCTCTTTTTGCCATAAACTGTCCCTGTACATCGGCAAAATCCGCTCCCCCTGTAAGAAAATCTTCTTGGGCATCGGCAATATTGTCCTTGCAGGCTGGCTGCAGCTGTTGCTTGCCTGTGAGAAAATCCACCACCATGGCCAGATTGTCCACGGCATAGGCGGTAACACCATCCACCAGCAGGGCTTCGTTAATATTGTCCCGGCTGATGAATACGGCTTTCAACTGATGCTCCATGGCAGAAATAACCATAGGCAGTACCCCACGAACGCCCCGGCAGGCTCCCTCCAGGGAAAGCTCTCCCATAAAGGCGTATTCTTGGATGGACTCTGCCGGTACCAGGCCGCTGGCTGCCAAAAGTGCCACGGCAATGGGCAAATCAAGTCCGGCACTGTCCTTGCGGATGGCGGCAGGAGCCAGGTTTACCGTTACCCGTTCCTGTTTCATGGCCAGACCGGAATTGCGGATAGCTGTGCGGACTCGTTCCTTGGCCTCCCGCACCAATGTGTCCGGCATGCCTACCATCTCAAACCCTGGCAGGCCGTTGGCCACATCCACCTCTACATCTATCAGGATGCCGTCTACCCCCAGGGCGGCGGCTCCATAGGTTCTCGCGTACATAAAATCACCTCGTATTGCTTTATCAAATATAATTCTTGCTAAGAAAATTATATAATCAAGCAGAAGATAAGTAAAGAATAAAATAAAGAAAATGCATCACAATGATTAATATTATTAATATATAAT
>CAVFWX010000111.1:0-6474 GCA_963626225.1 Anaerotignum sp.
CTTTCAGATGATAAACTAAAAGTCAGCAGGCTTTTGGCAACCTGCTGACAAAGGGCTTAGAGGTTTGCCTTGTAGAAGGATACCAGCTTATCTGTGATGGTCTTGACATATTCTGGCACCCAATAGGTCTGGATATGGGTAGCACCATCTACCAGGAACAGCTCCTTGTTGTTGGTGCCGCTGGCCTTGCTGAAGGCATCCTGGGTCATATATAGAGTATCTGCCTTGCTGCCACCAATCATTAGGAGAGGCTGGTTAATCAGCTCCATATTGTCAGCGGCATCGAAGGTAAAGAGGTCCAGATTGCTGCGTACAGTGTACTGGAAGGTGGAATTTGGATGACGATGGGTCTTGCCGTAGTAGATATAGCCCTCGCTATAGAGATTTGGCATTTTTGCTAGCTGCTCATCAGAAATATCCATGGTTTCCATGCCTGGGGTGCGGGAAATCTCAGCATTAGCTGCTTCTTTGGCACGAATCTGGGAGGCTTCCTCTAGCCGCTGGATGGTAGTATCCTTGGCAGAATCCAGGAAACCGTTCTTGCGGACGATGCCGGAATTGAACATGGACAGTGTTGCCACAGCCTTCAGGCGTTTGTCGGTCTGGCTTGCTTTTAGGGTATAGCCACCACCGCCACAGATACCCAGGGCACCAAGCCTATTGGTATCGACACCAGGGAAGGAGGCAATAATATCTGCCATGCCATGAATATCCTCTACACGGAAGGCTGGGTTGTCCAAATTTCTTGGCTGCCCGCCGCTGGCACCCTGGAAGGAGGCGTCAGCAGTAATGGCAATATAGCCGTTTTCTGCCAGCTTTTGGGCATAGAGGCCTGCTACCTGCTCCTTGGTACCGCCATTTGGATGAGCCACAACAATGGCAGCATATTTCTTGTTGCTATCTTTATTGTAGCCAGCTGGGGTATAGATATTTGCCGCAATAATATTGCCGTTTAAATTGTAGGAAACAGGGTGGATATTAACCTGTCCTGCCTGATTTTTGGTAATGGCACCTTCATAAACCAGGCCGAAGGGATTGGCATTGGGGCTTTGGGCAGGGTCAACAGCACGTTCCTGCAGATTGCTGGCACCGTAGAAATTGATTTCGCTGGTAGTCTGGGGAGCTGTTGCAGCCTGGGCAGCAGGGATAGCACCATAATCAGGTGCACCAGCAGAGATAATACCGGTAGTGATGGCCAGAGCCAGCATGGACATTTTCTTGATTTTCATGATAAATACCTCCTGACTAGATGTGTTGTTTTTTGGGATAGCTTAAATCTATCAACCGGTAGTTACTACCTGTCAAGAGAAAATTTTTTGGATAAAATAAAAAAACACAGGGAGCTTTAGGTCAACATATTGCTCTCTGTGTTTTGATTTGTATTTATTTGATTTTTGCTTAGTAGCCCAATTCTGCTGGACCCTCAGCCTTATCCAGATTTACATCCAGGATGCCGGCGGCATAAGGTGCGATATCATATTCCTGGAAAACCACATGAACATTGCCATCGGTATCAATATAATAGTCCTGAGGCTTGTCAATATTGACTAGTGCTGCTGGATCTCCATAGAGGTATTTGCCATACTTCTGATATACGGCAGCACGGATATTATTAGGAGTATAATGGGAAGCCCGATCCTTGAACTCAGGTATTTCAGACAGCTCCTTCAAGGTAAGGATATGTCCGTCCTCCAGGCTGAAAATCTTGCCAAACTGCCAGTTGGCTGGATGGGCAGAATTTTCTAGGTACATATCTCCGAAGGTATTAATGCTTATGAGCTTGTCGGTTTTGTAGGTGACAACGCTGTGCATCCAGCCCTCGGCAATGACGCCCTCATCCAGCCACTTCTTCATGTCGTCCTGAAGCTTGAAGGAAAAATCCATCATATAGCTGTTGATAATCTTCTGCACATCCTTGTTTTCTAAATCAATCATAGGCTGGGAAATCCGCATTTCGTAGGTAGGGGTATAGAGAGGTGCCGGATTCTCTGCCGCCTGTACAGTGCCGTTCAGCATAAAAATCCCTGCTAGGGCAGCCAGAGTGGAAGCAAATTTCTTTCTCATAATAAACAACCTCCTGTAAAAACAGAATAAAATGATTTCATAGATATTATACTATATAATGCCGAAAATGTTACAAAAATGCTCCGGCTTTTTTATTGCCATGCAATAGCCTAAACGGTATAATGTGACGTGGCATAATTTTGTGAAAGGAGTGGGGCTATGGTAGTCCATGGAGCTGTAATCATTGAGCAGGGGGTGACCTTTGCCATTGTGGTGGTAAAGCAGCTGGTGACCCAGTACACCGCCAGGGCAACGAGATTCAGGCAGGAGATACAGCCATTTTTCCCTCGGATGCCCATTATACTAATGTCCCAGGACAATGAGGGAAATCCTCACTACTATGGCCGCAGGGATATTGTGGAATTTCTCAAAACAGTGCCGCTGGATAGGATTCCCTGGAAAACCTATCATATATATTGATAGGCAGGGATGTGCAGGTGCTAAGACTGGCTTTTTAGGGGCGGCTTAGACACAGAAAGGTGGATTTGAAAGCTTTATGACGGAAAAGGAAAAATATGCCCAAATAAGGCGGGAGGCCATGGCTACAGGGCTTACCCTGGTGATATTGATAGCCTTTTGGTGTGCGGCAGGCTTTGGCTTGTCAGGGCTGGATATGAAAATAGCCCATTTGCCCCTATGGGTGGTGGCAGGAGTACCTGGCACATGGCTAATGGCTATTGTGCTGGTGAAGCTGTTGCTGAAATTTGTCTTTAAGGATATGCCACTGGGACAGGAGGTGCATCATGGGTAATATTAGTGCACTTTTGCCTCTTTTGGTATTTATGGCTCTGATGGTGGGCATTGGCTTCTGGGTGCGGCATCAGCAGCAGGCAGGCTTTGCTCAGAATTTTGTCCAGCAGTATTTTATTGGCAACCATGATTTGGGAGGCTTTGTGCTGGCAATGACCACGGTAGCCACCTACAGCTCCGTCAGCTCCTTTGTAGGCGGGCCTGGCATGGCATGGAGCGTAGGGTTTGGCTGGATTTACATGGCGGTGGTGCAGGTCACGGCTATCTTCCTGGTGCTGGGCATCTTCGGCAAGCGGGTGGCACTGCTGTCCCGGAAGCTGGATGCTGTTACCGTGGTGGATATTATCCGGGAGCGGTTCCAGTCCAATTTCCTGGCTAGCATGGCGGCCTTTATCATCGTGCTGTTCTTCTGTGCTACCATGACAGCACAGTTTGTAGGGGGAGCCAAGCTATTTGCGGCTGTGACAGGCTATAGCTACACTGCAGGACTGATTCTTTTCGGTGCAGTGGTGGTGCTGTATACCACTATCGGAGGTTTCCGGGCGGTGGCACTGACAGATACCTGCTGTGCTATTATGATGATGGTAGGCATTGTGCTGCTGTTTTATCATGTGCTGCAGGCTGGTGGCGGTTATGATGCTATTATGACCAGCATCGAGACCAACCATCCTGAGATGCTGGAGCCTTTTTCTGCGGGGAAGATGCCAGCGGGATTATATCTCACCCAGTGGATATTGGTAGGTATCTGTACCATTGCCCTGCCTCAGTCTGTGGTACGGGGCATCAGCTACAAGGATACCGCCAGCCTCCATCGTGCCATGCTTATCGGCACGGTAGTGGTGGGCTTTATGAATATCGGTATCAACTTCATAGGCGTGCTGTCCCATGGCGTGCTGACAGGAGATCTTGCCAGCTATGGGGGCGTTGACAATATCATCCCTCAGACCGTGGTACAGACCATGTCTCCGCTACTTGCCGGTATTGCGGTAATCGGACCTTTGGCTGCATCTATTTCCACTATTTCCGGGTTGCTTATCGTGGCTTCATCTGCTGTTATCAAGGATGTATATATGCATCATAAGGCGGAGAAGGGAGAGAGTGTTTCTTCCCAGAAGCTTAGGTATCTCAGCATGGCGGCTACTGCTGTGGTGGGTATGATTGTCTTCATTATTGCCATGACGCCACCAAGCCTGATTTGGCTCATAAATATGTTTGCCTTTGGGGGCTTGGAAACAGCGTTCTTCTGGACCATGCTGCTGGGACTTTTCTGGAAAAAAGCCAATAAAATGGGAGCCTTGCTTTCTATGGGTGGGGGTACTATCGTGTACTGTGCTACTCAGGCTATGGGTTTCAAGGTTATGGGGCTACATCAGATTGTCATAGGCATTAGCTGCTCACTGCTGTTCTTCATTATAGGAACATATCTGGGGAAACCACAGGACAAAAAGGTGTTAGAAATTTTCTTTCCAGAAAGATAAATAGCTTATCCGAAAATTTGCCTTAGCACAAGCTAGGTGTTAAAATATGAAGTACAGTATTTTTATGTCCGTGTTTTTTTGAGAAGGGAAGGGGCAGAACTGGATGAAGCAAATGGGATTTTTGGGGCCTCTTGGGACACACAGTGAGGCGGCGGCCTTGTATCTAAACAGCATTATACATGAGGCCTATGAGCTGGTGCCCTGCAAAAATATCTATGAGGCCATTCATCTGGTAGAGCAGGGAGAGCTAGATACTTGTCTGGTGCCGGTGGAAAATTCCATAGAGGGCTCCATCAATATCACCTTGGACACCCTGGCAGGTAGTGATAGGCTTCAGGTGGTAAGGGAACTGATCTGGCATGTCCACAACAATCTCATGGCCTTGGAGCCGGAGGTGGATGGGGTCCCTATACGGAAAATTCTGTCCCATTCCCAGCCTTTGTCCCAGTGCCGGGATTTTCTCCGGTGCAACTACCCTTTGGCAGAGCTGGAGGCTGTCAGCAGTACGGCTATGGCTGCTTCCATGGTAGCGGAGTCCAATCCCATGGAGGGCTGGGCGGCAATCTGCAGTCTCCGTGGGGGAGAACTAAACGGACTAAGCCTGGTGGCAAGCAACATTGAGGATCTTCCAAACAACTGCACCAGGTTTTATCAGCTGGTAAAGAAGGATAATGCCGAAATGCTTCAGGCTGAGTATTGCAAGCCAGGCAAGGTTTTGATTATTTGTCAGATTGATGGCAAGGACGCAGGCCGCCTTTGTGAGATATTGTTGGAGCTGGCCAACCGTCAGGTGAATTTGACCAGGATTGAGTCCAGGCCTGCCAGGACGGGACTAGGGGAGTATATTTTCTTCCTAGATGTGGAGATTCCAGAGGATAGAACAAGGCTAGAGGATGCTTTGGCCGGTATTGAGCAAAAGAGTATCTGGCTCAGGAAACCGGGAGAGTTTCCTGTCATAAATGCGGAAAATTAAGAAGAGGCGGTGTAGGTAATGGGAAATACTAAATATACACGTGAAGAACTGGATGCTATGTGGCAGGATATTGATTGCCGCAAGCTGCTGGCCCACACCAGCCATGACCTGAGGTCTTCTTTGAACAATGTGCTGGGTCTGACTGAGCTGGCCAAGCATCAGGTGGAGGATCGGGAGTACGTGGCATATTGCCTGGACAAGATAGATGATTCAGCACATTTTCTGTTAAATCTCTTGAATGATATCCTCTATACCATTACGCCACAGGAGGATGCCAAGAGCATTCGCCAGGACAGCTTTAGCCTGAAGGAGCTTTTTGATAATTTGTGCAGCAGCATCAAGGCATCAGCTCAAGATAAGAGAATTAACTTTGTATCTCGTATGGATAATGATATGGTGCAGCACGTTATTTCTGATAGAGGAAGGGTACGGCAGATTATCCAGAATCTCCTGTCTAATGCCATCAAATTTACTCCTCGCTACGGCAAAGTGGAGTTCTTTATCCATCAGCTTGCTAGGGAGCAGGACAAGGTGTTCTTGGAGTTTGTGGTAAGAGATACGGGCATTGGCATTAAGGAAGAGCTTCAGGACAAGATTTTCCTGCCAATGACCAAGGGCCATACAGGAAGCACTACTGTATATGGTGGCAGTGGATTGGGACTGGCACTATGTAAGAGGCTGACTGACTGGCTAGGAGGCCGTCTGGAGTTTAAGAGCAGCAAGGGACATGGCTCGGACTTTAGGTTATACCTGGATTTGGATATAGATACCAGTGCTGAGGGACAGGCTGTAGAGCAGCCGGCAGAGGGGTATGACTTTGCAGGCAAGACAGTGCTCCTGGCAGAGGACAGTGCTATCAATAGCGAGATTGTGAAGCGTCTGTTAGCTAGTCGGGGCGTCATCGTAGATACAGCGGAAAATGGCAGGATTGCCATGAATAAATTTATGATGAACGCACCGGGGGCTTATGACCTGATACTGATGGATGTGCGAATGCCGTTGATGGATGGTCTGGAAGCGGCCAGCAGGATTCGTTCCTCCGGAAAGTCTGATGCCAAGAAGATACCTATTGTGGCCATGACTGCCAATGCCTATGACAAGGATGTGCAGAGGTCTATGGAGGCGGGCATGAATGCCCATCTCACCAAGCCTGTGGAGACGGCGGAGCTGTATGAGACTATGCGGAAGGCTATGGCTGGGGAGCTGTAA
>CAVFWX010000112.1:0-6398 GCA_963626225.1 Anaerotignum sp.
GCTATTACATCTCCCGGCACCGTAAAGAGCTGAATCACAAAGGTAAGAATCAAGATCCACCATAGTGGCTTGATAGACTTCAGCACCATGGCAGGAGCCACCCCGGAGAGGAAGATTAGCACCACAGCCAGGACCGTATTCAGTCCATAGCATATGTGATTATCAAATATAAATATGCCCAGTATATAGAAAAACAGCAATACAATCTTTACCCTTGCATCCATGCGATGCAAGATGGAATCCCCAGGAAAATATTGTCCCAGTGTTATATCTGTCAGCATTTTCCCTTGCCTCCTGTCTTGTGTCTATTGCCCAGGGCGGACATAATTGCCTTTACCGCCTCATCCATGGTATATACATCCGTAGACACAGGCAGTTCCTGAGCCTTTAGCTTTTTCACAATAGTAGTAATCTCCGGCACCTGTAGTCCAGCCTGTCGGATATAATCCTCCCTGGCAAATACCTGAGCTGGAGTGCCCTCCAACAATACCTGACCGTGATTCATAATAATCACATGGTCGGCAAACCTGGCAATATCATTCATGTTGTGAGAAACCAGCACAATGGTATTTTTCTCCTGACGATGGAGCTTTACCATGCGGGTCATCAAATCCTCCCGGCTGGCAGGATCCAGTCCAGCTGTTGGTTCATCCAGTACCAAATAAGCTGGCTTTAGGGCAATAACCCCGGCTATTGCCACCCGCCGCATCTGGCCGCCGCTAAGCTGAAAGGGAGAGCGTTTGGCGTATTTGTCATAGTCCAGCCGCACAAAGTCCATGGCATAGCGAACCCGTTCTTCTATCTCTTCCTGGCTGCAGCCGTAGTTGCTAGGACCAAAGGCGATATCCTTTTCCACGGTTTCCTCAAAAAGCTGATGCTCCGGATACTGGAAAACCATGCCTACGGAGCGGCGGGCAGATTTGTTCTCAGGCTTTTTGCCGTTGACGCTGATCCCCTCCACCAGCACCTGGCCCTCTGCTGGTTCCAGCAGTCCGTTGAAATGCTGTATCAAGGTAGATTTTCCTGAACCGGTATGCCCTGCAATGGCGGTAATTTTTCCCTGGGGAATGGTCAGGCTTACATCATCAAGAGCCACCCGCTCATAAGGAGTACCGGGCATATATATGTGTTTAAGATTTTTTATTTCAATTGACATAATGCCTCCACAAGTGCTTCCTGGCTGATAATAGCTCTGTCCAGCTTAATTCCCTTTTGCTTAAGACGGTAGGCCAGCTCCGTTGCCACTGGAACATCCAGCCCTAGCTTCTTCATGCCGGCAATATCAGAGAAAATCTCCTCCGGTGTGCCTTCCTTTAGGATTTTGCCCCGGTCCATGACCACCACTCGGTCAGATATGGCAGCCTCATCCATAAAGTGGGTAATATTGACAACGGTAATGCCCTGCTCCTGGTTCAGCCGCTGGACAGTGGAGATAACCTCCTGCCGACCTACTGGATCCAGCATAGCCGTAGGCTCATCCAGCACCAGGCACTCTGTATGCATGGCCAGAGCTCCAGCAATGGCAATACGCTGCTTCTGTCCACCACTGAGAAGATGAGGTGCAAAATGCCTAAATTCCTCCATATTCACCGCCTTGAGGGCAGCTGTAACGCGGCGGCGGATTTCGTGAGGCTCCATACCGATATTCTCCGGCCCAAATCCTACATCATCCTCCACGATGGCAGCAATAATCTGGTTGTCCGGATTCTGAAACACCATGCCTACCTGACCACGAATATCCCAGATATACTTCTCCTCAGATGTGCTCATGCCCCCCACCAGGCAAGAGCCTCCATCAGGCTGCAACAGGGCATTGAAATGCTTCGCCAAGGTGGATTTGCCAGAGCCATTGGTGCCCAGGATGGTTACAAACTCACCCTTTTCAATGGTGAGATTGATGTCCTCCAGAGCCTTGTATTCGTTTTCCATTCCCTTGTTGTAGATATGGGAAAGGTTCTTACATTCTATAAAAGCCATAAATTATCCTCGTATATATTAATTCCAGGAAATGCTTGAAGTGCACCCACGTCGACGCGCTCTCGCTCCGATGTCGACCTAGCGGATGCTAAGCTCTCAGAAAGGCTACGCTTTCTGAATCGCTAAGCACCGAGGTCGACATAGGGTCTCCTTAGGGTGCAACTTCCAGTATTTCCATGTACCTCTCTGATAACTTTCTCATATAATAAAATAGCCACCACAATGAAAATCACTGTAGTAGCTATTATACTATATTTTCTTCGTCAACTCAAATCCGCTATTGGGTTTACATTTTATTTCTCATACATAAAATTGTATATGGTCTGCATGGCATCTATGGCCTGGGTGCCTGGGTTTACGGTAAAGAGGTTGTATGGCAGGATGTGGACACGGCCATTCTTGACTGCGTTGGTGCCGGACCAGGCAGGATTTGCCTCTAGGTCGGTACGAACCTTTTCCTGCATCATCTGAGGGTTACCCATCATGATGATAAAGATCACATCAGGATTCTGAGTGGCCAGGAACTCCATGCTAAGAGGCACATAGGCATCTCCCTTATCAAGGTTGTCAGCAAGGTTTCCTCCCCCCAGCTGCTCCACCAGGGAACCAGTAAAGGTGCCCTTGGTAGCCATACTGAAGCTTTCAGGGTTGCCGAAAATGATTACGCTCTTTGGCGCTGTCTTGCCTTGGGCAGAATCCACCAGCTGCTGCCTCTGTTGCGTCATTTCCTCTACCTTGGCCTTTGCCTCATCCTCGCGACCTGTAAGGCTGCCGTAAAGCTCCAATGTATTAAAGATATCCTCAAAGCTGGAGAGACTGTTGATATATACAGGTATTCCGGCCTTTTCTAAGGTAGGGATAAGGTTCTGATGGTAAGGCACATTGGTGCCAATAACCAAATCTGGCTTCAGGGCTACAATAGCTTCCAGATTTGGACTATGGATAATGCCTACATCCTCAGCCTTTGCCGTAGCCTGTTGAACAGCCTCGGAGTAGGTCTGGGAGGATGCCTTGCCTACTATAGCATCGCCGCCACCGGCAGCTACATATAGATCCACATTGGAGGCGTTGAGGATAACCACCCGCTGAGGATGGGCAGGTACATTCACCTGACGACCAGTGCTGTCTGTCAGCACACGGGCCTCCTCCTGGGCAGTATTGCCCTTGCCGGCAATATCATTGCCCAGGGCAAAAAATACAATGGCAGCCAATACGCAAATAATGGCAATGCCAAAACCAAGCTTTCTGTTCATAAAAACTCCTTTCGTGAGCTAGAAAAAATTCCATATACGACAATAACTGCCGGAAAGCGGCAGCTATTGTGCTAGATTTTAGATTTTTGTATGTTGAAATATGGGTCTTGCTGTTGCTAATTAGAAGTTCCAGTTGAAGCCTGCACGCCATACACGACCGCTAAGGCCCAGTACCTCTGTATCTGTTTTGAGAATGTTATCTATACCAAAATATACATTGGAATCATTGGACAGCTTCTTGCTAATAACAAAGTTCAAGCTGCTACCGGAATAATCCATCTTGCTACTACCATTGGAGCCATGGGCGGAGCTCGCATATAGATAATCAGCATACCAGTCATTCCAAAGAGTAGCATTTACGCCGGACTTTGCATTGGAATACTGAAGCTGCAAGGATGTGGTATGACGGGCTCTGCCCTCCAATCTGGTATCTTCCACATCATCCTTAGCATCAATATAGTTGTATGTACCACGGAGAGAGAAGTGCTCATCAAACTTCTGGGTGGTATCAAGCTCTATGCCCTGAATAGTTGCTTTACCTACATTGATATAATTTGCATTGTAGACATTATTGCCAGCTGCAACGGTATCACTATCTATCAAATTTTTTACCTTGTTAATATAGTAGGTAAACTTGCTGGAATTTTTACCATTTTCTGTCTCCAAGCTTATATCAAAGTTTGTAGCAGATTCTGGCTTCAAGTTTGCATTGCCTTTAATATATACCTGCATGTTGCCAGCTGGATTCTTATGCCAATTCATATAAAGCTCAGACAAATTTGGTGCTCTGTAGGAAGTACCAATATTAAACTTCAGACGTGAGACATCACTCATCTTGTAGGTTGTACCAAACTTATAGGTAAATTTGCCACCAAACTGGTCATTGTGATCGTATCTAAGGGATGGAATCAAAATCCATCTGTCATCTGGCATATATTCATCCTGTACATAGGCTGCCCAATAATTTGTAGACTTATATGAAGGTACCTTATCTGTGCCTAGTTCACCATTGCCTATACGGGTGCTGTCCAACCCCTGGGTTCTGTACTCAGCACCATAGGTCAGGATATTCTTGTCTCCCAGCTGCATGGTACGCTGGCCATCCAATACATTCTGACTGAACTTCATAGTGTCATGATCTGATAGTTTATTATCAGTATAGGTATCCTGATCCTTCTTTAGCTCCTCATAGCTGTAGGAAATTTTATAATTTCCCTTGCTATCCTTGCCACTATAGGTAATGCCGCCACCCATCTTCACATTATCATAATAAACATTTTTTGATTGGTTGTTATCCACACTAACAACTTTTGAAGGTTTTTTATTGTTATAAAGCATATGTATAGGTGTTAGCACCATACCTGGGAATGTATATGTAGATGTTCCCGTACTATTTTCCTGACTTTTTAACCCTTCACGCATATAGTCAAAGAACAAAGTCAGCTTCTTGCTTTTATCAAAGTCATAGTCTGCCTTGAAATTGAAATAATGCTTGTCACCATACATATTAGATGAATTTGTAGATGTATTCTCCACTTTTGTGTAGTTTGTTACTCCACCCATAAAATTTGGAATACCGCTGCCTTTACTTGTACCAACACTGGATGAATCTGTATTAAGCTGCCTGTACTTGGCGTGCTTGTAGCTAAGGCTGAAATCCCATCTATCAAGTTTACCAGAAGCATAACGGAAGCCCACGTCAGACTGCTTGCTGGTCCAGTCACCAGATACGCTAATCTGCTCCTTGTCCGGAGTACGAGTAATGATATTGATAACACCGCCCATGGCATCAGCACCATATAGGGAGCTGGTAGCACCACGAACGATTTCTACACGCTCTACATTGTTCATATCAATACGCTGAAGCTCATAGTAGTTAGCAGTTTGATCTGTTTCCTCAGTACGGATGCGGCGGCCATCAATCATAATCAAAGTCTGATTGGTCTTCATGCCTCGCAGGGAAACCTGCTGACCAACCATGCCATTTTCCATGATATTTATACCAGTAGCCAGCTTCAGTGCCTGGGCCAGATTCTCCGCACCCATCTTCTCAATATCTTCACGGGTTACAACCTCAACGCTTGCCGGGGTGTCCTTAATCAGCTGCTCAGTTCTGGAGGCAGTTACTACTACATCACGGGTCTGTACCTGCTGGGCTGGCTCACTGGCCTGTGTCTCTACAACCTGGGCTTCCTCAACCTGTGCCTCCTCAGCATAACCTACACCATAGCCGGTGTTCATCAAGGCAGTCACCACTGCCAGGGTCAAAAGCTGCTTCTTCTTGATATTACTCATCTTCTCAAAATCCCTTCTAAAACACTAAATAAATCTCAAAATTGATTATCATTATCAGTATATTTTTATTTTTTTGCGGCATAGGGCATCCCCCATGCCGCAGGAAAAACTTATATATTTGTGTTGTAACCGCTATACTTCGAACTGAATAGAGCCATAACATGTGCCTGAAGCAGGTATTCTTCGAGCCTTGGTGCTTAGCGATTCGTGAGCCATGATTTATGCCGGTAGGCTATAAATCATGCCCCTCACGAGAGCTTAGCATCCACTAGGCGAGAAAAATAGCGAGAGCGTGCCTGCAAAGGCACTGTCATGACTCCCTCTTTACTGTTTCTCAAATAGCCTCTTTCTCTCTTTCTCCATGGCGAGGTACATGTCCTGGATGCCCATGTGAATGCCCCTTTGGCGGCATCCCACTCATGCCCTGCATTGGCTCTGCTGTCTCCACCTTGCCCTCACTGAGGATGTACTCAGCACATTCCAACAGTGACTGGGTAAGGTTGTTCTGCCAAAACCGTCCTGCCTGAGTCTGGAAATACATGGCATCGCCCTTGTTCATCATGCCATTCTGACACCAGATTCCTAGAAGCTCCTCCAGCTGCTGCAGCTCAGGATAAGCCTGCACCAGCTTGTGCAGATCAAAATAGCCCTGTTCCATATTCTGGCTGATTCTCTTATGTACATCATCATAAGGAGATTTACCACTCATAACCATGATAGGCTTCTTGCCCTCATCAATCATACCAATGTACTTTTCCAGATCTCGCATCTGCATAACGCTGTAGTCCCCTACAAAACCGCCAGCTCCACACCCAAATGGGAACACATCTGCCCCTGTCTTGGCCAGGATATTGTACATACTCCGCTCCCGAA
>CAVFWX010000113.1:0-6345 GCA_963626225.1 Anaerotignum sp.
TGCCAGGTTTTCTTTTGCTACTATTGTCCCTTTCTTTTTTATTCATACCTATGGTAGGATATTAAATATAGGTGTCGAATAATAAATACATATAGATACAATATCGAATTTATAAAAGGAGAGATAGCGCATGAAGGCGATCAGCGTAGACAAGCTGCAGCCGGGTATGGAGCTGGCCCGCACCGTAGTCAATGACGAAATGGTGGTAATTCTTTCAGAAAACACCCTCCTGACCAAGGCCCATATCACCAGGCTCAGCTTCTTGAATATTCCCTCTGTCTATATCAAGGACGAATACGAGCTTAGCCCCAACTATCAGTCCGTTATGGCCCTTTTTAACCGGGGCAATGCTTTTGCCACTGAATATAAAGAGGTTCTCCGGGAGGTCAACAGCATTATTGATGCCACCACCAAGACTGGCAAGGTGCCTGTAGCCCAGAGCCAGAAGCTGGTTAAAGGTTCTCTGGCCCCTATGTCCAGGGACAGCGGTGCCATTGACTATCTCTACGGCCTAAACCACATGGCTGACGATCTCTACAACCACTCCATGCGAGTAGCCATCCTGGCAGGGGTTATTGGCAAATGGCTCTACAAGAAGCCAGAAGAAATCAATGATCTGATTATGGCAGGCTTCCTCCACGATATTGGCAAGACAAAGTTCCCACCAAGGCTCCAATCCCGCCGGATAGAATCCTTGAAGGGAGAAGATTTGGTGCAGTACATGGAACACACCATGGAAGGCTCCAATATCCTTAATACCGACAGCAGGATACCTGAGTGTGTCAAGCTGACAGCTCTCCAGCACCATGAAGCCATGGACGGTACTGGCTTCCCTCTGGGTAGCAGTGGCGAGGAAATCCATGAATATGCCCGCATTGTGGCCATTGCAGATCTCTACGACAATATTACCACTGAACGGGAAGGCTTTGTACGGCAGACTCCTTTTGCTGCCATTGCCAAAATCACGGAGGATATGTACACCAAGCTGGATCCTGCCATCTGCGTAACCATCCTGAAGCGGATTAAGGATGCCTTCCTAGGTTCCACCGTTATGCTCAGCAACGGCCTTACCGGAACCATTGTAAATTATCCGAATGATTTTGCCGTGCATCCTTTGGTACGCATTGACCAGGACAATATCATCGACCTGAACCAGCACAAGGATCTCTCCATTATCGAATACAACCAGAAATAAATTCAGCCGAAGTTCAGACTCTGGACTTCGGTTTTTTATTGCAACAGCCCCTTGCTACAGGCTTTCCTGAATTTTATCTGAATTGTAAGTATATTTGAACTTGACAATTCCCCCATAAACGATTACAATAACATTACAAGCTGTGCACGAGCACTAAATAAAAATTTGCACTTAGGTGCAGATTGCTGGTGCTGAGGGATAACGGCTGTGCAATTATCATTAGACGGGTGTCTAAAAGAGAATTTTGCAAGGAGGGAAATGGTAATTCATGAACCGGCAACGGGCTGGTTCCAAGGGGAGAGCCTTAGCAAAGGGGAAATTTACCAAGGCTCGAGTTTAACAACCGACGAAAGAAGGGGTGTACCAATGAAAAAAATTATATGCGTGCTGACATGTATCTTCATGTTCGGCCTCATGCTGGTAGGCTGCGGCTCCGAGGAGAAGCAGGCTGCAAAAGGCGACAACGGCAGAGTAAAAATTGGTGTTTCCATCTGGAGCTCCACTGATGTACTGGGTTCCCAGTGCAAGCGCATCATCGATGCAGCAGCTGAAGCTTTGGATGTAGATGTACAGTATGTAGACCAGGGACATGTATCCGAGAAGGTTACTGCTTCTGTTGAGACTTTGGTAGCGGCTGGCTGCCAGGGCATCATCATCTGCAACGCTTCCGATACTGAGATGGCTTCCGCTATCAAGACCTGTAACGACCACGGCGTTTATCTGGCTCAGTTCTTCCGCATTATCGACCAGAACAAGAACAAGGACATCTATGATCAGGCTGTAAAGTCTCCATACTACATCGGTGCTGTTCATGAGAACGAAGTAGAGAACGGCGAGAAGCTGGTTCAGATCCTCATCGACAAGGGCAGCCGCGACATCGGCCTCATCGGCTGGGAGCAGGGTGATGCTACCTGGTTGGGCAGATGGGAAGGCTACAAGTCCGGCGTAGAGAAGTGGAACGCTGCTCATCCTGATGATCAGGTTAAGCTCTCCGACCCACAGTATGCTGGTACCTCCTCCGAGGGTGGTGCTAAGGCAGCAGAGGCTCTCATGAGCGCTGACCCTAACCTGGATGCTCTGATTCCTGCTGGTGGCGGCGGCGACCCTCTCCAGGGTGCAATCGCAGCTGTTGAGCGTGCTGGCAAGACCCAGTCCATCAGAATCGTATCCACCGACTTCCTCCCTGACTTGAATGAGCGTCTGGAGAATGGTTCCATCGCTGGTGAGTCCGGCGGTCATTATTGCGACCCTCTCTTTGCCTTCATGATGGTTTACAATGCAATCAAGGGCAACTACACTGGTATCGAGAACAACTTCGTAAATCTTGAGTTCCCTTATCTGTATGTATCCTCCTCCGCTGATTACGGCGAGTATGACAAGTATTTCGTAAAGCAGCTTCCTTATACCACTGCTGAGCTTGTAGATATGGCTAAGCTGCCACTGGACAAGCTGATGGAAACCGCTTCCAAGCTGTCTATTGAAGATGCAGCAGCACGTTCCAGCAAATAATTTGCTTGACGGCTGAAAGGGTATAACTGCAATGGGTGATAGCCGGCATCTCGTGTGGATGCCGGCTATTTTTATAGGGGATTGCCCCAGAAGGAGTAAATATGGCTTCAACAAATGGTGCAATGGCCGGGAAAAAAATATCCTCCAAGGCAAAGGGTTATGCTATCCTTGTGGCTTTGGTCTTTGTATCCTGGCTGGTATTTAAAATTTTGACTCCGGACAACTTCGGTTCGGCAGATAACATGCTCAGCTATTTCCAGGCAAGCCTTATTGCCTCAGCTGGTGCTGTTGGCTTCTACTTTGTACTGGTAATGGGAATGTTCGACTTTTCCATTGGTGCATGTATTATCCTGTGTTCCATCATCGGCTGCAAGCTGGCCTCCGCTGCCGGCCTGGGCTATGGCGGACTGATTATCGGCTGCCTGATTACCGGCGGCATTGTTGGTATCTTAAATGGTGTTTTCTACATTAAGCTTCGTATTCCATCCATGATCGTAACCACTGGCCTGGCCCTCATCTATGAGGCTTCTGCCAATATTATTGCCGGCGGCGTTGAGCAGACTTTGCCATCTGACCTGCGTATGTTTGGCCAGATGCCTGGCAATATCATTCTGGCTGTTGTTGCCTTTATCGTAGCATATCTGATTTTGAATTATACCAAGATTGGTACCTATACCTATGCAATTGGCAGCAACGAGTTCATTGCGAAGAATATGGGTATCAACGTAAACAAATATAAGATTCTTGCCTTTGTTATCAGTGGCGTTTTCTTCGGTATTATGGCTATTCTTACCATCAGCTACGGTTCCTCCATGGTTGCCGTAACCGGCATGGCCTCCATGAGCCGCAACTTCATCCCTACCATGGGCTGCTTCTTCGGCGTTGCTTTCAAGAAGTACGGTATTCCTCTCCAGGCCATTATCCTGGGCGAGTTCATGATCAACATCATCTTCTACGGCTTTGTTGCCTTGGGAGCACCTACCGCTATCCAGGATGTTATTACCGGCTTTGCCCTGTTGATTATCATTACCCTGACCACCAAGGTTGCCAAGGGCGAAATCGTTAAGTAAGGAGGAGACCATAGATGAGTGAAGTAAGATTGCAGGTTCAGAACCTGTGCAAATCCTTTGGTATCACCAAGGCAGTACAGAATGTCTCCTTCAATATCAACAAAGGCGAGGTTCATGCCCTGATTGGTGAAAACGGCTCAGGCAAATCCACCCTGACCAATATGCTGACAGGCATTTACACTATCGGTAGCGGCAAATTTATCCTGGATGGCAAGGATGTTCATCCAAGGAATCAGGTTGAGGCAAACCTGGAGGGTATTTCCATCATCGTTCAGGAGCTGGGTACCCTGTCCGGCCTGACTGTAGCAGAGAATATTTTCCTAGGCCATGAGGATCAGTTCGTAAAGCATGGCATCAAGGACAGAGGCGCCATTAACCGCAAGGCCAATGAGCTGCTGCAGAAGTACGGCTTTACCCATATCCAGGCTGAGCATCAAATTGATGAATACAACTTCGAGGATCGCAAGCTGGTGGAAATCGTTAAGGCCACCTACTTCCATCCTAAAATCGTGGTTATTGACGAGACCACCACTGCCCTGTCTCAGGAAGGCCGTGAAGAGCTGTACAAGCACATGAACCGCATCCGTGAGGAAGGCAACACCGTCATTTTCATTTCCCATGACCTGCCGGAGATTCTGGACAAGTCCGATACCATTACCATCATGCGTGATGGCGTATATATTGACACAGTAAAGAGCAAGGATGTAGATGAGGAAGATTTGAAACGCCTTATGGTTGGCCGTGAGGTTACTGGTGATTATTATCGTCCTGACTATGGCGAGAAGGTTTCTGACGAGGTTGTCCTCTCTGTAAAGAATGTTTCCGTTCCTGGTCTTTTGGATAATGTTTCCTTCGACCTCCACAAGGGTGAAATCCTGGGCTTTGGCGGCCTGTCTGAGTCCGGCATGCACGAAATTGGCAAGGCCATCTTCGGTGCCTCCTATGACCGTACCGGTACCGTTGTGCTGGCAGATGGCACAGAAATCAACGATATTCCAACTGCCATCAACCACAGCATTGCCTATACATCCAAGGACCGTGACAACGAGTCCATTATCATGAACCAGAGCATCGGGGACAATATTACCCTGCCATCCCTGAACAGCCTGGCAGGCAAGTTTAATCTCCTTAGCGACAAGAAGCTCAGCGACTTTGCCAATAAGTTTGCTGCCCAGATGTCTGTAAAGATGCAGAATATCGACCAGTTTGTTTCCGACCTGTCCGGCGGCAACAAGCAGAAGGTAGTTTTGGCCCGCTGGATTGGCAAGGATTCCGACATACTGGTGCTGGATTCTCCAACCCGTGGTATTGATATCAAGGTAAAGCAGGATATTTACCAGCTGATGGACACCATGCGCAAAAACAACAAGTCCATCATCATGATTTCCGAGGAGCTGATGGAGCTTATCGGCATGTGCGACCGCATCATCATCATGAAGGACGGCAAGCTGAACGGCGAGCTGCCGAGAAGCCGGGAGCTGGATGAAAATCTGCTGATTTCCAAGATGGTATAAGGAGAAAGTTATGGCTGACAAGACTAAAGAATTGACAAAAGAGGAAGAAATGGCCAAGGCTTCCCGTATGAATAAAATCCGGACCTATCTTCCGGTAGTTGGCCTGGTGGCAATCTTCGCCCTGTTCAACTTCCTGACTGACGGCGGTATGAGCAGCCAGCGTAATCTCATATTGCTGTTGAATCAGATTTATGTAGGCATGATTGCTGCTACTGGTGTATTCTTTATCATGACCATGGGTGGTTTGGATTTCTCCCAGGGCTCCATTATCGGTATCTCCTCCATTGCTGTGTGCATTCTCTCCACCTACAGCATTCCATTGGCTATTGTAGGCGGTGTGGTGGCAGGTGCCATTATTGGTGCCATCAATGGTTACTTCTATGTAAATCGCAAGATTGCATCCTTTATAGTAACCATCTGCACCATGTTCCTGTTCCGGGGCTTCATCAAGTATTTTGCTTCTGACTCCCCTGTCCGTGCCAGCATGGATATCCTGGATTTTGACCATATCCAGTACAAGCTGCCATGTATGCTGATTATCCTGGCTATTTCCTTTGTAGCCTTCCGCTATACCAAGTTCGGTACTTATCTAAAGGCTATCGGTGCCGGTGAAAAAGGTGCTATGTTTGCAGGTATCCGTACTGACCGCATGAAGTTCATGATTTATGCACTGGCAGGTGCTATGACCGGTTTTGCAGCGTTCTTGAATATTGCCAAGAACGGTTCTGCCACTGCCAATGTAGGCAACCAGCTGGAAACCCAGATCCTGATTGCCCTAGTACTTGGTGGTATGCCAATCTCCGGCGGTGCCAAGGTACGTTTCTCCAATGTTATTGTAGGTACTCTGCTGTACTATGTACTGTACAGCGGCCTGACCATGATGGGCCTGAGCACCCAGACCATGCAGCTGATTCAGGGCGTTATCTTCCTGATCTTCGTGGCTGTATTCGCTGACCGCCAGTCCTTGAAGGTAATTAAATAAGCCAGAAGTAAGTTATAAAAAACGCTGAAAGTATACCCTCGTCGACTCGCTCTCGCTCCTATATCGACATAGCGG
>CAVFWX010000114.1:0-6170 GCA_963626225.1 Anaerotignum sp.
CATAGCAGCCGCCCTCGAAGTTGAATACGCCATTGTCATCCCAGCCGTGCTCATCGTCACCGATCAGCTTACGCTTAGGGTCAGTGGACAGGGTGGTCTTACCAGTACCGGACAGACCGAAGAAAATAGCGGTGTTCTTGCCTTCCATATCGCAGTTAGCGGAGCAGTGCATGGAAGCAATGCCCTTCAGAGGCAGGAAGTAGTTCATCATGGAGAACATGCCCTTCTTCATCTCACCGCCGTACCAGGTGTTGATGATAACCTGCTCCTTGGAGGTGGTGTTGAAAGCTACGCAAGTCTCGGAGTTCAGACCCAGCTCCTTGTAGTTGGTAACCTTAGCCTTGGAAGCATTGTAAACAATGAAATCAGGCTCGAAGTTCTCCAGCTCCTCAGCAGTAGGCTGAATGAACATGTTGGTTACGAAATGAGCCTGCCAAGCAACCTCAACGATGAAACGAACTGCCATACGAGTGTCCTTGTTGGCACCGCAGAAAGCATCAACAACGAACAGTCTCTTGTTGGACAGCTCAGTCTTGGCGAGATCCTTAACAGTTGCCCAAACGTCCTCGCTCATAGGATGGTTGTCGTTCTTGTACTCCTCGGAGGTCCACCATACAGTGTCCTTGGAGTTCTCATCCATAACGATGTACTTATCCTTAGGAGAACGGCCAGTATAGATACCGGTCATTACATTAACAGCACCCAGCTCAGTCTCTTTGCCTACCTCAAAGCCCTCAAGACCAGCCTTAGTCTCTTCCTGGAACAGAACCTCATAGGAAGGATTGTGAACAATCTCAGTAGTACCAGTAATACCATACTTGGTCAAATCAACGTTTGCCATTTTGCTATCAACCTCTTTCTTTGTATATTGCAATGATTTCCTGTCAGAAGCCTCAGCCGCCGAGGCAGCCTCCCCTGTGGCCATCACTGCCGGAATACGCATTAATTGGCTCGCCTATTTCCTAAGCTCACCTGCATTTATATGATATGAAATTTCCGTAATTTTGTCAAAGATTATTTAGAATTATTTCTGCATTAATATAGCTTATTGTTTTATTAATGCATTTTGGTACGGTACAATTCCACCTTAGGCCTTGGCAAAATCCTCCACAGCCTGTGGCATGGCAGTCTTTTCCACCACCTGGCTATGACGTACCTGGGCATTCTTCAGGGCAGCCAGACCTGCAGGAATAGGGAATGTATTCATCTGCTGCAGCTGGTCTAAGAGCTGGAACTCATCCTTGCCCTCAATCTCCTGTCCCAGGGCAGTCAGCACGCTTTCGTTGAACTTATATGGGCTGGCAGTAGATACTACTACCATTTCTTCCTTGTGGCCCTCAGCAACATATTTTTCGGCTGCCTCCCAGGCTACAGCAGTGTGGGTATCAGCAATATAATGCTTTTTTACATAAACTTTATTTATGGTATCCATAGTTTTTTCATCATCTGCCCAATCACAACCAAAGACAGACCGAATCTTAGCCAGCACCTCGGAGCCTACATCGTAGCGACCCTTTTCAGACAGATCCTGCATCCACTGGGCTACCTGGGCTGCATCTCCGGTAATGTGATACAAAAGACGCTCCAGATTGCTGGAAATCAGAATATCCATAGATGGGCTGATAGTCTTGAAGAAGTCACGGTTCCTGTCATATACGCCGGTGTTCAGGAAATCAGTCAGTACATTGTTGGTGTTGGAGGCACAGATAAGTTTCTCCACAGGCAGGCCCATGCACATAGCATAGTAGCCGGCCAGGATGTCGCCAAAGTTACCGGTAGGCACGGTAAAGCTAATCTTGTCTCCTGCCTGGATGCGACCAGCCTTTAAAAGCTCAGCATAGGCACTGAAATAATATACAATCTGTGGCACCAAACGTCCCCAGTTAATGGAATTGGCAGAGGACAGGGAAACACCGGCATGGTTCAGAGCTGCATTGAACTCCTTATCGCTGAAAATAGCCTTTACACCGCTCTGGGCATCGTCAAAATTGCCCTTTACGGCTGTTACGGCCACGTTGCCTCCCTGCTGGGTTACCATCTGAAGCTTCTGAATGCGGCTAACACCGTTTTCTGGGTAGAAAACAATAATCTTAATCTGGTCTACATCTTTAAAGCCTTCCAAAGCAGCCTTGCCAGTATCACCAGAGGTGGCTACCAGAATCAGCACCTGGTTCTTCTCACCGGTTTTCTTCAAAGCAGTGGAGAGAAGCTGTGGCAGGAGCTGAAGAGCCATGTCCTTAAAAGCGCTGGTTGGGCCATGCCACAACTCCAGCACAGACATATCATCCATGATGTTCAGAGGAGCTACTGCTACATCGTCAAACTTTCCCCCGCCATAGGCTCTTTCTACACATCCCTGAATTTCTTCCTGGGTATAGTCAGTAAGGAAGCAGCTGAGAACCTTTACAGCCCTTTCCTGATAACTAAGATCTGTCAGTCCCTGGATAAAGTCCATGTCCACCTGTGGGATGAACTCAGGGACAAACAGGCCTCCGTCATCAGCCAAGCCTGCAATGATGGCCTGGGCAGATTCCATATTCTGGTTGTTTCCTCTAGTGCTGATATACTTCATTATCTTCCACTCCTATATATAAAATAAAGATTAACGTATTAAATTTGCCACATTGGCGTTGACGGCCTTTACTAGGTCATCTGGGGCGAGGATAAGCTGCTCCCCCCTGACACCGGCACTGATAGCGATTTTTTCATAATTATGGCAGGTTTCGTTAAGATACACCGGGTAGCTTTTCTTGGCTCCCAGGGGAGAGCAGCCACCACGGATATAGCCAGTGAGGCCTAGCACCTCTTTGAGGTGTACCATTTCTACCCGCTTATTGCCGGAAACAGCCGCCAAAGCCTTCAGATCCAGCTCCCCGTCCCCAGGGATGCAGGCCATCAGCACGCCGTTTTTATCTCCTCTGCATACCAGGGTCTTAAAGACCATCTTTACATCCATGCCGGTAGAGGCCGCCACATGGACAGCGCTAAGATCCTCCAAATCCACCTCATACTCCTTGATTTCATAGGGAATCTTCAATCTATCCAAAATACGAGCCGCATTGGTTTTCTTATTCTTCATTTACACTTGTGTCCTTTCGCAGAAAACATAAATCCATGCTAGTATAACACACTTTCCCCCCCTTGTGAACACCCTCGGCAGATTTTTCCATAAAAAAACGATGCCCTTCTTCAGACATCGTTTCACTTCTCTATTTTAGCTTGTCCATAGGCAGATACCTCCGGCAGTTCCCCATCCCCGAAGAGACTTCCTGTATCTCCCTTTAGCTCTCCAGAGGCAGGACTTGCATAACCTGTTCCTGGATAATTTGCCATTTTGACAGCATTGTCATCATTGTTCCTAAGCATTGCTGCCACCGTCTGAGCCACAGCGGCTCTGTCAATGACAGAGCCCACTATAGCTTCCAGCTTGGACTTGTTTTCAGCCCAGCTTTTCAACGCCTCTGAGATTCGCTCATCAGCCTTGCTCAGACGTTGGTTCCAGACAGCATCACTGTAGCTTGGACCTCTCTTGCCCGCCTTCAGTGCCTCAGCTGCCTTTTCCCTTGTTTCCGCCATAGTCTGTTCTTGGGCTTGGCGGTCATAATACCCTTCCAGCATTTCCTGGAAGCAATCCTCACGTTCATCCAGCAGCTGCCTGAGATAGGCACCTGCCACAGGCACCTTCACCCCATCCAATTCTTCATTGGAGCTTTCCATGATTTTCCTGGCTTCAATTATCCAGTCCATATCATGATTTGGATGCCGGCCATTTAGCTCATCCAGCTTTTCCTGGGTGGCTGTCAGCATAAACCGCACTTTTTCCTTGTATCTGGTGTAGTCACGGTCATTTTGCTTGATGATAACATCTGCAAACTCCTGATAGTTTTCAATGTCAAAGAGTCGCCAGCTACCATCCTCCTGTCGCTGTAGCTTCAGCTTCAGAATATAAGTATCACCGTAGTTTGGCTCGTAGATCCGTACCCCGGCAGTTACGATAATCGGCCCATCACTGCTTTGGGCAGCCATGGCCTCCTCTGCTCCTGCCTCGGCTCCCTCTTCATCAGAGGTGTATTTGTTGATAAGGGACATTCCGAAGCTAAGAAGCTTTTCTGCTGTCCCTACCTCCGGCTGTTTTTCCTCTCCCGGCGGCGAATCCCTGTACACATATTCAAGATTCCTAAAGCTGATGGTTCTCAAGCCAATCTTGTCCTGAAAGGCTGATTCTGCCGTTATGGTATCTACTTCAGGCCATTTGCCATTCTTAACATAGCTGAGGAATTCCTGCTGGCTGTCCCTGGCAAAGCTGCCGTCTGCCAGCTTGCTGTAGACAGGATCTGTCTGAGGCACCAGCTGAGCCAGCTTGGCACTGCTGCCCTGAAAGATGGCATCCAAATCCACCCGTCGCTGCAAGTCCTCCACATCGCCGCTCTCCATGGCCTTCTGCATGGCTCTGATAGAATACGTAGGCGTATAGATATAAAATTTAAAGTAAAACGCCCCTGCTGCGCAGCCTATCAGAATTTCCAAAATCAGGCCGATAATTGCGGCTTTCTTAATGGTCATTCCATCACCTGCTCTTTATCCTTTTACGTGCCTCTTCTCCGAGAAGCTATCCATCCTTGAATATTCCCCGTTTATTTTAGCACACTTAGATAATTTTATAAAGTATTAATTAAGCAGGCTCAGCCAGAAAAATCCCCTTAATCCCCCATAGGATGCCAGCGTTTTTCATAGCCTATGAACATCATAATTCCACTTATAACCAATCCCACATACAGTGGATCAATAGGCAGAATCCCCATAAATTCCAATGCTACAGGCACAATAGTGCTGACTACAATGGAGGCATAGGCCCACTTCTTAGCTATGCTCCTTGGGCTGAAAATGGCGAAGGTCAAAGGCAGGAACACGCCGCAGCCCCTCAGGGCCATGGACATGAAGTTCCAGAAAAGCACCTGGGAATCCAGATTTACAATGGCAATCAGGCATCCCAAGGCCATAACAGCTACCACCACAAACCGCAGAGTGTAAAGAAGCTTCTTGCCATTGCCCAGATCCACCATTTTGCCAATAATATCCCGTGTCAGCATAGTACCGATGCCCAGGGACAGCCCACCAATGGAACCAATGAGGCTCAGCATAATGCCCCCCAGGGCAATGCCTGCCAACAATGTGCCCTGATGTTCCAATAGATAAATAGGCAACACCAGCACAGGCACCACATTTGGCTCATAAACATGCATATACATACCGATGGCTACTGATGGAAGTCCCACCGGAATTACAATAGCCGCTGCCACAAAGGCACTGATGGAAGCCACCTTAGGATTGGATGCGGAGAAAAAGCACTGTACATAGGTCTGAGTGCACACCACTCCCACAATCATGGAAAAGAGCTTGGAAAAGCTGCTTCCTGCACCGATATTAAACATATTCCACCAATAATCCGCCGGTAGGGCTGTATTGAACTCAGGCATGGCCTGAATGGTCATAAAAGCACTGGCACCAGCCACAAAAAGGCTCAGCCAAATAACCAGCATTTTCAAGATGCCACCTACGCCGGTGCTTTTCATGCCGCCGAAGAACACATAAGCCGCCACCAGGCAGCAGAGGATAACAGCAGCAGCCTCCGTAGGCACCTTCAGCACAGCAGACAAAATCTGAATTCCCGGCAGGCTGCTGGCCACCACGCTAAAGAGTATGCCCAAGGAAGAGATGATGCCCACTGCCTCCGCAGCCTTGTTGCCGTAGTTCCGCTTTAAATACTGAGGAATGGTTTCAAGTCCAGTAGAGCGGAGCTTGCCGGCATAAAACAGCCCCATGATAATCAATGCCGTACCTGAGCCCAAGGTAAACCACCAAGCAGAAAGCCCTGTGGTATAGGCCAACTGTGCCGTACCTACCGTAGCACCGCCACCTACCACCGTGCCTGCAATACTGCCTGCCACCAATGGCCAGCCAGAACTGCGGCCGCCTACGCTAAAACCTTCGGCAGATTTGACGGATTTGGAGGCATAAATGCCCCCAAGGATAACGCCTCCTACAGTTACCAGCATAATAACAATATGTGCCAGAGTTAATTCCATGATAAAAAATTTCCCAACCTTCCTGTGTATACCGTGATTGAACCTTGATTTCTTCCTTCCCCTACCTGAAGCCCCTAGCATCTT
>CAVFWX010000115.1:0-6140 GCA_963626225.1 Anaerotignum sp.
GTGGTGGAAAAAGTCCTTATGAAGCAGGGCTTTTTCGAGGTGGCAAAGCACTATATTATGTACCGCCAGCGTCATGCGGAACGCCGTGCCGCCCAGAAGAACCTGATGAAGAGCTACAAGGACATTTTCTTCGCCGATGCCATTGACTCCGACATGAAGCGGGACAATGCCAATATCAACACGGATGCTTCTATGGGCATCATGCTGAAGCTTGGTGCGGAGGGTGCCAAGCATTTCGTGGACAACTATGTGCTGCCAGAGGAATTTGCCCAGGCAGACAAGGAGAATTTCATCCATATCCACGACAAGGACTTTTCCCTGATTACCCTTAACTGCTGCCAGATTGACCTGCTGAAGCTGTTCCACGGTGGCTTCTCCACCGGCCATGGCTTCCTGCGGGAGCCCAATTCCATCCGTGCCTATGCCTCTCTTGCCTGCATTGCCATTCAGAGCAATCAGAATGATATGTTTGGCGGCCAGAGCATCAATGCCTTTGACTTTGCCATGGCAGAGGGGGTTCACAAGACCTTCTGCAAGGCGGTAGCTGACGAGGCCTACAAGTCCATGGTATATCGCTTTGGAGTAGATGCTGCCGGAGATGCCAAGGAATTCCGCCGCCGTTTCCAGAGCCACATGGACTATGAAAAATGCCGTTTCAGCGATGAAAACACTCCTGCTCCACTAGAGGCTGTGGAGATGATTCTCCAGGCCATGGAAGCCACCAAGCCTCAAAGCCTGATGAACGAGTTCTCCATGGGAGATATGACCAAGGATGCCGCCAATGTCTACGCCCTGGCTTGTGCCGACACCACTGAGGAAACCCATCAGGCCATGGAAGCATTGATTCACAATTTCAACACCCTTCACAGCCGTGCCGGTGCCCAGGTTCCATTTAGCTCCATTAACTACGGCATGGACACCAGTGCCGAGGGCCGTCTTGCCACCCGTGAGGTGCTGAAGGCTATCCAGGCTGGTCTTGGCAATGGAGAAACCGCTATTTTCCCTATTTCCGTCTTCCAGCTGAAATCCGGCATCAACTACAATCCAGAGGATCCGAACTACGATCTCTTCCAGCTGGCCTGCCGTGTCAGTGCAAAACGGCTTTTCCCTAACTTCGTAAATGTGGATGCTCCATACAATCTCCAATACTACCAGCCAGGGAACTACAATTCCTATGTGGCCACCATGGGCTGCCGTACCAGGGTCATGGGCAATGTCAACGGCCCTAGCGAGGCTGGCAGCCGGGGCAATTTCTCCTTTACCACCATCAATTTGCCAAAGCTGGCTCTGGAGGCCAAGGGCAATCTGGAGAAGTTCTGGCAGCTTTTAGACAAATACATCCAGCTCAGCCATGACTACCTGCTGTTCCGCTTCCAGACCATCAAGGAAAAGCATGTGTACAACTACCCATTCCTTATGGGGCAAGGTGTATGGATGGACAGCGACAAGTTGAAAGCCACAGATACAGTAGAAGAAGTTCTCAGCAAGCACGCTTCCTTCTCCATCGGCTTCTGCGGCCTTGCCGAGTGCTTGGTGGCACTGACTGGCAAGCATCATGGCGAAAGCCCAGAGGCTCAGGAACTAGGCCTGAAAATCGTAGGCCATATGCGGGAGAAAACCGATGCCTATACCGATGCGGAGTCCCTGAACTGGAGTACCTTCGGCACCCCTGCTGAGTCCACTGCGGGGCAGTTCCAGCGGGCCAACCGCAAGAAGTTCGGCATTATTCCAGGAGTTACCGACAGGGATTATCTTACCAACAGCTCCCATGTGCCGGTTTACTACCCAATCCGTGCCTTGGACAAGATCCGCATCGAGGCACCATATCACGCCTTGGAAAACGCCGGACATATTGCCTATGTGGAAATGGACGGAGATCCATCCAAGAATGTAAGGGCATTTGAGGCACTGGTTCGTGCCATGCACGATGCTGATATGGGCTATTTCTCCATCAACCATCCGGTAGACAGGGATCCAGTCTGCGGCTACACCGGCATTATCGAAAACGAATGCCCACATTGCCACAGAAAGGAAATCATCACCGGCCATAAAACCGTAAAGAGAATGATTTAAGATAGACAATCCAGGAAGTTCTACTATATTGGTAGGCTTCCTGTTTTTCTGTGCTAAATTTGCCATTTGGCAGGACTTTGGCAGCCAATGCAGAATACTACAACAAGATATATTTTTTGTGAGGTGTATATTATGTTCAATTTTTTCAAAAGCAAGAAGGCTCAGGCTGCTCCACCAGCAGCTGTACCTCTGCCCAGCCAGCCTGCAGCCCCTGCTCTCCCCCAGCAGGATATCAAGGTAGCATATCTCCACAGCTCAGAGCTGAACCAGTCCAGTCTAACGGAGCTTCTGGATGTGCCTCAGGGCTGTGCCATGATCTGCGGCTTTGTGTCCCCTGATCTGTCCGTATCTGATGTGTCCCGCACCCTTAAAGGCCTGATTCCCTCAGATACCAAGCTGATTCTCCTGACCACTTCCGGTGAGCTATGCCGCCCAACTGGCAGCCACACCATCTACTGCGATGCAGGAGAACACCGCAGCATGGTACTGCTCCAATCCTATTCCCGCCGCATGATTCAGGATTCCTACATTATGACCATTCCCCTGCCAAATGAGGATATACGCAGCGGCAATGTTACCATGACCGTAGACCAGCGGGTAGCTGCCATCCAGCGGGAGATTGACAAGCATGATGCTCCATTCCGCCTCAGTGCCAACCATACCTTTGCCATGATTTATGTAGACGGCCTTTCCGGCTGCGAAACCTTTGTGGTACAGGCTCTCTATCAGTCCGGCAAATTCCCTGTGCCATTCATCGGCGGCAGTGCCGGTGGCAAGCTGGATTTCCAGCATACCTATATCTACGATAACAGTCAGGTACTGGAAAACCATGCTGTCATTACCATTGTCCGCCTGAACAAGGGCTATCGCTACGGCATCCTGAAGACCCAGGCGGTAGAGCGTACCGGGGATGTCTTTGACATTGCCGAGGCCAACATGACTCTTAGATATATCCAGACCGTAGACACACCTGGCGGAAATCTAAAGCCTTTTACCCAGGCATTGAAGGAGCATTTCCATGTTTCAACCATCCAGCAGCTGCAGGATATAATGAACGGCTATACCTTTGCCACTGATATCAACGGAGAAAACTTTATCCGCAGCGTGGCCAGCATCCAGGAGGACAAGGTGGGCTTCTTCTGCGATATTGTAACCGGTGAGAAATTCTATCTGCAAAAGCGTATTTCCCTGGCAGAAAGCCTTCGCCGGGATCTGGCCCAATACGCCAAGGGCAAGCCAGAGCCTATTGGCGGTATCCTCAACGACTGCATTCTTCGCCGTCTGGGCTATCCTGATGAAATCGGCCATATTGACCAGTTCCAGGGCATTCCTGTGGCAGGCTTTTCCAGCTTTGGCGAGATTGCGGGGCTTCACATCAACGAAACCCTCACCGCCATCTTCTTCTATCAAATTGAGGAAGGTGCACAGTTCCACGATGAATACATCAGCAGTTTTGCCCGGAACTACGCCAACTGCCATGCCTACTTCTTCCAGCGGGTTATTGAGCGGCACAAGCATACAGAGGCACTAAAGGACAACATCATCGAACTGTTCAAGGACTATCAGGTGCAGATGCCAGGCATCGTCAGCACCATTGGCCGCATCTCCAGAGACGTGGATATGATAAAAGAAGCTATTGGACAGATTTCCGATGGCATCAACGAGCAGAATACCCTTTTTGCCCAGCTAAGCCAGCAAAGCCGTGAAATCAATCCAAAGCTGGATATGCTGTCCCAGAGCACCCAGAAAATTGACGATGTAATGAAGATGATTAATGACATCGCCTCCCAGACCAATCTCCTAGCCCTCAATGCTGCCATTGAAGCCGCCCGTGCTGGAGAAGCAGGACGAGGCTTCTCCGTGGTGGCACAGGAAGTGCGGAAGCTGGCAGAAAATACCCAGACCAGCCTCCATTCCTCCGATGAGGCAATTTCCCTGCTGCTCCATGATGTAAAGGAAATTGACAAGATATTGGCCAACAACCAGCAATTTGAGGAAAAAACCCGCAGCTTCGATGCCCATTTCAAATCCCAAATGCAGGAGCTGCAGGATAATCTGACAGAAGGCATCAGCCATATCCAGGACTCCGCCCGCTCCATCCAGCTGCTGGAGGATATCAACCAGAAAACCAGCAACGAAATGGAAAAGCTCACAAAAACCATTTACAACATTGAAATGGGTATCTAAATACTGATGTAAAATCGAATATGCCCAATAAAAAAGCATGAGCAGCTGATATGCACTCATGCTTTTTCTATGTACTTAATTAGACTTTTTGCTATGGGCTTGCCCATGCTTGGCATAATATGCCACCAGCCTCATATCTGCCAGCCCATTCAAGGTTTCTGCAATGAATATGCCATCTTTGCGACTATCGTAAATGCTGTTCAGCAGCTGGATAATATCTACCAAATCATTTCCAACAAGGCATTTATACAAGCCCTGCAATAGCCCTTTATGATACTTATATGCCTGTATGCCTGTGAAGAACAGCTCCGCTGCCTGGGACAGCTTCCCCTCCTGCAATGCCCTACTTCCTGAAGCATAGGCATCATCTGCCTGGGCAAGCCTCCTAAATTTTCTGCCTCTATCTGCTACAATTTGCCCCAGATTTTTCTCCTTCAGCATAGACGGCTCCATGCCTTGATAATCCTGCAAAAGCTGGCCGGCCTTCTCCATGGCTGCCGCAGCCTCCCCATACTTTTTCTGCTGGGCAAGGCTTTCCCCATATTCCGCCCAGAAATCCGGCACCTCCGGAAACTGCTCCATAGCCAGTTTTGCCAGCCTATATCTTTGTTCAACACTGTCTGCATCATGGTGCTCTGCATAATACGCCAGCAAAATGCGGTGGCATCTGGCTGCAAAGGTCACTGGCTGCCGCCCTTGATTGATGTACATCCAGCCATAGTGCAGGCATTTTTCCATGTCCTCCAACCCCAGATAGCACTCACACAAATATCTGGAAAGCTCCAGCTCCGACCTGCCTTTAGCAATTTCATTTTGCAGCAGCTTCAAATTTCTCTCCAGCTTTTGCCGAGAAATGCTGCTGCTGTAGCCTGTATGATAGATTTCCAGCAGCTCCGGTGGCAATCTCTTAATATTTACCGTCCTGCCTTTAGGCCATGCCAGCTCCTCATGGATATTTCCTTCGTAATGGATACCCGGCTGATTTTTCACCAGCCGCAGCTGATAAAAATAATCCATTATCTCCTGCTTGTCCTTATCATAATTCACCAGCTGTACCAGCAGGCCATCTGCCCCCCCAGCCTCGGCTACAGCCCTGATGATATTGCCCCTTGTGGCCTGAGTAAAGGATTCATCAGCATCCAAAAGAATCAGCCAATCCCCCGTAGCCTTGGACAGGGCAAAATTCCTGGCAGCAGCAAAATCATCCTGCCATTTGTAGTGATACACCTTCGCTCCCAGCCTTTCAGCTACAGCCACCGTATTATCTGTGGAGCCTGTATCTACCACAAGTATTTCCTCCACCTGGTTCCCAAGGCTTGCAATAGATGTTGCTATATTCTTTTCTTCATTCTTGGCAATATAACACGCCGAAAGCTTCATAAATCCTCCGTTGCCAGCATAGCCTAATTTTTCGCTAAATACTTAGCAAAAATCTCCCTATATGCCTGCTCCAAATCCTTCATATACAGCCTGCCGTCTATAACAGGGGATTTGTCCATCATGTGCCTGATTCCCTTGTGCAGGGCATCCAACAGCTGGAAATCCCCTGACAGCAGCACCGCCCGGTCGATGTACTCCGCCACGCTGTAGGTACAGCATTCCTCCAGACCAATGTTTTTCAGCAGGCTGATGCCAAAGTTCCCGCCATGGCTGCCATCTCCCAAAGTCACCACCGGCACACCCATATACAGGGCATCACAGGTAGTGCCTCCTCCAGGATAAGGGAAGGTGTCCAGAGCAATATCTACATTATAATACTCTGACAAATATGGCAAGGTAAAGGCCTGCAGTTCAAATCTTTCCTCAGATAAGCCCAATGCTAGCAGCTTCTGCCGCATTAGCTCCTTGCCCTCCGGATTGCTGAGCAGATTTCCCTTTAG
>CAVFWX010000116.1:0-6077 GCA_963626225.1 Anaerotignum sp.
GAGTACATTGTACCAACAACCTTTAGACTGCCTGTAGAATCAATATCGCCAAAAATGTAAGTTTCGCCATCTACATCCATGCTGCCATTATTGATTACGCTGCCGCCGATGCTGCTATTTATAGCTTTTGTTAAATTTGCTTTTTTTATGGCCATTTCTCCTTCCCTATAATAAAATCCCTGAAAATGATCCTCTCATCTCCAGGGATTAGTTTAATTTTTTTCTAATTGTGCAAGATATTTTTTATCCGCCGGACTTAAATCAGCCTTTTCCAACAAATCTGGCCGATTCCGGAGAGTAACCTCCAGAGATTTTTCCCGCCTCCATTTGGCAATCTTGGCATGATCTCCAGATACCAGCACATCAGGCACCTTCATGCCCTCATATTCCCTAGGCTTGGTGTACTGGGGATGTTCCAACAGCCCGTTGTAGAAGGAATCCGTGGGTGCAGACTCCTCAGAGCCCAGCACTCCTGGCAACATACGAGACACTGCATCCACCATCATCATAGCAGGCAGCTCTCCACCTGTCAACACAAAATCCCCGATAGAGATAATCTCGTCTGCCAGATACTGGCTGATGCGGCCATCAAAGCCCTCATAGTGGCCACAGATAAATATAAGTTGGTCATACTGGGCCAGTTCCCGAGCCTTGGCCTGATTAAACACAGTGCCCTCGGGACTCATCAAGAGTACCCGCCGCTTGGCATAATCCGTGGTGTTCTTGATGAAATTCACAGCCTTGAACATTGGCTCAGGCTTCAGTACCATGCCGCTGCCTCCCCCAAAAGGGGTATCATCCACCTGCTTGTGCCGTCCCAAGGCAAAATCCCGTGGATTCATCAGATGAATATCCAAAATACCCTTGGCTACAGCCCGCTTGGTGATACTGTCCCCAAAAGGCCCAGCAAACATGGCTGGAAACAAGGAGAGAATATCAATCCTCATCAGGCTTCCTCCGGCAAATCAACTACCATCTTGCCCTCTGGCAGATTGATTTCCTTTACTACAGCCTTCAGGGCTGGGATCAAAATCTGCTTGGCCTGTCCCTTCTTGGAAGCCACATACACATCATTAGCACCGGTTTTTAGCACCTCGGTAACATGACCTAATGAATTGCCCTCTAGGTCAAATACCTCTAGACCAATGATATCGAAGGTATAATATTCTCCCTCTTCCAAAGGCATGGCCTGGGACTTATCCACATACAGCAACTGGCCTGTCAGCTCTGCTGCTGCCTCACGATGTGGGCATTCCTTCAGCTTCATGATGACGAACTGCTTGTGATACCAGCAGTCCTCCACCTGCATCAGATCCTCTCCCACATAGACCTGCTCCAGTTCCTGAAACCTTTCTGGGAAATCTGTCAGGGGGATTACCCGCATCTCTCCCCGAATACCATGAGGGGCACCGATTTTGCCGATAACGATGCGGTTATGGCTTTTTTCTTTCTTAGCTGCGGATTGCGATGATCTTATCATCTTCCACTACAACCTCCACATTGAACTGGTCACGGATATTGTCCCCAACCTTCAGCTCCACAAAACGCTCAGTCTGGCCCTGTACCACCTCGGCACCAATAACCAGCTTCTCCAGGGACTCCTTGCGGCCCTGGGTCTGAGCTACGAACTCCTGACGCTTCTGACGCTCTACACCAAAATGCTGATGAATCATGGCCAAAGCCTGCTCATCGTCCCCTGCCTGCTGTACAGCACGGGTTTCCTCGATATTGAGCTGGGAAATTTCCAGCTCTGCCTGCTTGATATTGTTGGTCATCTCTTCCAGCATGCTGGTTTTCAGCTTTTCGGTGAGCTTGGCCTTGATGGTAAGAGGAAACTTTACTAAAACCTTATCCATGTTAGTACCCCCATTTTCTCAAAAATTCTTCCATATATAGAAATTGCGGCAGAAAATTCTGCCGCAGCTTCGGCTGAGTTCATCAGCTAACTATTTCTACATTCACTTTTTTATTCTCACGAGTAGCTGCAGCCTTGACAACAGTACGCAGTGCCTTAGCAATGCGACCAGATTTGCCAATTACCTTGCCCATATCCTCGTCAGCAACATGAAGCTCAAACAGCACGATACCATCATCCTGCTTTTCTTCAACCACAACCTGATCAGGATTGTCTACCAGAGACCTCGCGATAATCTCAACGATCTCTTTCATGCTATGCCTCTTTCTTAGTCCTTAGCATGCTTAGCTGCATCAAACTTGGCCATGATGCCCTGCTTGGAGAACAGAGAACGAACAGTATCAGTAGGCTGTGCACCCTTGGACATCCACTCCAGAGCCTTCTCCTCGTCGATGTTAACTACTGCAGGCTCCTTAGTGGAGTCATAGTTGCCAACTACCTCGATGAAACGGCCATCGCGTGGTGCACGGGAATCAGCTACAACAATACGATAGAAAGGGTTCTTCTTAGCACCCATACGGTTCAAACGAATCTTAACTGCCATGTGAAAATTCACCTCCTTAGATATGGTATATCTAAACTCTATACTATAGAAGATATACTTTCTTATATCAATGCATAAATGGCAACTTCATGCCGCCGAAAAGGCCGCCCTTCTTGCCATTTTGCATTTTCTTCATGCGTTTCATCATCTTCTGCATTTCCTCAAACTGCTTGATAAGCTTGTTGACGTCCTGCACCCTGGTACCACTACCCTTGGCTATACGCTTGCGGCGGCTGCCATTGATGATTTTGGTTTTGGCACGCTCTTCCGGAGTCATTGCCAGGATAATAGCTTCAATCTGACGCATTTCCTTGCCGTTAAGGTCAATATCCTTGTCCTTCAAGGCATCTTTTACCTTGCCGCCAAGACCAGGAATCATGCCCACAATCTGCTCAAAGGAACCAAGCTTTCTTACCTGCTTCATCTGCTTCAGGAAATCATCCAATGTGAACTCTTCCTTGCGAAGCTTCTGCTTTAGCTCCTCAGCTTCCTTGGCATCAAAGGCATCCTGAGCCTTCTCTATCAGGGAGAGCACATCTCCCATCCCTAGGATTCGGGAAGCCATGCGGTCTGGATAGAATGGCTGTAGTGGCTCCAGCTTTTCGCCGATACCCACAAACTTGATTGGACAGCCTGTCACAGCCTTCACGGAAAGTGCAGCACCGCCACGGGAATCGCCATCCATTTTGGTGAGAACCAAGCCTGTCAGCTCCAGATCCTTGTTGAAGCTTTCTGCCACATTTACGGCATCCTGACCGGTCATAGCATCTACCACCAGCAGAATCTCATGTGGCTTTACTTCCCTCTTGATGTCCTTCAGCTCCTGCATCAGTTCCTCATTGATATGCAGGCGGCCTGCAGTATCAATGATTACCACATCATTGGCATGAGTAAAGGCATAATTCAGGGAAGATTTGGCAATGGTTACAGCATCGGTTCCTGGCTCCATGGAGAACACCGGAATGTCCAGCTGCTTGCCAATGACCTGCAACTGTGTAACAGCCGCCGGCCGATATATATCTGCAGCCACCAGCACAGGACGCTTGCCCTGCTTTTTCAGTGCCAGTCCCAGCTTGCCGGCAGACGTGGTCTTACCAGCACCCTGTAGTCCCGCCATCATAATGATGGTAGGCGGCTGTGATGACATATTAATCTTGCTCTGGGATCCACCCATGAGCTCTGTCAGCTCTTCGTTTACTATCTTGATGACAACCTGTGAGGGAGTCAGGGACTCCATAACATCCTGTCCGATAGCCCTCTCAGTAACACGCTTGACAAAATCCTTTACTACCTTGAAGTTTACGTCAGCCTCCAAAAGAGCCATCCGCACTTCCTTCATGGCAGCCTTAACATCATCCTCTGTCAGCTTGCCGTGTCCTCTGAGCTTTTTAAATGTTTCCTGCAGTCTGTCTGCCAAACCTTCAAAAATCAATCTTATTCCTCCTGGGCAGCCTTGCCTGTATATGGCAAAAGCTTCACCAATATACCGGCTACCTGCTGCTGCGCTCCCCCAGCCTCCAAGCTGGACAGCTCCTCGTAAATTTCTGTCAGTTCATGACGCTGCCTGGCAACTCTCCGGGCAAGACCAAGCTTTGCTTCATACTCAGCCATAATCTGCTCAGAGCGATGCAGTATATCATATACTGCTTGGCGTGATACCTGCAGGCTCTCTCCTATCTCTGACATGGAGAAATCCTCCAGTAGATGCATCTCCAAGCAACGCTGCTGCTTGTCTGTCAAAAGTGGCCCATATATATCATATAACTGAGCCAGATACAGTCTCTGTTCCAGCATCAAACCACCTGCTTTCAAGACACATCTTTATCAACCATAGCTATTATAACTACCTCTCATAGGGTTGTCAAGTATTTTTCCTTGTCAGGGTGGATTTTTTTGTACCAGCCCCAACAGGGCATAAGAAAAGCCGGCTATATAAATAACCAGCTTTTCTTATGATATATCATTCGAGATACTTGCGCAAATTAGATGGCTCTCTCAACCTTGCCGGAACGCAGGCAGCGGGTGCAAACATTAACACGCTTCACGTCGCCCTCTACAACGGCACGAACACGCTGGATGTTTGGCTTCCAAGAACGCTTAGTCTTCAAATGGGAGTGGCTGACATTGTTGCCGCTGAGCTCACCCTTACCGCATACTTCACATACACTTGCCATGTAACACACCTCCTTATGTTATTTAAGTGTGTACGCTCTTCACACACAATATGAATATTATAACCCTTGGATTGTTCCGAGTCAAATGAAATTTCATTCAACTTTCCTAGGGCTGTTATTGCAATATCCGAAACAAATATTTATTCAAGCACACCGAAAAACATCTATCTCCACATTGCGTTAGTCATTATAGCAGAAAAAAATAGGGTTGTAAAGTATTTTTACTTTACAGCATCGGCTAATTTTAAAATATGCTCCAATTCTGCCTTATCAAAGTGGTATTTTGCCCCGCAGAAATGGCAGCAAACCTCTGCCTGACCGTCCTCAATCAAGGATACCATATCCTCACGGTTCAAATTCAGCAGCACATCCTCTAGCCGTTCCTTGGAGCACTGGCACTTGAAGCCCAAATCCGTGGTAGTAAGAAATTCCATATCAAAGCCTGGCATGATTTCTTCAATAATTTCCTTCGGTCCCTTGCCATCCTCAATCATTTCCGTAACAGGACGGAGTTTTTTGATATTTTCCTCTAAGTGGCTGATAATCTCCTCATCTGCATCCGGCATAGGCTGGATCATAAAGCCCCCTGCTGCCTTGACGGAGAAATCCTTGTCCACTAGCACCCCAAGTCCAATGCTAGATGGAGTCTGCTCGGAAACATAGAGGTAGTTGGTAAGATCCTCGGCAATCTCCCCTGTAACAATCTCGCTGCTGCCCCGCATAGGCTCTCCTAGGCCTGTAAAGCGGGTAACAGTTACCAGTCCCTGGCCTACGGCTCCTCCAACATCCAGCTTAGCCTTGTCATTTAGTGGCAGCTCTACATGAGGATTGGCCACATAGCCCCGGACAAATCCCTCTGGCACAGCATCTGCGGTAATATTGGCAAGAGGCCCGTTGCCACGGATATTTATGGTAATGGCTTCCTTATTTTTCAAGTTGGCAGCCATCAGCAGTGCCCCGGTCATGGTACGACCCAGGGCGGCAGCAGCCACAGGATAGCAGTCATGGCGGCGGACAGCCTCGTTTACCAAGTCCGTGGTCACGGCAGCATAGACCCTGACGCCTTTGGCGATGGCCTTTACAAGTGTGTCTGACATATTCTTTCACTCCTTCATAGTTTTAATGAAAAGCATACAATAACGCTGGAAGTGTACCCACGTCGACTCGCTCTCGCTCATAAATGAACATAGCGGATGCTAAGCTCTCACGAGGCACATGATTTATGTCCTATCGGCATAAATCATGGCTCGTGAATCACTAAGCACCGATGTTCATTAATGGTCTCCTTAGGGTACAACTTCCAGCGTTTTAGTTTTTCACAGCTCTAAGGACATCACTACATCTCCTGAGTTTATATCGTAAATAGCAATGTCTTTTTCCGTAATCACGGCACAGGTCTGGCGACCATCTTCTCTTTTGGAAAGGGATGGGGAGCCTGGGTTTA
>CAVFWX010000117.1:0-6025 GCA_963626225.1 Anaerotignum sp.
GGAAACTGGCAGCTGAAGGAAATCGTGCCAATTCTGGAAAATCCTTCCTATCTGGCCTTTGATAAGACAGGCCAGTTCCTCTACACTGTTCATGGGGATCTCCATCAGGTCAGTGCCTTTAAGATAAAGGAAGACGGTGGGCTGGAGTTTCTGAATACTGTGGAGGCACAGGGAAAGAATCCTGTCCATATCATCCCTAGCAAGAACAACAAGTTTATGTTTGTGGCTACCCTTCAGGGAGGAGCGGTGGCTACCCTGCCAAGGCATGAAGATGGCAGTCTGGGAGAGGCTATCAGCGTGGAGCATTTAGAGGGGCTGACGCCGGAAGGCGTTTCTCATGCGCATCAGTGCCTGCTGGATAACAATGAAGAGTATCTGTTTGTGCCATCCCAGGGCAGGCATATTGGCTATGAGCGGCTGTGGGTGTTCAAGGTGGACAATGAAACCGGCAAGCTGACTCGTGCCCATATTCAGGAGGCCAGGATGTATGACGAGCCTCGTCATGTGTCCATCAGTCCTGACAACAAGCGGGTTTATCTCATCAACGAGCGGGGCAACTGCATGACCTATTACGGCTTTGATGACAAGACCGGCCACTTGGAGGCAAGGCAGATTTTGCCATCACTGCCGGAGACCTATACGGAAAATGGTCAGGCCAGTGCTTCCCTGTGCCATCCAAGCGGCAAGTTTGTCTACGGCTCCAACCGCATTCATGAGAGCATCGTTACCTATCGGGTAAATGAAAATACCGGCTATCTTACATTGGCTGGTTTTACACCAGTGCTGGGCAAGACCCCAAGGTTTATGTGCTTCAACGAGGATGCCACCCAGCTTATCGTAGGCAACGAGGATAGCGACACCATCCGTTTCTTCGATATAAATCAGGAAACTGGAGAGCTGACCTTTGCAGATAAAACTGTGGAAACCGGCAGCCCTACCTGTGTAATCTTTCACTAAAAGGAGTTTTGTATAAATGGATAATGAACTGCAGAAAAAACTAGAGGATGCCTGCTGGGCGGCCCATACCCTGTTCAATCGGAACAAGGCCACAGGTTCCTCTGCCAATATGAGCTTTGTGCACAATGGGCATATTTTTATTACTGCTTCAGGTACCTGCTTTGGCACCTTGAAGCCAGAGGACTTTACAGAGCTGGATATGGAGGGGAATTTGCTTAATGGTCGCAAGGCCAGCAAGGAGTTTCCGCTGCATCAGGGCTTCTACAAGAAATCAGATACCATCGGGGCAGTAATTCACACCCATAGCTATTACGGTACACTGTGGTCCTGTCTGGAGCATGACAATCCAAAGGATATTGTGCCAAGGTATACTCCGTATTTAAAGATGAAGGTAGGGACCATCGGCTTGGTGCCTTATGCTCCTCCAGGCAGCCAGGAGTTATTTACTGCTTTTGGTGAGGTAATCAATGACAGCGATGCCTTCCTGTTGGCCAACCATGGCCCAGTGGTACCAGGCAAAACTGTTCTAGATGCCTTCTACGGACTGGAAGAACTGGAAGAAAGCTGCCGTATTGCCTGGGAAGCTGAAGGCAGTGGCGACAAGCTAAAGAGAATAGAATAAAATTTTGAGTAGAATGCAGGGAATGTGCTCTCCCTGCATTTTTTATTGAGGTTATTTTTTACGAAAGGGACACGTGACCTTTTCTATTTTGTATCAAAACTATATAATAATACTATAATGAGTCCTAAACGCTGGTGAAAACAGGAAGAAAAAATTATGGAAAATCAATACTTAGATAAAGTGTGGCCGTTTCTGCGAAAAATTTCAAAAGAAAGGCGAGAAAAATTCTATATTTACTTCCAAAATGCACCCTTGTGGCTCTTGGATTCCTTTTCTGTGGAGACGGTGCCTAAGGGAACTACCTTTATCCGGGCGGGAGAACCGGTGGATACAATCTATTTCATAGGTCAGGGGATTATCAAAGGAACTGATTACAGAATATTGGGTATATCCTTTGACTTCATGATTTTTACCGATGTTTATGCCTATGGGGGCATGGAGGTCATCATGGATCTTGATACCTACAAGACCTCCCTGCAGACAGTGACGGATTGTATCGTGCTGAAGATTCCTAAGGCCAAGTTTGCCCAGTGGATAAAGTCAGATTTGCAGTCCCTGGCTCACGAAGCCAAGCTCATGGGGGAGTACCTGCTAGAGCAAGCCCGCAATACCAGGGTGTTTCTTTTCCTGCAGGGGGCAGACAGACTTAGTATGTTGCTGACAATTCTTTATGAGCAGCAGGAGATGCCGGACAAGCTGGTTATCGACAACGATAGGCAGATGCTGTCTGACTATACCGGCCTAAGCGTCAAGACCATTACTCGGTCAGTGCAGAAGCTGGAAGAGGAAGGGCTGGTAGTCCGCACCAGAACAAAGATTAGTATTAGCAAGGAACAATACCAGAGACTCAAAGAGAATCTGGCACAAATTTTATCAAATGAGGAATAATTTATAAGGAGGAGCTTATTATGCAGAACTATTCAGGTGAAGAAGGATTACAGTATCATTTGCAGATTCGTCCGGGGGATGTAGGCAAATATGTTATTTTGCCAGGTGATCCAAAGCGCAGCGCTAAGATTGCGGCACATTTTGATGATGCCAAGCTAATTGCCGACAATCGTGAGTATGTTACCTACACCGGCTATCTTGATGGAGAAAAGGTCAGCGTTACCTCCACCGGTATCGGCGGACCATCTGCTTCCATTGCCATGGAAGAGCTGGTAAAGTGCGGTGCAGACACCTTCCTGCGGGTTGGTACCTGCGGCGGTATTGATTTGGACGTAAAGGGCGGCGACATCGTAGTAGCTACCGGTGCTATCCGCATGGAGGGCACTAGCAAGGAATATGCTCCTATTGAGTTCCCAGCAGTAGCAGATCTGGACATCGTCAATGCCATGATCAAGGCCTGCAAGACCTTGGGCATGCCTTATCATCACGGTGTTGTACAGTGTAAGGATGCCTTCTATGGCCAGCATGACCCTGAGATCATGCCTGTAAGCTATGAGCTGCTGAACAAGTGGGAGGCTTGGAAGCGTCTGGGCTGCAAGGCTTCTGAGATGGAGTCTGCCGCACTGTTTATCGTAGCCAGCCATCTGAAGGTTCGTTGCGGCTCTGACTTCCTGGTAGTTGGCAATCAGGAGCGTAACGCCCTGGGCATGGAGAACCCTATTGTCCATGATACAGAGGCTGCCATCAAGGTTGCTGTTGAGGCCATGAGAACCCTTATCAAGGAAGACAAGAATAAGTAATTATTTCGGAGGTAAAGTAGATGCAGTTAGCATTAAACCTGTTAGGTATTGTAGTAGTCTTCCTGATTTGCTGGCTTTTGTCCTGGCACAGGAAGAGCGTAAATTGGAAGCTGGTAGGCAAGGCATTTGTGATTCAGTTGTTGCTGGCCATCTTTATAGTAAAGGTTCCATTGGGCCAGCAGGTTATATCCTTCCTGTCTGATGGAGTTACAGCCGTAGTAAACTGTGGCAAGGACGGCGTGTCCTTCGTATTCGGCGATTTGGCAGATTCCTCCAAGATTTTTGTCTTTGCTGTATCCTCATTGGGTAATATCATCTTCGTGTCTGCCCTGGTTGAGCTTATGTATTATGTAGGTTTGCTGGGTTTCGTGGTAAAGCATCTGGGTCGTGTAGTCAAGATGCTGGTAGGCTCCACCGAGGTTGAAAGCTTCGTAGCTACTGCCAATATGTTCTTGGGACAGACCAGCAGTCCTGTACTTATCAGCAAGTACATCGGCCGCATGACAGAAAGCGAGATTTTCGTTATCCTGGTAGCCGGCATGGGCAGCATGGATGTATCTATCCTTACCGCTTATGTGGCAATGGGCATTCCAATGGAATACCTGCTGATTGCCAGCATGCTGGTACCTGTAGGCAGTATCCTGATTTCCAAGATTATTTATCCTGAAACAGAGCCTGCCCAGGATGTGGATAATCTGAAGATTGACAACAAGGGTAGCAACAATAATGTTATTGAGGCTGTTATGAGCGGTGCTTCCGTAGGCCTTCAGGTGGTACTGGGCATCTGCGTTGCCTTGATTGCCATTATCGGCATGGTATCTCTCATTAACATGGTTCTGGGCTTTGCAGGCCTGAGCCTGGAAATGATCTTTGGCTATATCTTCTCCCCATTTGGTTATCTCATGGGCTTCGATACTGTTACTGCCATGCAGGAAGGTACTCTCCTGGGACAGAAGCTGGCTCTCAATGAGTTTGTGGCATTTGGTACCCTGGGTGCATATATCAGCACCTTGGACTCCAGAACTGCTATGATGTGTGCAGTTTCCCTGGCTGGCTTTGCCAACGTAGGTAGCATGGGTATCTGCGTAGGTGGTGTTGGTGCACTGTGCCCTGAGAAGAAGGGCGTTCTTTCTCGCATCGTTGTTCGTGCTATGCTGGGCGGCATGTTGCTGAGCATCCTCAGTGCTATGCTTTGCGGCTTGGTAGATTTGTTCTAAGCAAGATTCAGTATGAAACATTCCCTGCTGGCTCAGTTGGCGGGGAATTTGTACCATATTGGGTGACATAGAAAGGCAGGTTTAGAAATGAGCGAAAAGAAATATAAGCGTATTTTTACTATTGTTATTGACTCCCTGGGAGCAGGAGAAATGCCAGATGCAGCCAAGTATGGTGATGCTGGTACTAACACCCTGGAGCATATTTCCCAGAGTGTAGATACCTTCAATATACCTAATCTCCAGAAGCTGGGCATGGCAAATATCTGTCAGCTGAAGCAGGTTCCTGCAGTAGAAAAGCCTATGGCCTACTACACCAGGCTGAAGGAAGCCAGCACCGGCAAGGACACCATGACTGGTCATTGGGAAATGATGGGTCTGCATATTACCCAGCCATTCCAGACCTTTACTGATACAGGCTTCCCTCCAGAGCTGATTGCAGAGCTGGAGAAGCGTACCGGACACAAGGTTATTGGTAACAAATCCGCCAGCGGCACCGCTATTCTGGATGAGCTGGCTGAGGAAGAAATTGCCACGGGCCACATGATCGTCTACACCTCTGCGGACTCTGTACTGCAGATTTGCGGCAATGAGGAAACCTTTGACTTAAAGGAACTGTATCGTTGCTGCGAGATTGCTCGTGAGCTGACCATGCGGGACGAGTGGAAGGTTGGCAGGGTTATTGCCCGTCCTTACTTGGGTCGCAAGAAGGGTGAGTTCAAGCGTACCAGCAACCGCCATGACTATGCCCTGAAGCCTTATGGCAAGACAGCCCTGAATGCACTGAAAGATGCTGGCTATGATGTGATCTCCGTAGGCAAGATTTCAGATATCTTTGACGGCGAGGGCATCGGGGAGTCCAACAAGTCTAAGAGTTCTGTCCATGGCATGGAGCAGACCATTGAGATTGCCAAGAGGGATTTTGAGGGTTTCTGTTTTGTAAATCTGGTGGATTTTGATGCCCTGTGGGGCCACCGTCGCAATCCTCAGGGTTATGCCGAGGAACTGGAGCGGTTTGATGTCAAGCTGGGAGAGTTGTTGCCATTGTTGCATGATGATGATTTGTTGATTATCACCGCAGATCATGGCAATGACCCAACCCATACCGGTACAGACCACACCCGTGAGGAAGTGCCTTTCCTGGCATATTCCCCATCCATGGAGGGCTGTGGCCATCTGGAGGAGCAGGACACCTTTGCCATCATAGGTGCTACCATAGCAGACAACTTCGGGCTGAAGATGCCGGAGGGGACTATAGGACACTCCATTTTGGATAAACTTGTATAATATATAGGAGGCGTTGGATATATGGATAAAAAAGTAATTCTCAGCAAGGTGGATCATACTTTGCTGGCTCAGTCTGCCACTTGGGGAGATATCAAGCAGATTTTGGATGACGGCATCAAATACGGCACTGCCTCTGCCTGCATTCCTGCAGCCTATGTAAAACAGGCTGCTGAGTATGTAGAAGGCAAGCTGCCAATCTGTACGGTAATCGGCTTCCCTAATGGATATAGCACTACTGCTACCAAGGTTTTTGAGGC
>CAVFWX010000118.1:0-2909 GCA_963626225.1 Anaerotignum sp.
TTTGTTTCCTGCCGCTTTTTTTCCTTGTTCTGCTGCCGACGCATCTTGAAGAAATCCTTCATAATCTCCCGGCACTCTTCCTCCAACACCCCGGCAGTTACCTCTATGCGGTGGTTCAGCAGCCTGTGATTTACTACATTAAAAATGGACTCCACCGCCCCAAATTTTGACTCGCTGCTGCCATAGACCAGCCTGTCCACCCGGCTGTTTACCAGTGCCCCGGCACACATGGCACAAGGCTCGATGGTGACATACAGGGTACAACCACTAAGTCGCCATCTACCAAGCCTTTGGCAGCCTTGACGAATGGCCTCCATTTCTGCATGGGCCGTGGCATCCATGTTTTTTTCCCGCAGGTTATGTCCCGCAGACACAACAGTACCGTCCTCATTATCCACAAGGACGGCACCAATAGGAACCTCCCCCAGCTGATACGCCTTCTTCGCCTCAGCCAGGGCAAGCTTCATATATTCTATATCCTTCAGCATCTATTCACTCCTAGCCTTCTACAGGTTCAAATTTCTTCCCTTTGCTGGTAAAAAAACCGCAAATCCACCCCATTTTCATAAAACAGGGACTGGGTGGCACCATTGCCCTCCCAGGCAGCAGCCTCTCCCACATCCTGGGTAGCTGTAACATCCTTAGCTCCTGTACGCTTCTTCAGCATATCCCGAAAGCTCTCCCGAGATTGCTGCTCATCCCGCCCCCTTCTCTGCAACCAAGGGCTATTTGGCTCCATTCCCACAGGGGAAACCTTATATACTCTATCAATCCTTTCCGACATGATAACCACCTCCCGGCATCTGTCTAAATTAACTCTCCTGCCATATATATCGTAAATACTTCCATAGATATTAAGGCATTTTCTAGCAACAAAACGACAGTGGCATACTTCCGGCGTTCTTATAAAAAAGAAAGCCCCGCAGGAACAAATCCCTGCAGGGCCTCTGGTTATGCTAGTTTTGCACTATATGATAGGAGAAAGAATTACTTCTTCAGTGCATCTCCCAGGTTGTTCTGAGTGTTGCGTGCAGCAGCTACGGACTCTGCGAAACGCTCCTTCTCAACACCGTCCAGCTTCAGCTCAACGATCTTCTCTACGCCGTTCTCGCCCAGGATTACTGGAACGCCGATGCAGAGGTCATCCTCGCCATACTCGCCCTCGAGATATACGCAGCAAGGAATGAGCTTCTTGCCATCGGTAACGATGGACTTAACCAGCTCGCCAGCAGCAGCACCAGGAGCATACCAAGCAGAGGTGCCCAGCAGGCCAGTCAGGGTAGCACCGCCAACCTTGGTCTGAGCAATAGCATCCTCCAGCTCTGCCTCGCTGAGGAGGTGAGATACAGGAATGCCCTTGTAAGTAGCAATGGATCCCAGAGGAACCATAGTCTTGTCGCTGTGGCCGCCGATTACCATGCCCTCGATGTCAGTAGGGGTGGCAGGATAGCCAGCCTTCTGGAGAGCCTTGGAGAGGAAATAACGGAAGCGGGAGCTATCCAGCATACCGCCCATGCCGATTACATGGTTCTTTGGCAGACCGGAGTTCTTCAGTGCCAGGTAAGTCATTGCATCCATTGGGTTGGAGATAACAATGAAGATAGCATCTGGGGAATACTTAACAGCCTGCTCAATAACGCTGCCTACGATACCAGCATTAACGCCAATGAGATCCTCACGGCTCATGCCTGGCTTACGAGGAATACCGGAAGTGATAACAACAACCTTGGAACCAGCAGTAGCTGCATAGTCATTGGTAACACCGGTAATGGTGGTGTTGAAGTTCAGGATCTGTGCAGTCTGCATCATATCCATGGCCTTGCCTTCGGAAACGCCTTCCTTAATATCCAGCAGAACTACTTCACTAGCATAACCTGCGCTGGCAATTACATTTGCTGCTGTTGCTCCTACATTACCTGCGCCTACAACTGTTACTTTCATTTAACAATTCCTCCTTTTATCCTCACAGGCGGCACCATGGTCGTCTGTTCCTTAACTAATGATATTATAACAAATATTAATGGCTTTGTATAGCAAATTTTTGAAAAAATTATCACACGAAGCTGAATCATTGTACCAATATTAATATTGTAAAAACCAGTTTATTTTGATATAATTAAGCTTAATCAAGAAAGATTGAATACGTTCAAAATAAGGAGCATTGCTTATGAAAAAATTTATATCATTATTATGTATCCTGATGCTGCTTCTTTCCCTATCTGGCTGCGGCAGCGAAGATACAGCAGAGGAAAAGGATCCTCTGGTAAAGACACAAACAGTGTCTCTTGGAGCCGGGAGTGCTGATGGCAGCTACCCTGGCACCGTTAAGGGCCGCTACGAAACCAATATGTCCTTCCAGGTGGGAGGCCGCATTCTCCAGCGGTATGTCCAGGCAGGAGATAAGGTTCATGCCGGAGATGTGCTTATGTCCATTGACACCAGGGATGTGCAGCAGCAGGCTACCCAGGCAAATGCCCAGGTCAATGCCGCATCCGCTCAGCTGGATCTGGCCCGTTCCAACCTCCGCCGCTACAGGGCACTCTATGAGGAAAATGCCGTGCCTGCCAGCGTCCTGGACCAGTACCAGACTGCCTACGAGGCTGCCCAGGCCAGCTATGACCAGGCCGTTGCCGCCGCCAACCAGAGCCAAAACGCCTTGGGCTATACCAATCTAGTAGCCGTCTCTGACGGGGTTATTTCCGCTGTCAATGCCGAGGCAGGCCAGGTAGTAGCCGCTGGACAGACCGTTGCTACTCTGGTGCAAAGCCAGGAGCTGGAGGTGGAAATCAACGTACCGGAGAGCCGCGTTGGTTCCCTGTCCATTGGCCAGGAGACCTCCTGCTCCTTCTGGTCCCTGAACAACCAGAATGTTGCCGGCGTTGTCCGGGAGATTTCCCCTATGGCTGACA
>CAVFWX010000118.1:3139-6017 GCA_963626225.1 Anaerotignum sp.
CCTGTCCAGGTGGAAAGCTTTGGCAAGGATCAGGTGCGGGTACAAGGACTTTCCCAGGGAGATATTGTAGTAACAGCCGGTGTCCACAAGCTCCGTGAGGGCACCAAGGTACGGCTGGCGGAGGATGCAAAATGAGAAATCTCACCGAAATCGCCCTGAAGAACCGCTCCTTGGTATGGTATTTCATCATCGTCATTGCCATTGGTGGCATCTTTTCCTATTTCAAACTAGGCCGCATGGAGGATCCAAATTTCACCATCCGCCAGATGGTGGTTTCTGCCGCCTGGCCCGGTGCCTCCGCTGAACAGATGGAGCAGCAGGTAACAGACAAGCTGGAGTCCAAGTTTCGGGATATTCCCGGGGTAAAGGAGCTAAAGAGCACCACTCGTGCAGGTACCTCTGTACTATATATTACCCTGCGGGATGATGTACCTACCTCCACAATCCGTGATACCTGGCGGGACGTACGGGGCTTTGGCAACGATTTGCAAAAGGACTTGCCCACCGGGGTTTATGGCCCATATTACAATGACCGCTTTGACGATGTTTTCGGCTCCGTCTATGCTCTGACGGGAGACGGCTATTCCATGGAGGAGCTGAGACAGTACGCTGAAAAGATCCGCCGCCAGCTAGCCACCATCAGCAAGGTGCAGAAGGTGGAGCTGCTGGGAGTCCAGACTGAAAAGGTCTATGTGGAAATAGAGGCCGCCAAGCTCTCAGAGCTGGGCATCAGCCCTACGGTGCTCTCCAGTGCCCTTAGCAGCCAGAACCAGATGACTCCTTCCGGCATGATCGAAACCAGCACCGACAATGTATATCTCCGCTACAGCGGCACCTTCGAGGATGTGGATGCCATCAAGAATACTCCCATTCAGGCAAACGGCAAGACCTTCTACCTGGGAGATATTGCCACGGTGGAACGCCGCTATACAGAGCCTGGGGATGAGGCCATGTATTTTGACGGTGAGCCTTCCATCGGCATTGCCGTTTCCATGGAAAACGGTGGCAATATCATCACCCTGGGTGACAATCTAAAATCCGCCATGGACCGCATTCAGGAGGAAATGCCAGCAGGGCTGGAAATCCATCAGGTATCTGACCAGCCTGCGGTGGTAACGGATTCCATTAATGACTTTGTCAGCACCCTAAGAGAAGCTGTCATCATCGTTCTGGCGGTCAGCTTCCTGAGCCTGGGCCTTCGCACCGGCATGGTGGTGGCTGGCTGTATACCTCTGGTACTGGCGGCAGTATTCTGCGGCATGTACATGGGAGGCATTGACCTCCACAAGGTTTCTCTGGGTGCCTTGATTATTGCCCTGGGGCTTTTGGTGGATGATGCCATTATTGCGGTGGAGCAAATGAGCGTCCAGCTGGAAAAGGGTCACAGCCGCTTCGAGGCGGCCTGTCATGCCTTCCGTGCCACCGCAAAGCCAATGCTGACAGGCACATTAATTACCTGTGCCGGCTTTATCCCTGTTTGCTTCTCCCAGGGCATGGCAGCAGAATTCTGCAACGCCCTGTTCCCTGTTATTGGCATGGCCTTGGTGATTTCCTGGATTGTTTCCGTTATGGTGGCACCACTTTTTGGCTATTATCTCATTAAACCAGGCAAGGCCAAGGACGAAAAGGAAATGTACCAGAGCCGTTTCTATGTGGCATTCCGTAAACTGCTTTGCTGGTTCCTGGACCATCGAAAAATCGTCCTGACAGCTACGGTGGCTCTTTTTGCCCTGTCTGTAAGCCTACTAGGCAGCGTGCGACAGGAATTTTTCCCACCATCTATCCGGCCGGAAATCCTCATTGACCTGCAACTACCTGAAGGCTCTTCCCTGAAGGCTTCCGGTGAAGCAGCTGGCAAATTTGCTAAATTCCTGGATGAAAATTCTGAGGAAATCGAAAACTATACCTATTATGTAGGCGAGGGCTGTCCACGTTTTGTACTGACGGTGGATCCAAAGCTGGCTGCCAACAATCTCACCCAGTTTGTTATTGTGGCAAAGGATGCCAATAACCGTGATGCTCTCACCGCCAAGCTAAAGGCCTACCTTGCCGACAGCATGCCGGAGGTTCGCACCAATGTATCCGTTATCCAGACCGGCCCTCCTTCCCCATATCCTGTAATGCTTGCAGTATCTGGCTATGACAAGGACAAGGTGCGGGAGATTGCCGCCCAGGTGGCAGACAGAGTGGCCGCCGATTCAAATAACACTGATGTAAATCTGGACTGGACGGAAAAGTCCAAGGTGCTGCATTTGGAATTTGACCAGGCTAAGCTCCGCTCTTTAGGCTTATCACCACAGGCGGTAGCACAGACCGTGTATACGGAGATTTCCGGTGCCTCTGCTGCCCAACTCTACTCCGGGGATCGCACTATAGATATCCAGCTCAGACTTGCCGATGCTGACCGCACGGATTTGGAGCAGGTGAAAAAACTGCCGGTTTACTCTGCGGGGGGCTATGTGCCTTTAGAGCAGCTTGCCAAGATTTCCTTCCAGATGGAGGATGGCCTTATCAAGCGTGAAAACATGGTACCGACCATTATGGTCCAAGCCAATATCAAGGAAGGTACTGCCAATGACTGCACCCAGAAGGCCTATGATGCTGTCAAGGACATCCGGGACAGCCTGCCTTTTGGCTACGACATCAAGGTGGACGGTGCCCTTTCCGACAGTGCCGACTCCATGGCATATCTGATGGTACCGGTACCTGCCATGGTCTTCGTCATTATGACCCTGCTGATGCTGCAGCTTAGAAACGGTAAGGACATGGTGCTGACCCTGCTGACCGCTCCTCTGGGGCTTATTGGCGTAGTGGCAGGCATGCTGCTTCTGGACCAGGCTATGGGCTTTGTGGCCATCCTGGGGGTTCTTGCCCTTAG
>CAVFWX010000119.1:0-5953 GCA_963626225.1 Anaerotignum sp.
GCCTGAAATGGTACTCTCCATGGCTATATGATTAATCTATTTGTCCGTGATACTCTATTGAACGGATTTCCTTGACTGTATTCTTTTCATCTACCATAACAACGGTTGGCTTATAGGTGCCTGCTTCTTTTTCATCGAAGAAGGCGTATGCCATGATAATCACGATATCCTCTGGCTGTACCATACGGGCAGCGGATCCGTTGAGACAGATGACACCGGAGTTTTTTGGGCCTGGTATTACATAGGTTTCCAGCCGGGCGCCGTTGTTGTTGTTTACCACCTGCACCCGCTCATTTGGCAGGATATGTGCCGCTTCCATCAAGGCTTCATCAATGGTGATGCTGCCCATGTACTTTAGATTGGCCTCAGTAACAGTGGCACAGTGGATTTTGGATTTTAAAAGATTCAGTATCATATTTTCCTCCCGGCCTTAGCCAATAATGATATTATCAATCAAACGGGTCTTGCCAATCTTTACGGCAATGGCCAGCAAACTCTCTCCTGTTATCTGCTGAATCTCCTTTAGCTCATCAAAGCTGTAGAGCTCAACATAGTCAATCACCGCCATAGGCTCCTGGCTGATTTCCTCACGGACGATGTTCTTCAGTGCCTCTACGGATTTTTCTCCAGCAGCAAAGGCTTCCTTTGCTTTCTTCAGGCTACGGGACAATACCAGGGCAGCTTCCTTCTCCGTAGGGCTGAGATAAGCGTTGCGGGAGCTTCTTGCCAGACCGGATTCCTCCCGGACAATAGGCACCATATTGATATTTACTTGTATATTCAAATCCTTTACAAACCGCTTGATAACCAACACCTGCTGGGCATCTTTCTGGCCAAAGAAAGCCTCCTGGGCACGGCTGAGATTCATCAGCTTGGTAACAACGGTGGCCACACCACGGAAATGTCCCGGACGCTGGCCGCCACACAGCTTGCCGGTAAAGGCAGATTCCACATTTACATAGGTACCATAGCCCTCTGGGTACATCTCAGCAGGCTCTGGATGGAAAACCGCATCCACTCCTACTGATTCCAGCTTCTCGCAATCCTCCTGGAAACGCCGTGGATAGGCATCATAGTCCTCATTTGGCCCAAACTGTACAGGATTTACAAATACAGAGGCAATTACCACATCACACTTAGCCTTAGCTGTACGCATCAGGGTAAGATGCCCCTCATGAAGTGCCCCCATAGTTGGCACCAGGCCAATTACCTTGCCAGCCTGCTGGGCTGCCTTGGCAAACTCCGTAATCTCCTCAACTGTCCGCAATACTTTCATAATTTCGTCTCCTTGCAAAATGGCAATAAAAAAACGCTCCATGCTTGCAAAGACAGGAAACGCAAATACTTTAAGCTACATCAAAAGCCCAGGCAGTTCTTACACTGCCCTCTCTGATGCTGCATATTTTGTTTCCGGTCTCGTTTCTCTCGAATACAAGCCGTTTGGCAAAGCAGGATATTTCCTGCTGCCATGGGTTAGGATAGCACAAGTTTTAGCAAAATTCAATACTAAAATACTGAGAAATAATGTATAATATAGCAATCTAAATGTTTTGCAGTAGCTTGTTGCCCTGTAAAACAAATTTTACCAGGAGGTTTTTATGAAGGAATCCTTTAATATTTATGAATTTGTCAATTCCATGAAGGCCATTACCCCTGAGGAGATATATGACCTGCTTTTCATCCCTGTCTGCATCTTTATTGCGGCACTGTGCATAGGCCAGTTCATCAACAGCCTGATCGCCAACTGGCTGAACAAGCACTTTGACGAGGATGAGCTTTCCATCAAGTATATCCTGCTCCGTGCCGGCCGTGGACTGCCTAGAGCGTGGATTGTAGGCTCCACCTTGTATTGGCTCATTAATTCTACCAATCTCAACTGGGCTGCGGCAGATCTTTTTTCCTATCTTCTCTCCGCCTGGCTGAGCTTTACCCTGTTCCAGCTGCTGGCTCGTGCCTCCACAGGCTTTATTGAGTTTTACGCTAGCAGAAACAAGAATATTCCCCAGACCAGCCTGCTGCCAAATATTGTCAATGTACTTATCTACTCCATGGGCATCCTGCTGATTTTGGGTTCCATGGGTGTTTCCATCGCTCCATTACTTACTGCCATGGGTATCGGTGGTATGGCCATCGCCCTGGGTCTTCAGGAAACCCTGGCCAATATCTGTGCCGGCCTGTATCTCCTTGTTTCCCGCCAGCTGAGCATTGACGACTATGTACGCCTCAGCACAGGCGAGGAGGGCCGCGTATCAGATATTACTTGGCGTTTTACCACCATTATTCCTACCTCTGGCAATGCGGTTGTGGTGCCAAACCAGAAGATTTCCAGTGCCATCATTACCAACTACTGTATGCCGGAACCGGATATGACCATCAAGGTTCCTTGTGGCGTATCTTATGACAGCGATTTGGATTTTGTGGAAAAGGTCACCATAGAGGTGGCAGAGGATGTAACCCGCCTGGTAGAAGGTGAGGTTACCAAGAAGCCAGCTGTATATTTCCACACCTTCAACGAAAGCAGCATTGATTTCAATGTACTGCTTCACTGCAGCCGCTTTGCAGACCAATTCAAGCTAAAGCATGAGTTTATCAAGGCTCTTACCAAACGGTATCGTCAGGAAGGCATTGAAATACCATTCCCAATCCGCACTGTGTACAGCAAGCCTATTGACACTCCCCATGCCTAAAGAATACCGCTGAACTGCGGGTGGTGGACAACGTGTTGTGATAACAAAAGCCCCTATGATACATTAATGTCCACAGGCTGAATCTCCATTAGCATAAAATATGCCAATGGAGATTTTTTTATCAACTACGAAATTTATTGCAACAAGCTCATTACCGTGGAAGGATTCTGATTGGCCTGAGCCAACATACTTTGTGCTGCCTGAGACAAGATATTATATTTTGCATAATCCATCATGGCCTTTGCCATATCTGCATCCCTTATTACAGACTCTGCTGATGTAGTATTTTCCCGCTGTACAGTTAGGTTGTCGTCTGCAAATTCCATGTGATTTATCTGTGCCCCGATGATGGTCTGAGCATCCAGCAGATATTCCATGCCAGTGTCCAATATGCCTTTTTCTGGGGGCTGCCCCAAAAGCTTTGTCCGCATTTCCTCAGTGAGGACATTATACTCCGTGATGCTATGGGTACCTTCCTTATAGCCAAAAATCTGGTCAAGACTAGTCTGTGGAATCCTTACATGTATGTTCATATTCGCCTTATCCGTATGCTGGATCACCAAATCATCAACATAAACATTGCGGGTGCTTTTGACAATATTGTCCATTATGCCGGTGCCTATCTTGGCACCTTTTTCCTGATTATCGTAGCCGCTATCATTCCGAACCGTCTTACGCCGCTTATCATAGATAGTGGTTATACCTGTAGTAGGATCAGAAGCTAGCAAAAGATTATGCCGATAGGTATTTTCCAGATAGTCTCCTAAGTCACTGTCAATTTTCTTCACCAAGGACTCTACCGAATTTGCCCCAGACACATCAATGGTCACGGTCTTGATATCCAGGCTTTCATTGCCGCTGGCCGGCCTGTCGCTGTCAACATCTGTCAATCCATTGACAAATCGCACATTGACCCATTGCTGTGAATCAGTAGGGCAATAAAACCTGAATCCCTTTTCATGCAGTGCTTCCGGTATATTGGTAATCTGCTGGCTATTTACCCAGCTTTGCCAATCTATGCTGTAATGCCGCAGCTCACCAACTGCTGCTGAAACGCTTAGGCTATTGCCAGCCTCACCTGCTTCGCTAGCCAAAAAGCTTATTCCCATTATACTGCCATCCACATCCTTGAGCAGCTCTGTATGATCGATTGCATCAGACAGGACTGTGGCAAAGGCCTCAGCTACGGTTTTTCCACCTGTCACCTGGGAACGCACTTCATTCAAATCCACTGTACGGCTAGTAATTTTGTACAAACCATCCATTGCGTCAGTAGTCCCTGTATCTATAAATTCGTACTGATAGCCGGAAGATGCCGTAAACGCCCTTCCCAGATACTTACTTATCAGGTTATCCGCTTCTGCCGCATCAGTGATATTGTAGGCAGACAAATCCAGATCCCAATGAGCTGTATTCCCATCTGCACCTGTCATATTATTGGTCACACCCCCTAAGGAACTGGTCGCTGCATAGGTGGTGGTAACAGCCTGTTGCTCTGGCACTCCGTCAGAAATTGAGTAGTAATCATTATAGTATGAACCAGCAAATATAGACTGAAACGTCATAGTGCTACCAGACATGGTGGCTTTTAGGTTGCCCAGGGTAAAAGACCCCTGATACTCCTTGCCCACAGTGTAATAACCATTAGCTGAATCCTTCGTCAATCCATCGGCGCCATCCTGAAAGACCAGATAGCTAGCATAGCTTGTTTTTAAGGTTATGCCTGTTCCAGCCGTTACAGAATCTATCCCCGATATGCTTATCTTTGCCGCGGTAGCAGGCTTGTCCACCACAGTATGGGTTACAGTGATTGTCCGATCTGGATCATCTGGATCCTTTTCCTGGGTAGTTTCCGTATGGGTTACCTGATCAGTTCCACCAGTCAGAGCCCCTAATGTCAGTCCTGTACCAGGGGCTGACTTGCGACCAGAATCGGTGACAGTTCCACCAGCCAATCCAACCCCTTGGGCATTGTATGAAGTATTCGTATCTTCACCATCGGATTTGGTGGTCAAGGTTATTTTAGTACCACTCACAGCAATGTCTACTTGACTTGACAACGTATTACTCACAGCAGTTTTAATGGCTTGTGCCACATCCTCTACTGTTTGGCAACCGCTTATATCTATTTTTTCACCTGTTTTATATTTCTTAGTGGCATCTTGCGTTAGTACAAAAGTTTTTGTATTACTATAATAGGTGCTAGGATAAGTTATACTAAATGATGTATCTGACAACTGAGCCACATCTGTATAGCTTGACAAATCAATATCCAGCGTATTGCAAGTACCTTTTGTACCTCCTACCAAATAATCTCCATTAGTATTTGCTGATGAAGCCTCTGCCCATGTAGAAGGCGACTCTTCTATCACTTTATATCCATCATAAGGCGGAGTGTCCGTAGCCTTGCCAAAGGTAGCAAAAGCTCCCTGTTCTCCATCCAATGTGGTTTCAGTAGCATCCGTCAACAATCCTGTGATTTCACTGTCCTCCGCCAACACAGCATAATCCAGCACTTCCCAGCTGCTAACAACTTCTGCAACCGCATTGCCCACCAGTAGCTTTTTGCCGTTAAACTCAGTATCGTACACGATATCTGCCATTTGGGCATAGCATTGATCTATTTCCTTTTGTATGGTTGCCCTGTCCTCCGAGGTATTAGTGTCATTGCTGGCATCAATGACCTTCTGCTTCACAGTCTTTAGTAGATTAATCTGCTCCTGTACTGCTCCTCCTGCTAACCGAAGCATCGAGGCACCATTTTTTACATTGCGGCTATCTTGATCCAAGGCCCTAAGCTTGACCCGCATACTTTCAGAAATTCCATAGCCGGAGGCATCATCTCCAGCTGAATTTATTTTCATGCCAGAGGCTGCCTTTTTCAATGCCTTGCCCAAGCCTTTCGTATTGCGGTTGTTCTCATTCAAGACTGACATGGCTGTTAGATTATTATAAATAACCATACCCATATTTACCCCCCCCGATAGAATTTTTATTCTAGTCTATCGGTGAATATTCATCTTCTAGTAGCGTATTTTATTCTATTTAAGAATTATATCACATTAAAATCTATTTTCACAATGCGTATTTACAAACTCGACCTCTCACATCACCCCAAAAAAAGCAATGTCAGGTACATTCCCGGCATTGCTTTTAATTTGCTTCGTATAAAATTGTCCGATTTTGCTCAAGGGACTTCCTTACGTCAATAAGCCTTTGGTTGCTGCTGCCCCGGAAGCTGAGGCTGATATCCCGCTGGGCTTCCA
>CAVFWX010000120.1:0-3162 GCA_963626225.1 Anaerotignum sp.
GGGAGAGGAAGTCTTGCGGCAGCTGTCCGTCGGAGACGATGATATCTACCTCTGGCAGTCGGCAGAAGGTATAGGTACTATGCTTTTTCAGCTTGCTGGAGTCCATGAGCAGCACAACCTGCTGAGCATGGCGGATGGCGGCTTCCTTTAGCCTTGCCTCTTCGTCTATACTACAGCTAAAACCATTTTCATAACTAAAGCCCGTTACCCCAATAAAGGCCTGATGGAACCTAACCCTCTCAATTTCCTTGATGGCAGACACGCCGCAAACGCTATGGCTATAGCGATTCAGCACTCCTCCTGGCAGGCAGATCCTAGCCTCAGTAAGCCTGGCCAGCTCCGTGGCACAGCCTAGGCCTGAGGTGTAGATGAGCCTTGGCCCCTCTGGGATAGCAGCCGCCATCATGGTGGTGGTACTGCCGCTGTCGATGAAGATTGCCTCCTCCGGCTTTAGCAATGCCACTGCCTTTTGAGCAATAAGCCGCTTTTCCTGGGTATTCAGGATGGAACGCTTGTTGATAAAATCATCCTTACTCAGGGTAGACTGGAGGGTGCCGATGGATTTTGCCCCGCCATGAATCCTGAGAATCTTCCCCTCCCTGTCCAGTGACTTCAGATCCGTTCTGAGAGTCATCTCCGACACCTGGGGGAATTGCTCCTTCAGCTCCCCAAAGCTAATGGAACCCCTCTGGTTTATCAAAGCAACAATAGCACTTCTTCTAGTTTCCATTGAATCCATAATATTTTGCCTCCTATGACTGACACCAGCCACAGGAGGCGGCATCAGTATTTAGTCCTTGATGAAATTTGCCAGGAGATATTCCTCGGCCTCTGGGCACCACAGGCCCTTGTTGCCGTCTACAATATCTGCCAGGGCAGTATAGCGTTCATCTTTCAAGGCCTCACCCTGTGCTCTCAGGTCAGTAAGGGCGGTGAGAGGCATGGAAAGATGAGTATAGATAAGCTTCTTGCCACCAGGAATCTTTGGCAGGTTCAAAGTGGTCTCTGCAGCAGCATCCAGACCGCCGATATGGGTTACCATAACAGCAGGGTTAATCCTCTTGGCAGCAGTCAGCTCCAGGGACTCGATCATATCAGCAGTGTTGCCGCCGGTGGTTCCCATAACATGGGTGGAATTGTAGTGAACATCGTAGAAATTCATGGTAGCACTGAACATTTTGTCAGTTGGGCCGGCAAAGAAATTCAGGCAGCCATCTCTACCCAAAATGCCGCTGGACTGGGTCACAACAGCAGAAACAGGGGCATAGCACAGAACATCGTCATAGCCGGTGCCGCCGGAAAGCTCCCGCAGCTCAGCCACAGGGTCAGCCATATCAGCGGTGTTTACAAAATGCAGGTCAATGCCATCAGCCTTGGCTTCCTCAGGTGGGAACAGGTGAGCAGCACGGTCCAGACGCTCCTGGTTGATGTCTGTTACCACAATCATGCCTGGGCGGACATCACGGTGGAGGGCATAGGTAAGAGCACCCAGTCCCATAGGGCCGGCACCAGCCATAATAGCCAGCTTGCCGCCTTCCTTGATGCCCATTTCATGGGTATAAACACCCATCTGGGTGTGGTAGGCAGCGTTAAAAGCACCGATGCTGCAGGACATTGGCTCCGCCAGAGAAGCCTCATAGTAGGCCTTGCCCTTGTACTCTAAGAGGCAGCCCAGCTCCATTACCTCAGCCGGGATAATGCAGTAGGTGGTATCGCCGCCGAAGAACTCGTAGGAATAGCCAGGGCTCCACATGGTACCCTTGTAGTTCAGGGCTGGCTGCAGGGTAAACTTCATACCTGCCTTGAACTTGTCCTGATGGTTCTTGCCAACCTTGACGATGTCACCGGCAAACTCATGGCCCATAATGGCTGGATGCTCAGCCACATCAGGGTGTACACGCTTGTGGTCGGTGCCCAGGATAGCACACTTGTAGGTGGACATGCAGATACTGTCAGAAACAACCTTTACCAGGATTTCGTCCTCGGTAATCTCCGGCAGCTCGAACTCCTCCAGCCTCAAATCATTGGCACCATGCAGTCGTACAGCCTTTGCTTTCATGTAAATTCCTCCCTAATCATAAATGAAAATAGATTTTAATTCAACAGTTACCTTGGGAAGGCCAGGCAGGTAATATGGGCTGCCTGGTTCCCTTATAGAAGATTGAATAAAGAATTAAGAAAAGTGCTTTTGAAATAACAAGGCTAATTGTTGTTTCAAAACTTTAATCACATAATAGCAGGGAGAAAAGCCTTTGTCAACTGTTATTTTAAAAAATCTTATTTTTGTTTCGCAAGTCACTATGAGATATGGAATCATGGCAAAAATTGTTGATTATATGGGATAAATCCTATATAATGGGAATGGGTGATGAAATGCATGTGGATGTAGAATTTTATACGACAGAAGATGGCAGAAAGCCTGCCAAGGAATTTTTGCTTTCATTGGAACCTAAGATGCGAGCCAAGCTGGTAAAAACCATCGAGCTTTTGGAAAGCAACGGCTCGGATTTGCGAATGCCCTATTCAGAATGCTTGGGAGATGGCATTTTTGAGCTGCGGGCAAAGGTAGGTAGCAATATATCGCGGGAGCTGTATTTCTTTTTTAGTGGCCAAAAGGCAATCCTGACCAACGGATTTGTGAAGAAAACCCAGAAAACGCCTCCTAACGAACTAAAGTTGGCAAAAAAATACAAATGTGACTATGAAAAGCGGGTGAAGAACAATGAGTGAATTTAGGGAATTTTTGGCGGAGCAGCTGCAGGAGCCGGGGTTTAAGGCAGAGTACGATGCACTGGAGGATGAGTACATTATCATTCAGGCTATGATTGATGCCCGCAAGAGGTGTGGTATGACCCAGAAGCAGCTGGCAGAAAAAACCGGCATCGCCCAGGCAGATATCAGCAGGCTGGAAAACGGCAATGGCAATCCCTCCCTGCGGACACTGAAAAGATTGGCAGCTGGCATGGGGATGAAGGTAAAGCTGGAATTTGCCTGTGTGTAGTATGAGATATTATGGGCAGGATTTTTGCTTCAACAGAAAATCTATTGACTATTGGACACATATAAATTAGAATAACTTACAGCTGGCAAATCCCTGTCCCTGGTCCTGGGGGCAGGGGGGCCGGCAGAAAAGGTTTTATAAACCTAGCGCATGAGCCTATT
>CAVFWX010000120.1:3786-5927 GCA_963626225.1 Anaerotignum sp.
TTTATATGGAGGTATTATTATGTGTGGTATTGTTGGATATGTAGGAGACAAGCAGGCAGCCAAGTTCCTTTTGGAGGGCCTCAGCAAGCTGGAGTACAGAGGCTATGACTCTGCCGGCATCGCCGTATACAATCCAGAAGCAGATAGCATTCGCGTAGAAAAGAGCGTAGGCCGTCTGGCTGAGCTGGAGAAGAAGGTTGACGGCAACATGCCTGTAGGCTGCCTGGGCATCGGCCACACCCGCTGGGCAACCCACGGTGCACCATCCGATCTCAACTCCCATCCTCACACTGACTGCAGCGGTGACTTTGCAGTAGTTCACAACGGCATTATCGAGAACTACCTGACCCTCCGTGAGCAGCTCATGGCCAAGGGCCACGTATTCAAGTCCGAGACTGATACTGAGGTTCTGCCACATCTTTTGGAGGAGGCCTATGAGGGGGACTTTGAGGCAGCAGTCCGCAAGGTTCTCACCCAGATTGAAGGCTCCTATTCCATCGTATTTATGTCCAAGGCAGACCCAGAGACCCTGATTTGCACCAAGCAGGACAACCCACTGGTTATCGGCCTGGGGGAAGGGGAGAACTTCATCGCCTCCGATATTCCTGCTATCATTTCCCGCACCCGCCGTACTTATATTATCAATGACGGGGAGATTGCCGTAGTAAAGAAGGATTCTGTTTGGATTACCAACCGCCGTGGTGAGCCTATTACCAAGAAGGTATTTGAGGTAAATTGGAACGCCGAAGCAGCCGAAAAGGGCGGCTATGAGCATTTCATGCTGAAGGAAATCCACGAGCAGCCAAAGGCAGTCCGTGACACCCTCTCCGGCCGTATCAGCGAGGACAACACCAGCGTGGTGCTCAACGAGCTGAAGTGGACCAAGGAGTACATCAATTCCTTCTCCCGTGTATTCATTATCGCCTGCGGTACTGCATACCATGCTGGTTTGGTGGGCAAGTATTATATTGAAAACCTGGCCCGCATCCCGGTTGAGGTGGACATCGCCTCCGAGTTCCGCTACAGAAAGCCGATTATTGACGATAGCACTCTCACCATCGTGGTAAGCCAGTCCGGTGAGACCATCGACACCCTGGCAGCTCTCAAGGAGGCCAAGCGTCTTGGCTCCAAGACCATGGCTGTTACCAACGTGGTAGGTTCCTCTATCGCCCGTGAAGCAGATCAGGTTGTTTATACCTGGGCTGGCCCTGAGATTGCCGTTGCTTCCACCAAGGCATATACCACCCAGCTTATCGTTATGTTCCTCTTGGGTGCATACATGGGTGGCCTTCGTGAAACTGTGGCACCAGAGGAAATGAAGCATCTGCTGACCCAGCTGAAGAACATTCCAAGCCAGATTAGCGAAACTCTGGAGGATGTAGAGCCTATTATGGCCTTTGCCCAGCAGTATGGCTACACCGAGGATGCCTTCTTCCTGGGCCGTGCCCTGGACTACTATGTAGCACTGGAAGGTTCCCTGAAGCTGAAGGAAGTTTCCTATGTACACGCTGAGGCCTATGCTGCCGGCGAGCTAAAGCACGGCACTCTGGCTCTCATTACCAGCGGCGTGCCTGTTATTGCCCTGGCCACCCAGAAGAGCGTTTACGAAAAGACCCTCAGCAACATCAAGGAAGTAAAAGCCCGTGATGCTGTTGTTATCGGTATTGCCGCCAAGGGAGATACAGAGCTGAAAAAGTACACCGACCATGTAATCTACGTGCCGGAAACTGACGAGCGTCTTATCCCGCTCCTTACCGTACTGCCATTGCAGCTTCTTGCCTACTACACCGCCATTACCCGTGGCTGCGATGTAGACAAGCCACGCAATCTGGCCAAGTCCGTAACCGTAGAGTAATGGACTGTCCTTGCTAGATAAACAGTATCTAGGCAAAATGGTAAAAATCCTTGCTAAACTGACAAGACAGTTGTCGCTGCAAAGATATTCATGAAAATAAATAAATATACAAGAGTCAAGAAAGTGATTGCAACAAATTCCTGTCTTATGGTACAATAGTCACAAGATATTAGAATAATTGCTTTCTAGGTGCGGATACGTGGGGGCAAAGTCCCCTGGTGAAGCACAAATCTCAAAAAAGAGGAGAGGCTGGTTTCTATATCAGCCTCTTTTTTTCTACCTATTT
>CAVFWX010000121.1:0-5907 GCA_963626225.1 Anaerotignum sp.
GCTTGGGCTTCTCTATTCTTTATCAGTGCATTGTATGGTTCTTCTGGTGGTTTGGCATTCATGGGCACAATGTTACCGCTGCTATCCAGAACATGGTTTATATGCCTGCCCAGCTGGCCAACCAGGCCGGTGATGCCAGCTATATTTTCAGCAACGGCTTCTTTGAGGCTGGTCTCATGCACATTATGGGTTTGGTTATTGCCATCCTGCTTTTCTCCAAGAAGGACAGCTGGCGGGCTGTTGCCAAGCTGGGTGCCCCTGCCATGTTCTTTAACATTCAGGAGCCAATCGCCTTTGGCCTGCCAATCGTGCTGAATCCGCTGCTGCTGGTGCCTTATGTGCTGGTACCTATTGTAAATACCATTATTGGCTATGCAGCTATTACCATTGGCCTGGTGCCTGTCTTTAAATATGTAGTGCCATGGACCATGCCGCTGTTCTTCGGGGGTACCATTGGAACAGGTTCCGTCATGGGGGGATTTTTGCAGGTAGTATGGCTTATAGTAGATGTATTTATTTATGCACCGTTTGTCATTGCTGGCAACAAGGTGAAGGACGAATATGACGAGGAAGAGGAGGCTTCTGCCTAATGGATGAAAAGGTTGTAGAACAGTCTATGGAAATCATTACCTATTCCGGAAATGGCCGTGCCCAGGTCATCAATGCCCTGAGGCAGCTGTTCAAGGACGGGGATGTAGCCAAGGCTCGTGAGGAAATCGCTGACGGTGGCAAGGAAATCGGCGAGGCCCATCAGATGCAGACTGATTTGATTTCTGCTGAGTGTGACGGACAGGAGGTGGAGAAATCCGTCCTGCTGATTCATGCCCAGGATCATTTTATGACTGCCTTGGCTGTGCGGGATATAGCCAATCTCATGGTGGATATGTACGAATCCCTGAAGAAGGATTAAGAGGTAATTTTATGAAATATAAATTTCCAGAGGGCTTCTGGTGGGGGGCGGCTACCTCCGGTCCCCAGTCAGAGGGAAGGTTCAATAAGGCTCATAAAAATGTCTTTGACTACTGGTATGACAAGGATCCATCGGCTTTCTTTGACCAGGTAGGGCCCAATGTGGCATCTAATTTTTACAACAGCCATAGTGAAGATATCCAGCTAATGCAGCAGGTAGGGCTGAACTCCGTCCGCACCTCCATCCAGTGGAGCAGGCTTATTAAGGATTTTGAGACAGGTGAAGTAGACCTGGATGCGGTCCGCTTCTACAATGAGGTCATTGATGAGTTCTTGGCAGCAGGGATTCATCCTGTCATGAATCTGGTGCATTTTGATTTGCCTGTGGAGCTTTTGGACAAATACGGCGGCTGGGAGTCTAAGAAGGTAGTAGAACTTTTTGTGGTCTTTGCCAAGAAATGCTTTGAGCTTTTCGGTGACAGGGTTCGTGATTGGGTGACCTTCAACGAGCCTATGGTTATCCCTGAGGGGGGATATATGTACAAATTCCATTATCCCCTGAAGGTGGATGGCAAGGCAGCAGTGCAGATCGTGTACAATCTGAATCTGGCTTCTGCCAAGGCAGTGCAGGCTTATCATCAGTATTGTGAGGAAAAGGGCATAGAGGATGGTCGCGTAGGTATCGTTATAAACTTGACCCCTGCCTATCCAAGGTCTGATAGCCCTGAGGATCTAAAGGCGGCTCGCTTTGCAGAGCTGTTCAAAAATAATGCCTTTTTGGACCCTGCCGTAAAGGGCACCTTCCCAGAGGAGCTGGTGGAAATCCTGAAGGAGGACGGTGTTCTCTGGCAGGATGCTCCAGAGGAATTGCAGCTTATCAAGGAAAATACTGTGGACTATCTGGGAGTAAACTACTATCATCCTGTACGGGTTCAGGCTCGTGAGGAAGCCTTTGACGATAGCCATGGCTGGCTGCCGGAAAAGCGTTTCCAGGAGTACAGCTGGCCGGAGGCCCGCATCAATGTACACCGTGGCTGGGAAATCTATCCAAAGGCTATTTATGACATTGCTATCAATGTACGGGACAACTATGGCAATATTCCTTGGTTTATCTCTGAAAACGGCATGGGTGTTGAGGGAGAGGCCAAGTTCCGCAACGCTGATGGTGTTATAGAGGATGATTACCGCATAGAATTTATCCAGGAACATTTGGAGTGGCTCCACAAGGCCATTCAGGAGGGCAGCAACTGCTTTGGCTATCACCTGTGGACCCCTATTGACTGCTGGTCCTGGATGAATGCCTATAAGAACCGCTATGGACTCATCGCCGTAGATGACCTTGCCACCCAGAAGAAGGTTATCAAGAAATCCGGCCATTGGTTCAAGAAACTCAGCGAGAATAACGGCTTTTAACCAATAAGCTATATACACAACTTCATGTACCCCTGTAAAAGGATATATTATAATTGCAGATAATATATCCTTTTTGGTTTGATAAGAATAAATAAAGTATATGCAGGAAGGGATTTTATGATATAATGTATACACGAAAATCTTAGAGATGGGATGCAAGGAGTGTACCCACGTCGACTCGCTCTCGCTCATAACTCGACATAGCGGACACTAAGCTCTCACGAGGGGCTTGGTTCGTGAATCGCAATAAATACACTGAAAATATTTTAGAGGGATTGTTATGAATAAGTATGAGGAAATAGCTAGAGATATATACAACGATATTGCCAGCGGCAAATATGAGCCAGGAAGCCAGCTGGCCCTGGAGAAGGAAATGTGTGCCCAATACGGTGTCAGCAGGATTACGGTAAAGCGTGCCGTAGATGAGCTGGTAAAGCAGGGCTTGGTGGTAAAACGCCGTGGCTCCGGTACCTTCGTCAAGGGGGTGCAGGAGGAGGATGTGGAAAACGTAGGCATGGTGGGCCAGTTCGGGGGCTTTACCAACAATTTCAAGAACCGCAAAGTCACCACTGATGTAAAGCGTTTTGAGATTGTCCACCCCGATGCGGAAACCGCCGACAAGCTGAAGCTGACGGTGGATGATTTTGTCTATGACATCGTCAGGGTGCGGTATGTGGACGACATGCCGGAGAATGTGGAATACACCCAGATGCCTATTGATGTAATACCAGGCATCAAGATGGATATTTTGGAAAAATCCATCTATAGCTACATAGAAGAGGTGCTGAAGCTCCAGATTCAGTCTGCCCACCGCACCGTCAGTGCAGATATGCCAACGGAGGAAGAAAAGCAGTGGCTAGGCATCGAAGGCATCATGCCGGTACTGCAGGTATCCCAGGTAGCATTCCTTAGCGATGGCCGCCCCTTCGAGTTCTCCAAATCCCGACACAGAGCTGACATTAGTGTTTTCCGAGCGGTAAGTATACATTGATTTACAGGAAATAAATGATAGGAAAGTAAGGGCGGGGCATGATACCCTAAGGAGACCCTTTATCGACATCGGTGCTTAGCGATTCGTGAGCCTTGATAGCGACCAGCTATCAAGCCCCTCACGAGAGCTTAGCAGCCGCTATGTCGATATAGGAGCGAGAGCGAGTCGACGTGGGTATCATCCCTGCCTGAATTTATATTGTATACATTCTCTATTTTGCATATTAGACTTGTACAATATACTCTTTTGCTATACAATACAAAAGTCAGTTATCAATATGTACAATTTGTAAAGAAAGTAGGGAATGTTTTATGGCTGAAACTGTTTGGTCCGTGCTGCCACCGGTAATAACTATCGTGCTGGCACTGGCAACCAAAGAAGTATACATGTCTTTGCTCATTGGTATTTTCTCCGGAGCATTGCTGTATACCGATTTCAATGTGCTGAATGCCATTATGACCATGTTTGAGGTTATGGCAGACAAAATCGGCGGCAATATCAATATCTTGATTTTCCTAGTTATCCTGGGAATCCTGGTAGCGGCAATCACCCGCTCCGGTGCCACCAGAGCCTATGGCGAGTGGGCTGCCCGCAGCATTAGCGGCCGCCGCAGCTCCATGCTGCTGACTGCCATCCTAGGTGTTATCATCTTTATTGACGATTATTTCAACTGCCTGACAGTAGGCACCGTAATGCGTCCTATTACAGACAAGTTCAAGGTGTCCCGTGCTAAGCTGGCCTACATCATTGATGCTACGGCAGCTCCTGTCTGCATCCTGGCTCCTGTATCTAGCTGGGCGGCAGCTGTTGGCTCTTCTTTGCCAGAGGACAGTGAGATTGACGGCTTTAGCCTGTTTCTCCAGACCATACCTTTTAACCTGTATGCCTGGATGACCATCCTATTTATGCTTTTCATCATCTGGTCCCAGCGGGATGTTTTCGCCATGGCAAAGTATGTGAAGAAAAACCAGGAGAAGTTCATCGTCCCTGATGAGTACCGGGACAGCGAGGAAGTAAGCCCTACCGGCAACGGCAAGATTATTGACCTAGTATTGCCTCTCTTGGTGTTGATTGCAGCCTGCGTATACGGCATGCTTTACACTGGCGGCATCAATGACGGTGTAGGGGTACAGGAGGCATTTGCCAACTGCGACTCCAGCAAGTCTTTGGTATTTGGTTCCTTCATTGCCTTTGTATTTACGGCTCTGCTGTATCTGCCTCGCAAGGTCATCAGCTTTGCCTCCTTCTGCGAGACCTTCGTTCAGGGCTTCAAGGCCATGACTCCTGCCAACCTGATTCTGTGCTTTGCCTGGACTTTGTCTGGTATCTGCAGTGACAAATATCTGGATCTGGGTGGCTATGTAGGCAACCTGGTAAGTGCCAATGTGGATGTACTGGTATTCCTGCCTGCTATTTTCTTCTTGGTGGCTATTGTGCTGGCCTTTGCTACCGGCACATCTTGGGGTACCTTCGGCATCTTGATTCCTATTGCCATTGCGGTTATTGGTAGCAATGATCAAAGCCTGCTGGCTATTACCGTGGCAGCCATATTGTCCGGTGCCGTAGGCGGCGACCATGCCTCCCCAATCTCCGATACCACTATCCTGGCTTCTGCCGGTGCCCAGTGTAACCATATTGATCACGTAAATACCCAGATTCCGTATGTGGCCATGGTAGCTAGTGCCAGCTTCGTAGGCTATATTGTGGACGGCTTCACCAAGAACGGCTGGCTGGGCCTGGCCACAGCTCTGGTAATCATGGTGGTAATCATGGGCATTATCTACGTCAAGGTAAAGCCTGTGGATGTAGCACATTAATCGAATAAATTGTAAACAAAAATCCATCTTAGCTGCTGTTGTGGGCAGTTAAGGTGGATTTTTGCATACTTGTTATTTTGTTGGGAGTTGGGAGAATAGGCAAATGCAATTTTATTTGCTCTAGAAAAATTTAGGAGTTATAATAATTTTAGGGGGTGGCAGGATGGATACATACTTTATGGAAAGACGTATTAAGCAACTTTGTGCAGAAGGAAGTCTGCATTGGACTCAGCATTTTATGCAAAGAATCATCCAGAGAGGAATTTCTCTCAGCAATGTAGAGTATGCACTGACTAATTGCGAGATTATAGAAAGCTATCCCGATGACTATCCTTATCCCAGCTGTTTGGTGCTGGGGATATGTATTGATGGTCAGCCAATACATATTGTGTGTGGCATAGGACCAGATTTTTTGTATTTGATAACTGCTTATTATCCTGATAGAAATAAATGGTCACAGGATCTTAGAACAAGGTTAGGAAAGGAATGATTGCTATGACATGCTTTATTTGCAAAGGGGATATGGAAGAACGCCTTACAACATTTGCGGTGGAAGTAAATAATACTGTTATCATAGTAAAGAATGTCCCTTCCTTGGTGTGCACCCAATGTGGGGATGTTTCATACAGTAGTCAGGTGGCCCATAGGCTGGAGCAGATTGTTCAGCACATGAAGGATTCGCTGACGGAGATTGCTGTTGTAAATTATACCGTAGATATACCGGCTGCTTAAATTTTTCTGGATAGCAAGAAAGCTGGAGGTTGTGCTCGCGTTGAT
>CAVFWX010000122.1:0-5809 GCA_963626225.1 Anaerotignum sp.
ACTTGTTGAACAAATGAAACGCACCTCATTCCCAAATACTCAATTATATGAATATATGTAAAGTGTGCAAAAACAGCCCCCTCATTTACAAATGTCATTATAGGGAGTATAATAGGTATAATGAATTGTGTATATTTCCTATACCTGTATTTTTCTGACTGATAAGAAGTATGAGCAATCAAGTAGAAAGAAAAATACCATTCAGTTCGTTGTGTATACTATATACGGTTGTACCAATTGTGTGGTGGTACAGGACGTATGATTATGAGGGGGAGTAAATCCATGAGCAAAAAGATGAAAACTATGGATGGTAACGCTGCCGCTGCCTATGTGTCCTATGCATTTACGGACGTAGCCGCTATCTATCCTATTACCCCATCTTCTCCAATGGCCGAGAACGTTGATGAGATGGCTGCCAAGGGTCAGCTGAATCTCTTTGGCCAGAAGGTAAACATCATCGAGATGGAGTCCGAGGCTGGTGCAGCCGGTGCCGTACACGGCTCCCTGCAGGCTGGTGCCCTGACTACTACCTACACAGCATCCCAGGGCATGCTGCTGATGATTCCAAATATGTACAAGATCTCCGGCGAGCTCCTGCCAGGTGTATTCCATGTCAGTGCCCGTGCCCTGGCTACCAGTTCCCTGAACATCTTCGGCGATCATCAGGACGTTATGGCTGCCCGCCAGACCGGTATGGCTATGCTGGCTGAGTCCTCCGTACAGGAAGTTATGGATCTGGCTGCTGTTGCTCATTTGGTTGCCATCAAGGGCAAGGTGCCATTCCTGAACTTCTTTGATGGTTTCCGTACTTCCCACGAGATTCAGAAAATCGAGCTGATTCCTTATGAGGAGCTGGGCAAGATTCTGGACTGGGATGCCGTAAACGAGTTCCGCCGCAAGGCCCTGAACCCTGACCATCCATGCATCCGTGGTACAGCCCAGAACGACGATATCTACTTCCAGACCCGTGAGACTGTCAACAAGTATTATGAGGCAGTTCCAGACCTGGTAGAGGAGGCCATGGCAGACCTGGCCAAGATTACTGGCCGTGAGCACCATGTATTTGACTACTACGGTGCACCAGATGCTGAGCGTGTTGTTATTGCTATGGGCTCCCTGAACCAGACCTTGGTTGAGGCTGTTGATTACCTGAACGGCAAGGGCGAAAAGGTAGGTATGGTAGCAGTTCACCTCTTCCGTCCATTCTCCGTAAAGCACTTCCTGAATGCTATCCCTGAGACCGTAACCAAGATTGCTGTTATGGATCGCACCAAGGAGCCAGGTGCTCTGGGCGAGCCTCTGTACCAGGATGTTCGCACTGCCTTCTATAGCACTGACAGGCATCCAGTTATTGTAGGCGGCCGTTATGGCCTGGGCGGCAAGGACGTAAATCCTGACCAGGTACTGGGCATCTACGAGGAGCTGAAGAAAGACGTTCCAATGAACGGCTTTACCATCGGCATCAATGATGATCTCAACGGCACTTCCCTGCCACTGTACCCAGAGGATGTGGATCTGACTCCAGAAGGCACCACTGCCTGCAAGTTCTGGGGCCTGGGTTCCGACGGTACCGTTGGTGCCAACAAGTCCGCCATCAAGATCATCGGCGACAAGACCAAGCTCTATGCTCAGGCTTATTTTGCCTATGACTCCAAGAAGTCCGGCGGTATTACCATGTCCCATCTGAGATTTGGTTCTACTCCTATTGCTTCTCCATATCTTATCAACAACGCCAACTTCATTTCCTGCTCCCAGCAGTCCTATGTAGACAAATACGATCTGTTGGCAGGCCTGAAGAAGAATGGCACCTTCCTGCTGAACACCATCTGGACTGATGCAGAGCTGGACGAGCATCTGCCAGCCTCCATGAAGCGTTATATTGCCAAGAACAATATCAAGTTCTACACCGTAAACGCCGTAAAGATTGCCCAGGAGCTAGGACTTGGGGGCCGCTTCAACATGGTAATGCAGTCTGCTTTCTTCAAGCTGGCTGATATTATTCCTATTGATACTGCTGTACAGTATCTGAAGGACGCTGTTGTTACCTCCTATGGCAAGAAGGGTCAGAACATCGTTGATATGAACCATGGTGCCATTGATGCAGGTATCAATGCACTTCATCAGGTAGAGGTACCAGCTGCCTGGGCTGATGCCGTAGATGGCCAGGCTGAGGATCAGTCCCATCTCCCTGAGTACATCCGCAATATCCAGAACCCAATCAACCGTCAGGAGGGCAACAAGCTGTCCGTCAAGGCTCTGGAGTCCCTGGCAGACGGTACCTTCCCAAGCGGTGCTTCCGCCTATGAGAAGCGTGGTATTGCCATCAACGTACCTGAGTGGGATGTTACCAAGTGTATCCAGTGCAACCAGTGCTCCTTCGTATGTCCTCATGCAGCTATCCGTCCTGTTCTCACCACTGATGCTGAGGCACAGGCTGCTCCAGAGGCATTTGCCTCCAAGCCTGCCATCGGTGCCAAGGGTCTGAACTTTACCATGGCTGTATCCGTTCTGGACTGCTCCGGCTGCGGCAACTGCGTCAATGCTTGCCCTGCCAAGGAAAAGGCTTTGGTTATGAAGCCTATTGCTACCCAGCAGCAGTATCAGGCTGTATTTGACTACGGCGTAGATCCAAAGAAGGTAGCACCAAAGAACAACCCAATGAAGAAGACCACCGTAAAGGGCTCTCAGTTCGAGCAGCCATTGCTGGAGTTCTCCGGTGCCTGTGCAGGCTGCGGCGAGACTCCTTATGCCAAGCTCATTACCCAGCTCTTTGGCGACCGCATGATGATTTCCAACGCCACCGGCTGCTCCTCCATCTGGGGTGCCAGTGCTCCTGCTATGCCATATACCAAGAACGCCAGCGGCCACGGCCCAGCCTGGGCAAACTCCCTCTTCGAGGACAATGCCGAGTTCGGCCTGGGTATGTTCCTGGGTGTAAAGGCTGTTCGCAACGGCTTGGCAGCAGATATTGCCAAGGCCATCGAGGAAGGCCATGGCTCCGCTGCTCTGCAGGAGGCTATGTCCGATTGGCTGGACAACAAGGACGTAGGCGAGGGCTCTCGTCAGCGTGCTGATGCCCTGGCTGATCTCCTGGAGAATGAGAAGAATGGCGATGAGCTGCTGAACAAGATTTATGAGAACCGTGACTTCCTGGTTAAGCGTTCCCAGTGGATCTTCGGCGGTGACGGCTGGGCATACGACATCGGCTACGGCGGCGTAGATCATGTACTTGCCTCTGGCGAGGATGTAAATGTATTCGTATTCGATACTGAGGTATATTCCAACACCGGCGGCCAGGCCTCTAAGGCTACTCCAACTGCTGCTATTGCCCAGTTTGCTGCTACCGGCAAAAAGACCAAGAAGAAGGATCTGGGCATGATGGCCATGACCTACGGCTATGTATATGTAGCCCAGATTGACATGGGTGCCGACAAGAACCAGGCTCTGAAGGCTATTGCAGAGGCTGAGGCTTATCCAGGTCCATCCCTTATTATCGGCTATGCACCATGTATCAACCACGGCATCCGCATCGGCATGGGCCGCAGCCAGGAAGAAGCAGCCAAGGCAGTTGCCTGTGGCTATTGGGCTAACTTCCGCTACAACCCAGCCCTCCGTGATACTGACAAGAACCCATTCAGCCTGGATTCCAAGGAGCCAGACTGGAGCAAGTTCGAGGAGTTCCTCCTGGGTGAGGTTCGTTACTCCTCCCTGAAGCGCAGCTTCCCAGAGGCAGCTGATGCACTCTTCGAAAAGACCAAGAACGATGCTCAGAATCGTCTCAACGGCTACAAGAAGCTGGCAGGCAAGGAGTAATCTCCAAGAGTATCTAATATCCTAAAAATAACAAGCCATGGAACGTACCACATACAGGTAAGCTCCATGGCTTATTTTATTAGGTAGTTTATTTAGGTATTTCTTGCAGGAAATTTGCTAATTACATAGAATATAATCATATAAAATTGTTGCTTTAGGGAGGTATCCTATATGAAAAAATTGCTAATCTTATGTTTGACCATGATGCTATGGCTGATGGCATCAGTTTCCTTTGCAGCTAAGGTGCAGTGGGTTCCCATAGAGGGAGAGGAAGGCTTGTATGTAGATACGGAGACTGCTACCTATGATGCGGCTACCAGTTCCATTTATTTCTGGACAAAATACCAGGAAGACTCAGAGCTTCTCCACATGGAGTATTATCATGTAAAACTAGATACGGCCAAGGAATGCATCCTTGAGGGTATGTTTTATCAGAACCTGGTTCACCCGAAGGTCACCATATTCCCGGATAAACCAGATGTAGATGTTTGGCCTGATGACGTGGTGGAGAAGGCTGCCAACATAGTGTGTGACCAGTATGGAATAGCTCACGTATATCCAGATAGGGCAAATAGATGGACATGGCTGTATTCCAGCAAGGGCCATTCTACCCAATATGCTCCGGATATGGTGAAGGTAGACAAGGAAAACAATATCGTAACTATCTGGACCCAGGAGAAGCTGCAAGACAGCAACCGCACCTACGTCACCAGATGTATCTGCCATTTGGCTGACAATACCATAGAATACACCAACCTTAAAGGCGTATGGACCAAGGAAGTCCAGCCAGATACCCTGGAGGAGAAAATCTTCGCAGTGGCAAAAGAATCCTTTGCAGAAACCAACTAAAAAAGGCCATAAGAAAAGCCATGAAACATGCCGATTTTCGGTGTGGTATCATGGCTTTTGTGATGCAAAATAGTCAATTATTTTAAATCAGGAATTGTGTGGTCAGATTCCATATGGTGCTTTCTATTCAGCTTTTCCAATTTATCCCGGAACCAGTAATACATATCCTCCCAGCTGCCTCCGGCTACAGTGTTCAGTTCAGAATCATTCAGCTGTATTTTCTTGTTAATCATATCAATCACTCCTCACACGCAAAATCCTTAAACATTCTTATAAGCCGGATTTGCTCTATGACCAGGTACATAATCAGTACATTCTGTCTCGGCTTTTTTGCCAAATATGGACATATAGGCCTTCATCAGGGAGCCTACACTTCTGAGGCCATCCATATTGCCTGTCAAAATGGCAGCTGCGACCATAAACCTCGTATAATCGCTCCAGAAGTCGCAGTTACCACAGCCGCCTGCCACATAATCCATCATATTGTCATCAAGCATTGCCTTAGAACTCATGATGTTGACCTTCGCCATATTGATATCTGTCACGGCACTTGCCATAATAAAACCTCCTGTTTTGACATAGAAACTAGTTCAAGTTTAATAAACCCTTTCATAGCTTATACGCTGGACAGGAAAAAGTATTACAGTTTGGCAAGAATTTTTTTCATATATCTTATACGTGAGCTGGGGAAAAGTATTACAAAAAAAATTTAGCTGTTTCGCTGGCGGAAAACCCTAGGGGTGCAGCCACGGTATTTGCGGAAGGACTTGATAAAATGGCTGGCATTGCCAAAGCCACAGCTTAGGCCCACCTCCAAGATGGAATCCGATGAGGTAATCAAAAGCTCCTCGGCAACCTGGAGCCGGTAGTGGTGGAGATACTCCATAGGGGACATGCCCAGCACATAGCGAAAGCACCGCTGAGCCTCCCTGTTGCTGACTCCAGCACTTTCGGCAATCTGCCCCAGGCTAATATCCTCGTTGAAATGCCAGTGGAGAAAATCCAGCATTTCCTGGAGCCTTTCCATCTGAGGAGGCTGTTTTTTATTGCGGTAGGCCAGGGGCATATATTCCGTCAAAAGCTGCAATAGAGCCTTGCTCATCTCGTATCGCACATCGTACTCATAGCCCGCAGCAGACTCCTTTGC
>CAVFWX010000123.1:0-5787 GCA_963626225.1 Anaerotignum sp.
ACATCGGTGCGGCCAAAGTGTCCGTAGGCAGCAGTCTGGGCATAGATTGGACGGCGGAGATCCAGCATCTTGATAATGCCGGCTGGGCGGAGGTCAAAATTCTCCTTTACCAGATCCTCCAGCACACGATCATCTACCTTGCCAGTACCAAAGGTATCTACCATGATGGATACAGGGGTAGCTACACCGATTGCATAGGCCAGCTGTACCTCTGCCCTGTCTGCCAGCCCGGAGGCAACGATATTCTTTGCCACATAGCGGGCAGCATAGGCACCAGAGCGGTCAACCTTCGTTGGATCCTTGCCGGAGAATGCACCGCCGCCATGACGAGCCATACCGCCATAGGTATCAACGATGATTTTACGACCGGTAAGACCGCAGTCACCCTGTGGGCCGCCGATGACAAACTTGCCAGTAGGATTGATGAAATACTTGGTCTCATCGCTAAGAAGCTCAGCAGGAATAACTGCTTTTACTACATGCTCAATCAAATCCTTGCGGATCTGCTCTAATGTTACGCTCTCATCATGCTGGGTAGAAATAACAATGGTATCAATAGCAACAGGCTTGCCGTTTTCATAGGCAACAGTAACCTGGGTCTTGCCATCCGGACGGAGATACGGCAAAGTACCATTCTTGCGAACCTCGGCAAGACGACGTGCCAGACGATGAGCTAAAGCAATAGGAACAGGAAGATACTCAGGGGTTTCGTTGGTGGCATAGCCAAACATCATGCCCTGGTCACCAGCACCAGTAGCCTCAGCTTCATCCAGATCACCCTCACGGGCCTCCAGAGCCTTATCTACACCCTGGGCAATATCAGGAGACTGCTCATCCAGGGAAATCAAGATACCGCAGGTGTCAGCATCAAAGCCATACTTGGCACGGGTATAGCCGATTTTGCGTACTGTATCACGGACGATCTTGGAAATATCCACATAGCAATTGGTGGAAATCTCACCAGCAATGTGGGCCTGACCGGTAGTAACCATGGTCTCGCAGGCTACACGGCCATATGGATCCTGAGCCAAAATAGCATCCAGGATGCTATCAGAAATCTGGTCAGCTACCTTGTCAGGATGTCCCTCGGTAACAGACTCGGAAGTAAACAATAAACGCTTAGCCAATAAAAACGCCTCCTCTAAAGCCGTACCCAGCCTAAAGCGATTGCATGGCACAGGTACACATAACATCTTGGCAGAAATATGAATCCAGCCTTTATCTTTTAAAGCTGTGTACACACTCACAGCTTTTAGCCATCAAAAAAACTCTCCACAATGAGAGAGCTTGCAAATCTCTCATCTTTCAGGCTATGCCTTCAGGAATTAGCACCGTTTTGCCCATAGGCAATGGTTGCCGCGGCTTCAAAGGGCCAGTCCCTCCACCGCTCTGGATGAGTCCATATTTCATTGTTTGTCTAAAAAAGACACAATCCAATAATACATTAAATGAAATTTTTTGTCAATAAGTTACAATAAAAGTGCACAGAAAGTATCTCTGCCAACTCAAGCTCCATACTTGACTGACCTAGAATACAAATCCATGCACTTCATGTTATGACTATCTGTCTTGGTACTATAAGTCTGGAACAACAGTCCACTCCGTATTTACAAAGAAGAAGGCCAATAATATGCAGCTTCTATAGCATATCATCCCTTTGCGGATTCAGTATTGTATACATCCTTCAGCAGGGTTTCTTTCCGCAGCTCCAGACAGTGGCAATGCTTGTCCTCTGCCTCAGTGTTGCGAATGGTTTCTAAGAGGATTTCCCCAATCATACCGGCATCATCATAGAAGATGTCAGACATATCCTCATGGGACCAGACTTTGATGCCCTCGCCATAGTTGACGGTAAAATACAATCCTGCATAGCAGGCACCGATTTCCCTGGCCAGATATACCTCCGGGCACATGCTCTGGCCCACAATATCCGCGTGGCCATTGAGCATAGCCACCTCGGCGGGGCTTTCAAAATGCCTGCCGTCTGTTACGGCATAGGTACCCCGTGTAAAAATACGACCGTCAAAACGCTTCCGGACAGCCTCAATGAGAGTCTTTCGCATCTCAGGGCAAAGGGCCTCCCGCATAATCAGTAGATATCTTCCATCTAGCATAACATCCTTACGGACTGACATATCCAGATAATCATCCGGTACCATAAAATCCCTTATATCCAGCAGCTTGTTGACGGTGCCTACTCCTCCCTCGGATAGGATACGCTTTACACCAGCCTCACGGAACACCCAGAAAACCTGTCTGGAAGCATCGCTGCGTGTAACACCGCTACGCCAGCCATGCATCTTCACTGTCAGCACCTTCTTCTCCCCTACAGAAAACAGCCTAAAGGCTGGGCTCATGCCGTAAGGTGTTTCAAAATGCAGATTCTCTGCCTCTATCCTTACATCCTCAGCCTGAACATTCTTGGGAAAATCACTGGAAAGGGTTCCAGAGCCTCCCACAATGCCAAACTGGGCCTTTGGTATAATATCTACCTTCATATCAAATATCTCCGTATGTCTTGATAACATTATATTCCGTATCCCGCTGAGCTGGCACACGACCTGCACCACGGATAAGGTTTACCATCTTTTGGATGGACATATCGTATGCCGTACCAGCCGCCCGGACCACATTTTCCTCCAGCATGATACTCCCCAAATCATCCGCTCCAAAGGCCGGTGTCAGCTGGCCGATACGCTCTCCCTGAGTTACCCAGGACCCCTGGATATGGGGGATATTATCCATATACAGACGAGTCATGGCAAGGTTACGCATATAGTCCCAGCCAGAGGTTTTCTCTCCCCCCAGCTCCGTATTGCCTGGCTGGAAACTCCAGGTAATAAAAGCCCTAAAGCCCCCCGTCTTATCCTGTAACTGACGGATACGCTCCATATGCTCCACCCGCTGGGCCATGGTTTCACCTAGGCCAATAACCATGGTGGCTGTGCTTTCCATACCGATGGAATGGGCACACTCCATAACATGAAGCCAGTCCTCTGTCATGATTTTCTTTGGGCTAACCCGCTGGCGAACCTCATCCACCAGGATTTCCGCCCCGCCCCCTGGCAGGCTGTCCAGCCCTGCTTCTTGGAGCCGCTTTAGGCAGTCCAATATAGATATACCCGCCTGCCTAGCAAAATACTGGATTTCCGTAGCCGTAAAGGAATGAATGGTTATCTGGAAATTCTCCTTAATGAGCCGCAGCATCTTTTCATAGTATTCCAGCCCTAAGTCCGGATAAAGTCCTCCCTGGATCATTACCTGAGTAGCACCTGCATCTACGGCTTCACGAACCTTATCCAAAATCTGCTCATAGGTCAAAAGATAGGCATCCTTGCTTTCCTGCCTACGGAAAAAGGCACAGAAACGGCATTCATTAACACACACATTGGTGTAGTTGATATTCCGATCCACGATAAATGTAACCCTGTTGCCAAACCGCTTGTCACATTCCTCTCCTGCCAGCCGTCCTAGCTCAATAGGATCTCCACCGATCAAGAGCTTCTCGGCCTCTGCCGATGTCATTCTCATGGCTACACCTCCCTTTCCTCAGATATTTCCACAGGATGATAGAAGGTATCCCGCTCCACCGGCTCAAAGCCAGCCTCCGTAATAAGCTGCCTTAGCTTGGTGCGGGTAATCCCCCTGCCTGTATTGGCTCCGGCTGCATGGATAATCTTTTCCTCACCGATGGTGCCATCCAGATCATCAGCCCCAAAACCCAAGGCCAGCTGTGCCAGCGGCATGGTCAGCATAATCCAAAAGGCCTTGATATGGTCGATATTGTCCAGTATCAATCGGGAAAGAGCCATCATCTTCATATCCTCCCAAGAGCCTACCCGCTTCAAATGGGACAACTGGGTGTTGGCAGGATGAAAAGGGAAGGAAACAAAGGCCTGAAAGCCCCCTGTTTCATCCTGAATATCCCGCAGGGTAATAAGATGCTGCAGCCGCTGCTCAATGGTTTCTACATGGCCATACATCATGGTGCAGTTGGTGCGGATGCCCATTTCATGGGCGGTCTTGATGGTTTCAATCCACTGGGCGGTAGTAGCCTTCTTAGGGCAGATTTCCTGCCGCACACCATCGTCCAGTATTTCCGCACCTCCCCCTGGCAGGGAGGATAGCCCAGCCTCTTGAAGGATTTCCAGCACCTGGCGAATGGACTTGCCTGTCATCTGACTGAAATGGACGATTTCCACCGGCGTAAAGGCTTTAATGTCAACCTGAGGAAGTGCCTGCCTTACCATCCGTACGACATCCAGATAATATTCAAAAGGCTTGTCTGGGTGCAAGGCACTGACAATATGGATTTCTCCCAGATTATGGGTATTTTTTGCTTCCTCCAGGATTTTCTCAATATCCAGCTTTTCCAGCACAAAGCCCCCTGGCTGTCCTGCCTCCCGTTGAAAGGCACAGAGAGGGCATCCGGAGGTGCAGATATTGGTGAGATTGATATGCTTGTTTACATTATAATAAACCTGCCTGCCGCTTTTCTTTTCCTTCATCTTTCTGGCACACTCTGCCAAAAACAGCAGGTCATTGTCCTCGTATAGAGCCAGTGCATCCTCCAGAGAGAGCCTCTCTCCCTGCTGTGCCTTGGCTCTGGCTATTTTTATTGCTTCCTTTGTCATTTCGCTTACTACCCCTCATGCCTCAAAGGTTCTCAGTATGTTGAAATTGCAGTCACAGGCGGCAGGTATTCTTCCAGCCTCCCGGATAATCTGAATAATCCTGTCCTCACTGAGAGCCGTAGGGCTGCTGGCTCCGGCATCATGGAGAATGGTTTCCTTGTGGATAGTGCCATCAATATCATTGGCACCAAAGCCTAGGGCCAGCTGTGCCACCGGCACGGTCAACATTACCCAATAGGCCTTGATATTTTTGATATTGTCCAACATCAGCCGGGAAATAGCAATAGTCCGCAAATCATCCCACATAGAGGTCTGCTTTACTGTCTTCCCCAGCTCCGTATTCTTTGGTAAAAATGGGAAGCAGATAAAGGTCTGAATCCCCCCTGTTTCGTCCTGTAAATCTCGCAAAGACAGTAGATGATCCACCCGCTCCTCCATGGTTTCAATATGGCCATAGAGCATGCTGGCATTGGTCTTGATGCCCAGCTTGTGGGCTGTACGTGACACCTCCAGCCACTGAGCGGCAGTAGCCTTGTTTGGACAAAGCTCCCCTCGAACCCTGTCACTAAGGATTTCCGCTCCACCACCGGCAATGGCCTGAAGACCTGCCTCCTGAAGCTTTCGCAAAACCTGTTCAACACTCAAACCAGAAATCTGGGCAAAATGGGTAATCTCCACTCCGGTAAAGCCCTTTAGGTACAGCTTGGGAAAGGCCTCATGAAGAGCACGGAGCCGCTCCAGATAGTCCTCAAAGCTCCATTCCGTATGCAGGCCGCTAACTACATGAAGCCCTGCCAAATTCGGATCCTTAGAAGCATCCTGTACCAAAGCGATAGCATCCTCCACGCTCATGGCATAGGCACCCTTTTCTTCCTTGTCCCGGCCAAAGGCACAGAACTTGCACTTGGAGGTGCAGATATTGGTGAGATTCACATGGCAGTTTACATTATAGTATACGATATCTCCGCACTTTCTCTGCCGCACCAAGTCTGCCATATTTCCCAGCCAGGCAATATCATTGCAGGCAAAGAGCCTCAGACCGTCCTCCCGGCTCAGCCTTTCCCCTGCCAAAATCTTTTTTTCTATATCAATATAATTTTCGCTGCTATACAAGACCTATCCCCCTATCTATTTGTACACAGAATACATTATA
>CAVFWX010000124.1:0-5761 GCA_963626225.1 Anaerotignum sp.
GGGCTCGTATCACCCTTTTACATTGATGTTTTGACTCTGCTTCTGTGCCTGATACTGCTCCGTCAGCTGCTTATACATGAGATCCGCCAGCCCCACGCCTCCGGCCTGAGTCATCCGGTCCACCATTTCCGTATCCAGCATATCCCGGAAGATCTTCTCCCCCTGGGACTCCCCAAAGAGGCTGTTTTCCGGCACTGTGGCCCGCATTTCCTTCCACATCATCTGCATAAACATGGACTCAAAGCCCTGGCAGGCCTTTTTCAGCTTTTTCTGATACGCAGGGTCATCCATGGTATTCTTCTGGGCCTTGGCAAGCTCCTCAGCGAAGCCCTCTGCCTTCTCCACCTTATTATTGTCTTGGGTCTGGGGCAGGATATTCAGCCCTCCCAGGCTCATTCCATCAACAACCATTTTATCACCCTTCAAATCAAATCAATTCCAGATCTGCATGCAATGCACCTGCTGCCTTGATGGCCTGCAGGATGGAAATAATATCCCTAGGGGTTGCCCCTACGGAGTTCAATGCCCCCACAATATCATTTACATTGGCAGTAGCTGGCAGCACAATAGAGGTGCCCGTCTGCTCCGTTACATTTACATCATCATTTGGCACAATCACCGTATTGCCGTGGCTAAATGGCGTTGGCTGGTTTACATCATAACTTCTGCCAATGTCCACCGTAATGCCCCCCTGGGTAATAGCAATGGTATCTACAGCCACATCACCACCCATAACAATGGTGCCGGTGCGTTCGTTGACAACCACCTTGGCAATATTATCAGGCGTTACTGTCAGCTCCTCCATGCTGGAGATAAAGCCCACCAGATTGCTACGATAATAGGCCGGCACTACCACATCCACCCGTCCCGGATTGGCTGCCTTGGCAATACCACCATATTGGGCATTGATAGCCTGGGCAATCCTGTTGGCAGTGGTAAAATCCGCCTTGGACAGGGACCAGGACAAAATGCCATTTGGTGCCAGATCATCATCCTCCACGGAACGCTCCACAATAGCACCATTTGGGGTGGTGCCTACTGTAGGGAAATTTTTCTGTGCCTTGTTATTGCCCCGACCTGCCGTAAAGCCACCAGTGGACACAGGCCCCATGCCAACAGCATAGACATTGCCATTGCCGGCTTTCAAAGGTGTCTGCAACAGGGTTCCTCCCTGGATGCTCTTGGCATCTCCAATGGAAGAAATCGTAATGTCAATGGCATCTCCCTCCCGCACAAATGGCGGCAAAGTTGCCGTTACCATAACGGCTGCTACGTTCTTTGGCTTCAAACCGTTGGTATCAAAGGCCACGCCATATTCACGCATCATATTGCCGATGGACTGGATGGTCTGGGTCATCTTGTTGGAATCCCCTGTGCCGTTCAGTCCTACTACCAATCCGTAGCCCATAAGCTGGTTGCTCCGCACGCCCTGAACTTTGGCCACATCCTTGATGCGGGTGGAGGAGTACATAGCCGCCATAGCCGTTGCCGATGCCAGCATACAGAGGCAAAGGGTCAGGCTAATTATGGATAAAATTTTCTTCATAGCAACCCTGCCTCCTTAGAACAAGATATTGAAAATCTGGGTCAGGATGCCCTGACGCTGCTTGGCGTTGAGAGGGCCCTTGCCGTCAAATTTCAGGGTTGCATCTGCCACCTTGTTAGAGGAGATTGTATTGTCATAGGCGATGTCATCCGGCCGCACCACCCCGGTAACGGTAATCTTGTGCTCATTCTTGTTGTTCCAGATGGACTGGGTTCCCTCTACCACCAGATTGCCATTGTCCTTTACCTCTACCACCGTAACAGTTACCTTACCTGTAGCCTTGTTGGTATTGTTGGCACTGCCGTTTGCCTTGAAGCTGTCGGAACCAGAGGCCGTGGCCGCTGCCAAAAAGCTGAAGATGCCTGTACCGGCAGAAAGATTCTGGTTACCTGACTTGGAATTGGAATTGGACAGGGTCTGGCTGGTGGTAGAAGTTTCGCTAATCACAATGCTCAGAATATCCCCTACCTGGCTCGCCCTGCGATCTGCAAAGACTCCCCGACGATTGTCGGCCCAGAGGCTCTGGGCACCTGCCTCAGAGGGCAGGGATGCTGCCCCTATTCCCATAGCAAGAATTGCTGCCATAGCCAGGCTGCCATATTTCATTTTCTTCATATATTACACCTCGAATCTTCAAGGGCTAAACCAGATGGCTACTGCACCACCTGTACATTATTTTCATCAATAACCTTGGCCTTTACCTTACGCTTAGAGCTATCATTTTCCACCATGATATACTCTCCCAGTCGGCCTCGCTCCAGGGCTGTCCCCAGAATGCTGATTTCCACTCCATTTACATTAGTAGAAATATTTACCTTGCTAAAGGGAGTTATCATTATAGGCTCCTTGACCATGCCACTGTGGATCACCGCTCCGGCTACCACATTGGAGGTAACTACCTTGCCGATTAAATCCCTAGTATCAGTATAGCGTTCAAAAGCCTTGCCTGTATCCTCACGCTCGGAAAGCATCAGCTGCTCCGCCCTGAGAGGAACTTCCTTCTGGATCCTGCTGGCGGCTACAACAATCTTTTCATAAACCCTCACCCGCATGGAGCAGACCATTCGGGCATAGGGCACCCCATCCACCAACACATCCACATTTACTGCTGTCATTCTGGACTTGCGAATACCATTAGGCAATGTACAACTGTAGGTAATATTGCCCCAAGGCAGCCGTAGTCCCGGGGGAACCTTTACTGGCTCTATGGTATAGCGGCGGGTATCTCCTGCCGCAGCCATTTCTGCTTGGATGCATTTATTGGCCTGCTGGATGAGATTTTCCTCCAGTATTACCTGGGGCAGCTGCTCTGTAGGCTCTATCTTTATAGCGGCCTCCGCCACCCTGTTAGGTATAGGGTCAGAGGCTAGGGATATATTCCCCAGCCACATGGCCAGCAGCACCGCTCCACAGCAGATTATTCTTAGCATAATCATTACCGCTTCAAGCCGTTGGCAATCTCCAGCATGCTGTCAGAGGTGGTGATGGCCTTGGAGTTGGACTCGTAGGCACGCTGGGAAACAATCATATTTACCATTTCATCCACAATCTGCACGCTGGACATCTCTAGGCAGAACTGAAGCAAGCTGCCCATGCCATCACCGGAGCCTGGTGTATTTTCCTGAGGCTCTCCAGATGCCTCAGACTGTACATAGAAATTCTTGCCAATGGCCGTCAGGCCTGCTGGGTTCAGGAAACGAGCCAGATTTATCTGCCCCACATTCTGCTGCTCCCCTGCTACCTCACAGCTAACAGCACCAGTAGTGGAAACAACTACCGAATCCAAAGTAGCATTTTCTGGGAAGGTAATGCCATCTGTCAGTGGGTAGCCGTCAGAGGTTACCAGATTCCTATCTCCATCAATCTTGAAGGACCCATCACGGGTGTAGGCAGTGGTGCCATCTGGCAGCTCGATCTGGAAAAATCCCTCTCCCTGGATGCAGAGATCCGTAGGATTCTCCGTTGTCTGCACATTGCCCTGGACAAAAATCCTGTTGGTGGCACTAAGGCGAGACCCTAAGCCAATCTGCATTGGGGTTGGGTACATATTGCCGTCGCCACTTTCGGCACCACCAGATCTCAGGGTCTGATACAGCAAATCCTGAAACTCAGCCCGCTGAGCCTTGGCTCCAGTAGTATTTACATTGGCCAAATTGTGGGCTACTATATCAATCTGCTTTTGCTGTCCCTTCATACCAGAGGCCGCAGACCATAAAGAACGCATCATAATAATCTATCTCCCTTTAGCTATTTCTTCCCACTTCATTTACTGCCTTGTCCAACATACTATCCTGAGTAACCACAGCCTTGGAGCTGGCTTCATAGGCCCGATAGTTGGCAATAAGGTTTACCATTTCAGATACGATTTCCGTATTGGAACGCTCCAACACTCCCTGCTGGATAGTGCCACTTGCCTGCTGAGGACGCAGCTGGGGATCCGTCACCCTATACAAGTTATTCCCTTCCTTGGCCATAACCTGGTCCCCTCCTGGGAAGGTTACCAATCCTAGCCGTGCCACCTGTACACCGTTGGCAGTAATATTTCCCTCTGGAGACACATTAAAATCCGTAGTCTCCGGAGGAATGGCAATATTTCTGCCCCTGTTGTCCAGGACATTTTCCCCGTTGACATTTACCAAAAAACCCTGGTTATTTCTATAGAAATTGCCATCCCGGGTATATCGCTCCCCCCTCTGGGTTGCGATGCGGAAATATCCCTCTCCCTCAATGGCAAAATCCAGCTGGTTGCCAGTGGTCTGCAAGGATCCCTGGGCATGGTCCGTGGCAATATCCGCCACCTGTGCTCCCAGCCCCAGCTCACCTACTACCGGAGATTTGGTCCCCAGGGAAAATCCCTTGAAGCTGGTGACTTCGTTTTCTATGCCTGTGCGGTCATTAATCCGCCGCAGCAGCATAGGCTCAAAATCCATGGTTACGGCATCATCCCGCTTGTAGCTAGTTGTATTGGCATTGGCCAGATTGTTGGCAATAGTATCTGTCCGCTTGGTTTCCGTAATCATGCCGGTAGCAGCCGTATATAGACCACGCCACATACCATATCCCCCTATCTACTTATAGCCTTACTTCCAAAAAGCAATGGACTTCTTGCTGTCCAGCTTGTCAATATGCTCCAGAGCCTTGCCGGTTCCCAGAGCCACGCAGCTCAGTGGGTCCTCTGCCAGGCTGGTGCTAATCTTGGTCTCCCGACGAATCAAATCATCCAGACCGTAGAGCATGGCACCGCCACCAGTGAGTACAATGCCCCGGTCCATAATATCGGAGGCCAGCTCCGGCGGGCATTTCTCCAGCACATCCTTCACCCGTTCCACAATCTGCCCTACGGCAGGAGCCAATGCCGCACTAATCTGCTCCGTGGTAATCTCAATATTCTTTGGCAGGCCAGTCAGCAGATCCCGTCCCCGGATATTCATCTTGGCCTTTCGAGCCTCTGGGAATGCGGCACCTACCTCCATCTTGATGCTTTCGGCAGTCCGCTCGCCGATCATTAGGTTGAATTCCTTCTTTACATAATCCATAATGGCATCATCAAAACGATCTCCTGCGATTCGCAGGCTGTCGCTGATAACAATGCCTCCCAGGCTGATAACGGCAATATCCGTAGTACCGCCACCAATATCCACCACCATGGAGCCATAAGGCTCGGAAATATCCAGCCCAGCACCCATGGCAGCTGCCAAAGGCTCCTCTATCAGGTGGGTCTTTCTGGCTCCTGCTTGATCTGCTGCCTCCTGAATGGCACGCTGCTCCACCATGGTAATGCAGGATGGAATGCATACCATTATCCTAGGCCGGATCATAAAGCTATGGCCTGTTACCTTCTCGATAAAATGCCGCAGCATGGCCTCCGTAATGTCAAAATCCGCAATAACACCATCCCGCATAGGGCGGATGGCCACAATATTGCCAGGGGTACGGCCGATCATCTGCCGTGCCTCCTCACCTACTGCCAAAATATTATTGGTATCCCTGTCAATGGCCACCACAGATGGCTCCTTCAGTACGATACCCTTGCCCTTTATATAAATCAGCACATTGGCTGTGCCCAAATCAATACCTATATCCATAGACATGCCAAACAATGTCTTCAACATCCTTCCATATAAACCCAGTTAAATCCCTGTATAGACAGATATCTATACTAGATAAATATATAATAAATCCGCTAAAAATACAATGAGAAATTTAGCGGATTTT
>CAVFWX010000125.1:0-5743 GCA_963626225.1 Anaerotignum sp.
ACAATAGCCGTGTAGACAATAGCCGAACGGTGGATAATAGCCGTGTAGATGCCAGTCGGACGGTAGACAATAGCCACGTGGATTCCAGTCAGACGGTAAGTAATAGCCGTGTGGATGCTAGTCGGACCGTCAATAATAATCAGAGGTATGAATCTAATAGCAGCACCACCAAGCTGATAGAGCGTTTTGCCCCACCGCCAATTACGATTAATATCACCGTAAATGGTGAAGCCAAGGTGGAACGCATCAAGGAAGCTGTTGTTGATGCAGGCCGACAGATGCAAAGAAGCTTTGCAGAGCAGATGGAAGAATTTATGCATAATAGGGGGCGGTTGAGCTTTGGCTAATACGTACATAACAAAAACCGGTGATACCTGGGACATTATTGCGTATAACCAGCTAGGGAGCTGCAAATACACCAGCCTGCTGATGGAAGCCAATATTGACCTATTGGAAAACGCAATTTTTTCCGCTGGCTGTAGCATTGTCTTACCGGAAATAACCACAAGCAATAGCACCAACATACCACCATGGAGGCGGAAAACATGAAAGCTAGAAGGGTAGAGCTGAAAGCTGTATATGATGGCCAGGACATCAGCCTGGATATTAGTAGCTTTATCAAGAGCTTTTCTGTCAGGGAGGTTATAGGCGGGGAGGCTGATTCTGCAGATATAACCCTACAGGACAGGGAAGAACTATGGATAAATAGTTGGTTCCCTGATCGTGGTAGCACTATGGAACTGTCCATAGTCACCTACGATTGGAACAATGCAGGAGACTGTGAAGAATTACCTATGGGCAAGTTTGAGATTGACGAAATTGAAAATTCGTGCCCGCCGAATGAGGTGAAAATCAAGCTAGTTTCCATACCAAACAATGCAGAAATCAGAAGCAAGGAAAAAAGCCGCTCCTGGGAAAAGGCTAAGCTGTCTGTTGTAGCCAAGGACATTGCAGAAGATGCAGAAATGGAATTGTTCTATGATACGGCGGAAGATCCTGTATATGACCGGGTGGAACAGTCAGAACAAACAGATTTGTCCCTGTTGTTGAAGCTTTGCAAGGATGCAGGACTAGCCTTAAAGGTGACAGATGGTAAAATTGCCATTTTCGACATTGCAGAATTTGAAAAAAAAGACCCTGTTGCCACTCTTATCAAGGGGCAAAGCAATATACTTAGCTTCCAGGGCAAGAGCACCATTCATGAGATTTACAAGGCCTGCCATGTGAAATATAAGCAGGGGCAAAAGAATGAACTCATAGAGTACACCTATACCGACCCCAACAAAGAACAGGGCATGACTTTAGAAGTCAATGAGAAGGTATCTACCGTGGAAGAAGCCGAAAAGCTGGCCAAGAAGAAGCTACGGGCAAAGAACCAGGAGGAAGTGAAAGTGTCAATCCAGACGGCAGGCAACACCAGCCTCCTGGCAGGGCTAACAGTACAGCTTCAAGGCTTCTACATATACGATGGGAAATACATTATATGTAATTCGACCCATGCCATAGGTAACGGATATACAACAAGCGTTGAACTAAAGAGGTGCCTGAATGGATACTGACAAGATTATTAGGAACATTGTTCGCAAGGGGGTTGTTTCCAGCGTCAATCCCGCCAATGGAACTGCAAGAGTTATATTTCAGGAAAAGGACAATGACATTTCAGCGGAATATCATTTGCTAAATCGTGGCAGTGGCAAGCTGAAAGATTATTGGATACCGGATATCAATGACCAGGTGGTTTGCTTGTGCGAGGCAAATGATAAGAATTTTTCTAGTGGCTGGATTTTGGGTAGTTGGTTCTCTGATGAAGCAGCTCCTCAAGTAAAAAATGCAGAAATTAGGCGGGTGGATTTCGGTGACGGCTCATTTATTGAGTACAATCGGGAAAGCCACAGCATGACCATAAATTGCACCGGGGATATATACATAAAGGGTGCAAATATCTATTTGAATTAGTATCGAGGTGAGAAAGATGCCGGCAGCTACAAGACTGGGAGACGGCACAACAGGCACATGTAATGTGGGCTTGCCGTGTTGTCCTCATGGGAGAAGCGGAACCAATGCCGCTGTATCGGGGAATGTTTTTATCAATGGACTAGGAGCACACCGCAAAAACGATACAGGCCCTACAAATTGCCCTCATGGTGGAACATTTCAGAGTACAGGTGCATCAGCCAGCGTATTTGTCAACGGCAGAGGTCTCACGAGGATAGGAGACGGCACGGTGTGCATATCTTGTGGCATGGGTGGCAGCCACACAGGTGGCTCTCCTAACGTATTTGCAGGAGGTTGAAAATGAGCTTTTTATCAAGCATGACCAATAGCTACAAAAGCAACGTACAAAAAAGCCTGCAGCAGATGGGAGCCACCTTGCTTAGTGACCTGACTGCCAAACTATCAAGCTGGGGTGTATATACAGCACTTGGGGCTTTGGGAGATATTGCCTTTACTGTATCCAGCAATAAGGTAATTACTTTCAATAACCTCAAGCAAAACACTAAAGCCAGATACACCAGTCACGCTATTATAGGCCAAAAGCCCATTCTCGAATATATCGGCCCTGATTTAGAGGAAATCACCTTTACCATGCAATTTGCCATGCAGATTGGTGTGGATCCACGGGAAGAAGTGGCAAAAGTAAGGGAGAAATGCCAGAAAGCTGAGCCTTTGTATTTTGTGCTAAATAATCAGACGGTGGGAGAGAACCCATGGATTATTGAAAGCATCGGGGAAAGCGTGGATACGGTGGACAATCTGGGGCGAATCATAGTCACCGAGATTGAGGTTACGTTAAAAGAGTATGTTGCTGATGCTGGTGCATAGAAAGGAATAATCATGATACTGGAAATAAATAGTACAGGGCCTGAGATTAGCTTTGCACCGGCCAATGAGCTTGAAGAAATCATTCAAAACGTAAGGGCCATAGTTACCACAGAAAAGGGCACAGTGCCCATGTATAGGGAATTTGGCATCAGCTGCGAAGCACTGGACAAGCCTATAGCAAGTGCCCAGACCCTCATTACAGCGGAAATAGTGGCAGCGGTAAAACGGTTTGAACCACGGTGCAATGTGGTAAGGGTTGTCTATGACGGCAAGGAAACAGAAGGAAAAATGAATGTGAAAGTGCAGGTGAAGATAGATGGCCTATAAAACTTTGGCAGACGTGGAGTTTGTGGACATAGAGCCGGAGGAAATAGAAAATTTCGTAATCGGCGGTGTGGAAAAGTGCCTGGGACGTACACTGGCTGCTGCAGACCCTCTGAGACTGTTTCTGATGGGGATAGTGTACATCATTACCCATTTATACGAGCTTATCAATGAAACGGCCAAAATGAACCTCCTAGCCTATTCTAAGGGAGATTATTTAGACCACATCGGCTTACTGGTAGGCACAGGACGGCTGGAGGCATCAGCTGCAGCCACTACATTGAAATTTACCCTCAGTACCGCTAGGGAAACGGCAACCACTATCCCGGCAGGCACGAGAGCTACAGCCGGGGACGGTGTGATATTTGCCACTGACGAAACGGCTATTATCGAAAAAGGCAGCCTTACGGCAACGGCATCGGCTACCTGTACCCAGGTTGGAGATGTTGGCAATGGCTATGCACCTGGGGAAGTCACAAAACTGGTGGATTACATAGCCTTTGTTGCCAGCGTAACCAATACTACTACCAGTGACGGCGGTAGCGATGAAGAAAGCGATGATGCATATAGGCTAAGAATACAGGAAGCACCGGAAAAGTTTTCTACTGCTGGCCCGACTGGGGCTTATGAATATCACGCGAAAAGGGCTAATGCACTGATAATTGATGTTTCGGTGGAAAGTCCTACACCTGGGGAAGTGGCTGTTCGGCCGCTGATGCAGGGCGGGGAACTGCCGTCAGAGGAGGTGCTTAACCAGGTGAGTGAAGTCCTTAACGCAAAGGATGTGCGTCCGTTGACTGACAAGGTAACAGTGGAAGCACCAACGGCGGTATTTTACGATATTGAGCTGTCATATTGGATTGACCGCACGGATGCAACTGCTGCATCTGCCATACAGACATCCGTTGATACTGCCATAAATGAATTTATCACCTGGCAAAGCCTAAAGCTTGGCAGGGATATCAACCCAACTGAGCTGTATTACAGACTTAGGGCGGCCGGTGTAAAGCGTGCTGAAATACGCAAGCCACAATATACGGCAATCAACCGCTCTCAGGTGGCTGCTATAGGAAGCATAAATGCAGTCTTTGAGGGGTTGGAAGATGATTAAGGATGTGCATAGCCTGAGCCTTGCAGATATACTGCCACAAAATCTGATGGCAGATAAGCAGATTACAGCCGTGGCTCAGGCGTTGGATGCTAAATTCCAGGCTGTAACGGCGGATATTGTCAAAGTATTGCTTTTGCCCCGCCTTGACGAATTGCCGGAGGATATCATTGACTTGCTGGCATGGCAATGGCATGTAGATTTCTATGAGCCAGTGGGCATGGATATTGATACCAAAAGGCGGTTGGTAAGAGAATCCGTAGGCTGGCATCACATAAAGGGCACACCGGCAGCAGTGGAAAAAATGATACAGACGGTGTACCAGACCGGCACTATACAGGAATGGCCGGAATATGATGGTATGCAGTATTATTTCCGGGTTTTGCTTGAGGAAACAGAAATCCAGACGGATAAGATAAAGCTTCTTATGAAGATGATAGAAGCATCGAAAAACACTAGAAGCTGGCTGGATATACTGATTTTTAAGAAAAATACTGAGGCTGGTATCTACTATGGTGCTTTTTGTGAGACACACAAACAGTATCATCTTAAACAAAAAACAGGCCAAGGGGGACAGCTGGCAGCATCGGTATTTATGGGCGGTACACAAAGTACATATACAAGGACAAAACTTTGGCCTAAATACGCATCTGATGCCGAAACTAAAGCAAACTTGAATGTTGGCAGCAGTGGAGCTGCTTATCATACAGTTCATTTGCGGGCCAATAAGCCGCAGGATACGAAAGTAACAGCGGCACTCCCGTTGGCATCAAATGGCACAATACATAAAATAGTCAAGCTGCAGGCAGAGACATAAGGAGGAATTGTAAATGGCATGTTTTAACAAAGGTGTTCTGACCAAGGCGGGGAGAACACTGCAGGCAAAGGCAGAAACAGGAATACCGCTGAGAATTACCAAGTACAAGGTGGGAAGTGGTATTGTTGCCGAGGATGAGATTGATAGCATGGTGGATCTGAAAGAACCCCGAATGGATATGGGGATTACCACCAATACCGCCATTGATGGCATGTGCACCTTGACTTGCACATTGACAACCAAAGGCCTGGAAGAAGGATTCTATGCAAGGGAGCTGGGGCTTTTTGCCATGGATCCGGATGTAGGGGAAATACTGTATCTCATGTTTACTACCGATACCCCCGACATGATTCCGCCGGAAAGTATCGGTCCTATCATAACGGTTGAATATAAGACAGATATTGTTATCTCCAATGTTGAGAAACTCTCAATAGATATAGACCCTCACGGCCTTGTGACCGTGGATCAGATGCAAAGCGTTGCCAGAATGCTGCAACGCAGTACAGCTTATAAGATTGGTGATCTGCTCTATGATGGCAGATTAAGGCCTGGATTTTTCTTGAAATGTATCCAGGCGGGGAAAACAGGTGACGAAGATTGTTACCTAAACAAAGTGACCCTCAATGACACCATAGCGGATGGCTCAGTTGTGTGGAAGGTTTGCCGTATGG
>CAVFWX010000126.1:0-5726 GCA_963626225.1 Anaerotignum sp.
GCGAGGGCCAGCTGCCAGTACCAAGCCAGCGGACAGTATCACCGCCGCCAGCATATAGGATAATGTTTCCATGTTATTGAGATTTCCTCCAAAATTATATCAACTCTATTATCTTCTCCATAGCCATACCACGGGACCCCTTGAACAGCACGGTATCCTCTGGCTGCAATATGTCTTTCAGCACCTTTGCTGCCTCTGCATGGCTCTGGCAGGAGTATACTTCCGCCAGCCCTGCCTCTTTTGCCCCGGCTGCTATCTCCAGTCCCATTTCCCCAAGAGTCACCAGAGCTGCTGCAGCCTCTGCTGCCTGCTTTCCTACCTTGCGGTGAGCAGATGCAGCCACATGGCCCAGCTCCAGCATATCTCCTAGCACTGCCACAGCTCTCTTTCCCTTGTGGGTAGTCAGCTCCTTCAAGGTTTTCAGTGATGCCTCCATGGACATTGGGCTGGCATTATATGCATCGTTGATAATATTGTACTCACCTAGTCTGCTGCACTGGAACCGCATGCCGGTCATGGTCAGCTCCGCTAGACCCCTGGCGATGGTTTCAGGCTTTAGCCCCAGACAATACCCAGCTGCCACAGCTGCCAGAGCATTGGATACGTTATGCTTGCCCAGCATAGGGATGGTCATTTTCTGAACTTCCGCCCCAATCTGGCACAGGAAGGTAGTAGCTCCCTCCTGGCTTTCCACCTCTGTAGCCTTTATATCTGCCTCAGTGTCAATACCGAAGGTAATCACCTTTACACCCTCTGGGGCCTTGTCCCTCATGGCAGCAGTATATGGGTTGTCGTTGTTCAAAATAACAGTGCCACCAGCCGGGATGGCCTCCACCAGCTCTGCCTTTGCCTTGGCGATATTCTCAATAGAACCCAAAAGCTCAATATGGGTTTCCCCTACATTGGTAACAATGCCGATGCTTGGTGCCGCAAAAGGAGCCAATGCACTAATCTGATTCAGCCCCCGCATGCCGATTTCCACCACTGCCGCCTGATGCAGCTCATTCATCTGCAACAGGGTATATGGCATGCCGATTTCGTTGTTGAAGTTCCCCTGGGTCTTGAGCACCGGGAACTGTGCCGACAGCACAGAGGCCACCATGTCCTTGGTGGTGGTTTTGCCGTTGGAGCCAGTGATGGCTATCACAGGGATGTGGAACTTGCTCCGCCAGTAGCCAGCTATCTGCTGATAGGCCAGCTGAGTGTCTGAGGCAGCCTTTATCACAGTCGCCCCCAGATTTTCCGTGCCAGCGTACTCAGAGCTAACCAGTACGCCAGCTGCTCCCTTTGCCACAGCCTGGGCTGCAAAATCCTCACCATTGAAACGCTCACCCTTTAGAGCCACAAAAAGTGCCCCCGGGGTGATTTTCCGGGTATCGGTGGTAATGTCAGCAAAACTTTCGCCAACCCTTTCCAGCACCTTTGCCCCAGGGAGAGCACCTAATATTTCTGCCAAAGTAAATTCTGCCATCTTATTTTGCTCCCTTAGCTGCAATAGCCTCCAGGGCTACTTCCTTGTCATCAAAATGAATGGTCTTGTCATGGAGAATCTGGTAGTTCTCATGGCCCTTGCCGGCAATGATGACGATGTCGTCCTTTTCTGCCAGCTCCACCGCACGGAAAATAGCCTCCCGACGGTCGATAATGTACTCATGAGGCTTGTCCCCAATGGCTTCCTCTACGCCTGCCTCCACCATATCCAGAATACGCTGGGGATCCTCGCTGCGAGGGTTGTCGGAGGTGGCCACCACATAGTCAGAAAGCTCCGCCGCAATCCGTCCCATAATAGGCCGCTTGGTGTTGTCCCTGTCGCCGCCGCAGCCAAATACCGTAATAATCCGCTTCTTGGCAATCTCCCGAGCGGTGTTCAGGATGTTCTCCAGTCCGTCAGGGGTGTGGGCATAGTCCACGATGACAGAAAAATCCTGTCCCCCCCGCACCAGCTCAAACCGCCCTGGCACAGAGGCAAATCCCTCCATGCAGGACTTGATAATAGGGGCAGGTACCCCCTCAGCCATGGCTGCTCCAATAGCTGCCATAACATTGTATACATTAAATATACCGGTAATCTGCAACTTCAGTGGCAGATGTCCCTCACCGATTTTTATATCAAACTGGGCACCGTCAGCCAACACCTGGATATTTTCTGCCTTTAGCACAGCGTCCTTGTGGATAGCATAGGTCATGTGACGGCACTGGCTATGGGAGAGCATATCCTCTCCTGCTGCATCGTCGATATTTACCACGGCAGTCTTGCCCTGCTTTAGGCCAGGCTTTGACACCAGGTCAAAGAGAATGGTCTTGGCCTTTTTGTAGTTCTCCAAGGTCTTGTGGTAGTCCAGATGATCCTGGGTCAGGTTGGTAAATACCGCAGTGTCAAACTCAATACCTGCTACACGGTTCTGATCCAGTGCATGGCTGGAAACCTCCATCACCACATAATCCATATTGGCATCCCGCATCATGGCCAAAGTCCGCTGGAGATCCACCACGTCCGGAGTGGTGTTGTGGATAGGCAGCACCTGATCCTCAATCATAATCTGAATGGTACCGATGAGGCCCACCCGGCAGCCCATGGCCCGCAGCATAGCCCGTATCATATAGCTAATAGAGGTCTTGCCGTTGGTGCCGGTGATGCCAATAACCCGCATACTTCTGGCCGGATAATCATGGAAATACGGCACGATGGTCTGGAGAGCTGCCTTTAGCTCTGGCACAATGAGGACAGCCATGCCCTCTGGAGCCTCCATGTCACGAGTCGTGATAATAGCCACAGCACCCTTTTCCCTAGCCTGAGGGATAAACTTGTGGCCGTCCACATGAACACCCTCCATGCATACAAACAAGGCCCCTTCTAGGATTTTTCTGGAATCATGCTCAATATCTGCAATCTCCAAGTCTTTATTGCCAACTATTCTAGCCCCCTCCACCAGGGCAGCCAGCTCAGCCAATGTCTTTGCCATAAAACTTCCTCCATCCGGATAGAAAAAATTGTATCTTAACCTTTACAGTATAGCACTTCGACAAGTCAATAACAAGCCACATTTCCCGCCATGGATGCGTGGATAGGAGTGCTTTCCAATAGGCAGCCCACCATCCAGATTCTGCCCAAAAGAAAAAACCACCTGCAAAAGCAGATGGTACTACCCCCTTGCGGGGCTTTTGTTTTTTTACACCGCTGACAAGCCATTCCAGCTCATCCAGTATACACCGCCAGGTTATTCTTGTTCCTTTGCATTTAGGGCGTTAAACTGCAAGCCCTTATTTTCCAAAGATGCTGATTTCCATCCTCCAATTGGATGGGTTCGGCGTGCCCAATTCTTTGGAACCTCAATCCTACCACCGGTTACCTTTTCCATTTCATTCATGTCAACAGGGGTTTTCTTAGTCATTTGAATCTCCTCCATTCGATTATTATTGCCATTGAATTTTACACTAAAATCGTTCTCTCGAATCTTATACGCTAACCTCAATGATATATTACGATATCTTATAATAGCAGGTTTCCGTCCCCTTACGGGGCTTTTGGTTTTTTACTTAACGATGCCGGAGTATTGCTTGATATGGACATAGTAAAGTTTCCGTCCCCTTACGGGGCTTTATTTTTTTACATACCTTGCCTCGATATATACTCTTCGACACAGGCCGCCAAAATCCTCCCCACCTTACAATTTTTCTTGTTTTATCTACCACTACTATGGTACACTTGTAACGTTGCTGCACCCATTCTGGCAACAGAAAGGGGGTGCTCGGATGGAACTCTTGACATCTTTTTTAATCTCTGTTGTGGCAAGTGTAGTTGGCTACTACCTTTGCAAATGGCTAGACAGTTGATACGGCAGCAATTAGCCTAAAAACGGATGCTCAACCGTACAAAAAGAGAAGCCCCCCGGACAGCGGCTACTGTCCAGGGGGCGTTTTTGGTGCCCAAATGGCTCCTAACATCTTTTAGCTACTCACACTATACCATAAAGCAAAACAATTTTCAATAACTATTTTAATTGACATTTTGAAAAATCCCCCAGCCGCAATGCAACCAGGGGATTTAGCATCTCACGAGGTTTTGCCTCATGAGCTTTTATTTTATTAGTGGTTTACGCTGTCACGGAGCACAACGTCATGGGAGCCGCCCTCTACGATGGAGGTAGAAGATACCAAGGTCAGACGGGCCTTTTCCTGGAGCTCAGGAATGGTAAGGGCACCGCAGTTGCACATGGTGGAGCGAATCTTGCTAAGGGTAATGCCTACATTGTCCTTCAGGCTGCCGGCATATGGTACATAGGAGTCAACGCCCTCCTCGAAGGACAGCTTCTTGGCGCCGCCCAGGTCATAACGCTGCCAGTTGCGGGCACGGTTGGAACCCTCGCCCCAGTACTCCTTGTAGTAGGTACCGTTAATCTTTACAACATCCGTTGGGCTCTCGTCAAAGCGGGAGAAATAACGGCCCAGCATCATAAAGTCAGCACCCATAGCCAGAGCCAGAGTCATGTGGTAGTCATGAACGATACCGCCATCGGAGCAAACAGGGATATAGATGCCGGTAGCCTCGTAGTACTCGTCACGGGCTGCACACACATCAATCAAGGCAGTAGCCTGACCACGGCCGATACCCTTGGTCTCACGGGTGATACAGATAGAACCGCCGCCGATACCTACCTTGATAAAGTCAGCACCAGCCTTGGCCAGGAACATAAAGCCCTCACGGTCAACAACATTGCCTGCACCAACCTTTACATCCTCGCCAAAATGCTCGTGGATGTACTGGAGGGTGATACGCTGCCACTCAGAGAAGCCCTCAGAGGAGTCGATGCACAGAACATCGGCACCAGCTGCCAGCAGAGCAGGCACACGCTCAGCATAGTCACGGGTGTTGATACCGGCACCTACGATATAACGCTTGTGGTTGTCAATGAGCTCCAGTTCATGTTCCTTGTTGTCGGTATAGTCCTTGCGGAAAACCATGTACACCAGACGCTGGTTCTCGTCAACCAGAGGCAGCATGTTCAGCTTGTTCTCCCAGATGATGTCGTTGGCCTCAGGGAGGGTAGTGTCAGCACTAGCATAAACCAGCTTCTCAAAAGGAGTCATGAACTCCTTGGCAGGAGTCTCAAGAGCCATGCGGGTCACACGGTAGTCACGGCTGGTGACAATACCCAGGAGCTTGCCAGTAGGAGTACCATCCTCAGTGACAGCCATAGTGGAGTGACCAGTCTTTTCTTTCAGTGCAAGAATCTCAGCAATAGTAGTATCAGGAGTGATATTGGAGTCGCTGTTTACGAAGCCGGACTTGAAGTTCTTTACCCGGGCTACCATAGCAGCCTCTTCCTCAATGCTCTGGGAACCATAGATGAAGGAAACGCCACCCTCACGAGCCAATGCCACAGCCATGCGGTCGTCAGATACAGACTGCATAATGGCAGAGGTCATAGGTATGTTCATGGAAATCTTAGGCTCTTCACCCTTCTTGAACTTTACCAGCGGGGTCTTCAGGGAGACATTTGCAGGAATGCACTTGTCAGAAGAATAACCAGGTACCAGCAGGTACTCGCCAAAGGTATGAGATGGTTCACTGAAATAGAATGCCAACTTAATCCCTACTTTCTGTAAAAAATTTAATACCAACCGAAATATATCCATAGATATTGTATCTATGGTAGTACAAAGAGGGAATTTTGTCAATGGGGATTGCGAAAGTAACTTTTGCCCTCCCCTGCTCTGGCAGCCAT
>CAVFWX010000127.1:0-5648 GCA_963626225.1 Anaerotignum sp.
TTGGAGGATAGATATGCGGGGTGTTTTTGATATTGTGGGGCCGGTGATGATAGGCCCCTCTAGCTCCCATACGGCAGGGGCTGTTCGCCTTGGCCTTATGGCGGGAAAGATTTTGGGGGAGAAGGCCGTGAAGGCAGAGATTTTGCTCCATGGCTCTTTTGCCCAGACCTACCGGGGACATGGCACGGACAAGGCCTTGATAGGTGGCATCATGGGCTTTGAGCCAGAGGACGGCAGGCTTAGGGAAGCTCTGGAGATTGCCCAGGAAGATGGTTTGGAGTACAGCTTTCAGCCAGTGGATATACCGGAGGCCCATCCTAATACGGCGGTACTGATATTGACTGGGGAAAAGGGCCGACAGGTACGGGTGGAAGGGGCTTCCATCGGTGGTGGCAATATTCGCATCAGCCGCATTGGGGATTTTGAGGTGTATCTCACTGGCAAATACCCAGCCCTGGTAATAGTTCACAAGGACCGTCCTGGGGTTATCAACATGGTGACCACTGTGTTGGCAAGGTATAAGATAAATATTGCCTACATGAAGGTATCACGGAAAATCCGTGGCCAGGAAGCCATGATGATTTTAGAAACCGATGAGGAACTGTCCACGGAGGTGGTGGAGGCCTGCAGCGAGATCCCACGGATTCTCAAGGCCTTTGCCATTCCTGCTATTTGAGTACGGAAGAAAAGGAGCAAGATATGCCAAGCTTTAATTCTATAGCCGAGCTGGTGGAGCTGGCCAAGGAAAACAACTGCCCCATGAGCCAGATTGTCATGGAGTGGGAGGAGGAAAATAACCAGGAAGGGCCGGAGCAGCAGCGCAGGGCCATGGGCCACAACTGGCAGGTTATGGTGGATTCCCTGAATCGTGGCCTTCACAATCAAGAAAAATCCCTTAGCGGCCTGACTGGTGGAGATGCCATAAAGCTCTACAATTATCGGGGCAAGGGCTATACCGGGGAGGCTGTATTGTCAGCAGCCGCCAGTGCTGTGGGAGTCAGCGAGGTAAATGCCGTTATGGGTCGCATTGTGGCCTGTCCTACGGCAGGATCCTGCGGTATTGTGCCGGCGGCAGTGTATTCTGCCGCCTTGAAGAACGGCAATACGGAGTCAGAAATCGTAGATGCCTTATTTACGGCAGCAGGCATCGGCATGGTGGTGGAGGCAAATGCTTCCATTGCAGGAGCCTATGGTGGCTGCCAGGCGGAATGTGGTACGGCGGCAGGCATGGCAGCAGCGGCCCTGGTACAGCTGGCAGGGGGAACGCCGGATATGGTAAGCCATGCTGTGGCCCTGGCCATCAAGAATCTGCTGGGCCTGGCCTGCGACCCTGTGGCAGGATTGGTGGAGGTGCCATGTGTCAAGCGAAATGGTTTTATTGCTGTCCATGCTATGGTAGCAGCAGATATGGCTTTGGCAGGGGTGGAGTCCGTTATACCAGCTGACGAGGTAATTGATGCCATGAACCGCATTGGTCGCTCCATGCCTTCTGCCATCAAGGAAACTGCCGAAGGGGGACTGGCCACTACGGAAACAGGCCTGAGATTAGCCAGGAAAATCTTCGGACGGTAAAAATATCAGCATTATTCATGGGGGAGTATCTGCACTGGCAATGGCCTCGCAGGTAGTATCTCCATTTTCTTATGCAATTTTAATGGACATTTTTGGGAAATTGTAATAAAGTATACAGTGATTTTAATTTGAATTCTAGGGAGGTTTTTCTTATGAAAAAAAGCCTACAGCTTTTGCTGATGCTTTGCGTATTTATGCTGGGGACCCAGGTTTCCTTTGCTGCCGGACTGCTAGGGGGCACCGGAGTAACCGACAAGCGGGTATTTGATGCTGACAGCTTGATAAAAGTAGAGACCTTGGCTATTGCTGATTCCATCTACAACGGTCCAACCAGCGAGGGGGAGCCTGAGATTGATGATTTGCCGGACATCCTCATGGAGGGAACCCTGGCTGACAAGAAGAATGAGCTGAGCTATATTTCCTATCGTGACGTGGCTCAGAGCATCAAGGTGGCCCGCCATGTGGACATTCTTCGCCTGGATCACAAGAAGGCATTCAACGAGTACAAGAACAATATTGCCATGTATGCCGATGCCTATGTGGTGACCACTGTTTCCAACGGCACCAGCATGAATGACGGCACTCGCCTGAATATCTTCTTTGAGGTATATAATGCCAAAACCAACAAGATTATCTACGGCTACCGGAAGCTGGCTCCAAAGAATGCCACCCGTGACGCATTGCTGTATACTGAGATAACCAAGGATTTTGTCCGTGACTTCATCAACGATAAGAAAGATGCTATTGAAGCCAAGGAAAAGGAAGAAAAGGCTATCCTAAAGGCAGATAAGGATGCTGCCAAAAAAGCCGAGAAAGAAGCTAAGGAAGCCGCTAAAGCAGCTAAGAATTGATTTAGTTAACTCCAAAGCTGGAAATGTACCCACGTCGACTCGCTCTGTATCGATATAACGGATGCTGAGCTCTCCTTTAGGGTGCAATTTCCAGCTTTTTGGTGTACTAGCAGTTCTATAGATGCTTGGTGCATTAACAGTTCCATAGATACTAGGAGAGGGGTATTTCATGGTTATCAAGCAGGTTTTGAACAACAACGTGATCAGTGCTCTGGAGGGGGAGCAGGAGATCATTCTCATGGGCAAGGGCCTGGGGTGGCAGGCCAAGAAGGGTGATACAGTAGACGAAGCCAAGGTGCAGAAGCGGTTTTCCATGGACAGTGGGGAGGGCACCAGCAGGCTGAAGCAGCTTTTGCTGGAAGTTAAGCCTGAGGTCATGGAGGTCAGTGCCAGCATCATCGACTGTGCCAAAAAGACCTTGGGTTGCCAGCTGAACAAGAATATCTACATTACTTTGACGGACCATATAAGCTTTGCTTTGGAGAGGCTGGAGAAGGGCTGCTGCTTTGAGGGACCAATGTGCTACGATGTGCGGAAGTTCTATCCTAGGGAGTACGCCCTGGGACAGCGTGCCTTGGAGCTTATCTGTGTGAAGCTTCATGCCAAGATGCCTTGCGAGGAAGCGGCGGCCATAGCACTGCATATCATCAATTCGGAGTTTGAGCGGGATATGTCTAGAACCATGGATATGACGGATATTACCCGAAAAGCTCTGGATCTGGTGGCCTATTCCTTTGGACTGAACTACGATGAGGATGATTTGAACTACCAGCGGTTTGTCACCCATTTACAGTTCTTTGCCCAACGAGTGCTGGAAAACAAGATGCTGGATGCCTGTCAGGAGATGGTTTTTAGCGGTATGGAGCAGGCCTATCCCAAGGAGTTTCAGGTGGCGGAGAAGATTTGTTACCTTATCGCCAAGCAGCACGGCAGGGAGATTCCCCGGGAGGAAGTGGTTTTCCTGGGAGTTCATATCGTTAGGCTGACAAACAAGCTAAAACAAAAATAAAAAACCAGCAAAAATAAGAAAAAGCTGTTGACAAAGCATTGTTGAAATGATATTATAATTCTGCAAGTAAATAGCGAGCTGTTAAAGAGCTTGTTACTGGTAATGCAGGCAAAACTCGAACGCAGTACATTCAAGGTCAGGCTGTATCCCGTGATATAGGCTGATGGGAAAAGAGTGTATTTGTGTATCGAGTTTTTTGTTGCTGTTTTTGAGGCTATGAGGGTACTGAGGTGGCCAATCAACACCTTCTGGTTTTTGAAACGAAAGCTGAACTGCAAGTATATTCAGAAAAATTACTAAGGATTGTCGCCAGACAGAGACCTGGGGACAATCGTGAAAAACTGAAACCACTAAAACTGAAAGAATTATGTTTTTGTAGAATGAGAGGATTATATTATGGCAAAGATTAGGGACTATGCCCAGCTGGCAGCTGACATCAAGGACTGCCTAGGGGGAGATAATATTAGCAACGCATCCCACTGTGCCACCCGTCTACGGCTGGTGCTGAAGAATACCCCAAGTGAGGTTACTACCAAGAAAATTTCCGCTATGCCTGGTGTTATCCAGGTAGTGCAGAAGGCAGGCCAGTACCAGATTGTTATCGGTACCCATGCCAAGGATGTTTATGCGGAGCTGATTAAATTAGGGGATTTCACCGGGGGTGAAGGTGCTCAGGACACGGGCATCGTTTCCAAGATTATCGGCGTTATGGCAGCTATCATGGCTCCGGTTGTCTATGTGTTGGCAGCGGGTGGTTTGATTCAGGGCTTACTTATCATCGCTACCCAGTTTGCGCCGGAATTTGCCAAGACTGGTACTTATGAGATTTTCTCCATGATTTCCTGGGCACCGTTTATCTTCCTGCCTATTTATATCGCCATTACCGCTTCCAAGTATTTCCACTGCAATACCTATGTGGCTGTGTGGTGCTGTGCCGCCCTGTGTACTAGCATGATGGGTGATATTGCCGGCCGTGTGGCCGGGGGCGAGGTTATCCGCTTCCTGGGCATTGAGATCAGTGCCACCACCTACACCAGCACCGTGCTGCCGCCAATTTTCCTGGTATGGCTCCTGTCCTACCTGGAGAGCTTCGTGGACAAGCGGTTGCCTGATGTGATCAAGGCTATCGGCACTCCAATGATCTGTGCCGCTATCATGGTTCCTTTTACTATCCTGGTGGTTGGCCCTATCAGTGCCAACGGTGCCCATCTGGTTGCTGAGGCATACAACTACTCCTATCAGGTAGTACCTGCCCTGTCCAATGCCGTAGTTGGTGCCTTCTGGCAGTGTGCCGTTATCTTCGGCGTACATTGGGCCATTACCCCTGTTGTGCTTAGCAATTTTGACCGCTTCGGCTGCGATACCTTCCAGGCTGCCCAGACCATGGCTGTTATTGCCCAGATGGCTGCGGCCTTCGGTGTTTTCCTGAAGACCAAGAGCAAGAGTATGAAGGAGGTTTCCCTTTCTGCTGCCCTCACCGCTGTATTTGGTATCACTGAGCCGGCCCTTTACGGTGTTACCTTGAGATTGAAGAAGCCTTTTATCTGTGGCTGTGCTGCCGGTGCGGTAGGCGCCATCGTTGTTTCCTTCTTTGATTCTCATTATTATGCCTTTGCGGGCCTGCCAGGCTTTTTGACCATCACCAATGCTATTGACCCTTTAGGTGGCTTCTCTGATTCTTCTTTCCTGGGTGAGCTGATTGGTGCCGCTGCTACAATCGTTACTGCCATCGTGCTGGTATGGGTGGTAGGCTTCGAGGATCTGACTGATACTGAGGAGATGGACAATCAGGAGCAGCTGAAGGGTGCTGCCGCTGCTGCTTCCGTAGAAAGCATGGTAAATGCTACCCGCCAGAATGCTGGTGAAAAGTTCGAGATTGCTTCTCCACTTACTGGTGAGGTTGTAAAGCTTACTGATGTGCCAGATCCTACCTTCTCTGAGGGTCTTCTAGGTCAGGGTGCTGCTGTAATTCCTGCGGAGGGCAAGCTCTATGCACCATTTGACGGCAGCGTATTTACCCTCTTTGAGGCAAAGCATGCTATGGTACTGTCCAACGGCGAAGGCGTAGAAATGCTTATCCATGTAGGCTTGGAAACTGTATCCCTCCAGGGCAAGGGCTTCACCGTTCATGTAAAGGATGGGGATAGCTTCAAGAAGGGCGACCTGCTGCTGGAATTTGATTTGGATGCCATGAAGCAGAAGTTCAATATGGTGAC
>CAVFWX010000128.1:0-5640 GCA_963626225.1 Anaerotignum sp.
GCAGTATCGGCGGTGCTGTAAGTGCTGCAGGTGCAAAGGCTTATAACTGGGTTGTCGGGAAGCCTGAAAGCGATGCCACCGGCACAAGCTACTTCAGGGCAAGGCCTAAGGCCTTTGCTACCGGTACCAGCCACTTTGATGCAGTACCGTCCTTTGCTACCGGCACCAACAGCTTCAGGGCAAGTGCCTTGGCTCAGATCAATGAGCACGGCGGGGAACTGGTACAGCTTCCAGATGGCAGCAAGGTTTTCCCTACCGCCGAAACAAGACAGATTATCAACCATGAAGTCAAGTATGGCGACCTGCTGAAGGGTCGTGGAGTTCCTGCCAGCATCAGCATAAGCGGGGACAATAGCAACAGCAGCCCAGGAGCACCTACAATAACCATTACCGGCAACAGCTTCACGGTGCGGGAGGATGCAGATATAGACAAGATAGCTCATGCACTGGTAGAAAAGTTTATGCTGGTACAGGGTAATTATGCGGGGTGTTGATTATGAGCTTTATGACAGGCATAGGCAGGGCGTTGAATATCCTTTCCTATATCAATGGTGGTTCAGGCAGTTCCTACCGTACCTTCACCATAACTTGTGAAGGAGAAAAAATTACCCTGCCAGTAACTCCGTGGGAGTACACTGTTACATCAGGACAGATGAACAAAACCATAAGCATTACCCAGCTGGGAGAAGCTCTGGTGTTTAGCAATCCGAAGCTTAGGACACTGCGATTTAGCTGTTTTTTCCCTAGCCTCCACCATGAATATCCCTTTGTGGTGGGAGATGAAAAAGAGCCGGCAGAATGCATAAACCTTCTTACCAAGTGGAAGGAAAGCAAGAAGCCGGTGCGGATTGTCATATCTGATTCTCCGGTAAATATGTCTATGGCCATTATGAATCTGGAATATCAGGAAAAGGATGGCACAAGGGATATATATTACAGTCTGGAGCTGTCGGAGTACATCGACCTGACCATAAAAAATGCCAATGAGAACAAAAAGATACAGGAAACAACAGGCTTGAAGGACAGGCAGTCCGACAAACCACAAGCCACCGAAGCTAAGGTATATGAGGGAAGTGATGTGCTGGATGCAGCCAAGAAAGCATATGGCCAGTACAGCAAGTGGCGTAGAGTGGCTGAAAGCAACAACATGAAGGATTTGCTTATAAACAATAGCCGAGGCATTGCCAAGAAGCTAAAAATACCTAAATTGTAGGTGATAAGATGATTATCAAGCACAAAAACAATGATATATCAAAGCTGGTTTACAAGATAAGCTGGAGTGGGTCAAGGCTCCAGGTGGCCAGACGCTTGCAATTTGAGTATGCACAGGATGCCCGCGATCCCAACCTGCCTAACTATGTTATCAATAACGGTGAAACCGTATATGCATATACCGAGGACGGCAGACTGGTATTTCGGGGCAATGTATACAGAATAGACAAGGACACACAGGCTTCAAAGGTGACGGTCCTGGCCTATGACAATCTATGGGTTATGACCCGTTCCAAGACTACCAAGAAGTACAAAAACGCAAATCCGGCTGATATTGCTAAGGGACTTTGCGGGGAGCTGGGGGTGAAGGCAGGAAATATCCTAGACCCGGGAGTTAATGTCAGCTTCATTGCATCAGCCAAGACAGGCTACCAAATAATCATGGCAGCCTACACTGAGGCCAGCAAAAAAACAGGCAAGAAATACCACCCCATTATGAACGGTGATGCCCTTGACATTGTGGAACGTGGCACCATGATAGCCAACTATACTGCTGATGATAGAATCAATCTGACCAACAGCCGTTACAGCGAAAGCATAGAAAAGATTGTCAACCAGGTGCTCATTACTGACGAGCAAGGCAACACAGTCAGCACCGAAAGGGACAGCGACAGCATCAAGAACTATTCCATGTTTCAGGAGGTTTATAGAAACTCCAAAAATGAGGACAACGCCGCCAACATTAAGAAGCTGTTGGAAAAGGCTAAGCCTGATAGGACAGGAAGCCTTGAAGCGACAGGGGATTATAGGGCGGTAGCTCCATACTCCATAGAGGTGCACGATAATCTCTTTACCGGCAAGTTCTGGGTGAAGTCGGATGACCATAGCTTTCAGGACGGGGTACATACCATGCGGTTGGAGCTGGAATTTGAGGAATTGATGAATGAGGAAAAGGCAGAACAGGAAAAGTAGCCAAAGGAGGCCGGGTCAATGAGCGAAAAGCAGATACCAACCTTGGAGCAGTCAATGGAGAGTATGGTGGATATGATACACGGCATAGCCCAAGGCGAAAGGTTAGCAAGGCCGAAAATTGGCAAGGTGCTTACACCTCCGCCAGCATTGACTATAAGGGTGGACGATATTGTGATTGAACAAGGAGAAATATACATATTCTCCTACTCACTGCCTGGCTATACCCGCCATATGGTGGGCGAAACCTCATACAGGGGTGGCGGTGGCGGATATGCTGAATACGAGAGCCACAATCACCCAATAGACAATGACGAAACATGGACTGATACGCTGGTACCGGGTGATCTGGTGGGAGTGATTCCTCTTGAAGGCGTTACCGACAGTGCAGGAGACCAAACACAAATGTTTTTGATAACAGGGAGGCTGACAAGGCTATGAGCGTGGAATTTCCTTTTAGTGGTGCTACAGATGAAATGATAGCCCAAACAAGCACAGAGGACAGCCTGCCACTGTTCACGGAATATGCTTGGAACTTCGACCTGGATAAATTTGTCTATGACGGCAAGGGAAAACATGTTGTGGTCACAGGCAAGGAGGCAATAAAGGTATGGGTGTACAAGGCACTAAAAACAGAACGCTATGAGCATCTTGCCTACAGCTGGCAGTATGGAATCGAGGTAAAACAGTTTATTGGCCTCGTGATGCAGACTGGCAACAGGAAAGAAGAATTGAAGCGGGTTATCGTTGATTGCCTGATGATAAACCCTTATATAAAAAGCATAGACAGTGTAGAGATGAGTATAGACGGCCCGAAGCTCACCTGTACAATCTCTATGACAACAGTATATGGCGAGGTGATTGTGAGTGTATGAAGCAAGAGAACAGCTGGATATTCTAAAGGAGCTCCAGGGCTATAGTCAGGTGGATGCCAGCAAGATAGAAGGTACCTTTGAATATGATGTGCTTTCGTCCAACAGCATAGAGTTTGCCAAGACAGAGGTGGAGCTAGAACAGCTTTACAACGCTTCCTTTGCCGATACATCATGGGGCGAATACCTTACCATGATTGCAGAGCAATACGGCGTAATCCGAAAATCCGCTACCAATGCCATAGTGATATTGAAAATAAAGGGAACCAAAGGTGCTACAGTGCCAGAAGGTTCTCTTTTTTCTACCGCTGACGGATTCAAGTTTGCTACTGATGAAGCTGTTACAATTGGCGATGACGGATACATTACGGTCAAGGCGACAGCGGTAGAGGCTGGAGCCGTTGGCAATGTGGATGCCGAAACGGTAATAAATATCCCTATTTCCATACAGGGAGTAAACTCCGTAACCAATGAGGAAGCGGCCTATGATGGATTTGATGAAGAGACAGATGACGATTTACGCAGCCGATATCTATTGAAGGTGCGTACTCCTGCCACCAGCGGAAACAAATACCATTACATGCAGTGGGCTTTGGCGGTTGATGGTGTAGGACAGGTGAAGGTTGTTCCTCTATGGAACGGCCCTGGAACCGTTAAGGTGATAATCATAGACTCAGACAGCAAGACCGCCAGTGAAGAACTGATACAGGCCACGGCGGACTACATTGAGACTCAAAGGCCCATCGGTGCTACTGTGACAGTTGTAAGTCCCGCACCGTTTGCCATAGATATTTCCTGCAACATAGATGGCAGTGTTGGTGCAGAGCGGGTGACTGAGGATGTAAATGCATTCTTTAGATCCAACGGTTTTGACCTGAGAAAAGTCACATTGGCAAGAATTGGCAAAATCCTTATGGATACAGGCCTTGTAAATGATTATGAAAATCTTACGCTGAATGGACAAAGTGCAAGCGTAACCATTAGTGAGGAATGCTTGCCGGTATGCGGGGCGGTGGTTCTAAATGTTATTTCTTAGAAATAGTCCCGTAAATGTTCTGAGGTATTTGCCGGATTTTCTGGCAGAGGATAAAGCCTTTAAAAAAGTTCAGGACGGATTGAGCAGAGAGCACGAAAAGCTTCGGCTAGTGCTGGATGAACTATCCAATCAACTATTTATCCAGACGGCTACTCAGCAGGGCATAGAAAGCTGGGAAAGGGTAATAGGACTTATTCCACGGGCAGGGGATGACCTGGAAGCACGGCGAAGGGCTATTTTACTATGGCTCCAGTCAAATCAGGTATCCACTGTGGAATTTATGCGGCTGCTGTCTGCCAGGTATTATCCTGATGATGCAGATGTGAGCATCAAGGAGTACAACGAGGAATACCGCTTCTCTATTATAGCCAAGAGCCTTGCTGATGACTGGTACGGCCTGCTGGGTGCAGTGGAAATGTACAAGCCAGCTCATTTGGCTATGGATATTTACAGCAGTATAGATTTAAATGCTAGTTTGTGGCTGGGAATAGCAATCGGCACATGCAGGCAGTATCACATCATGCAGGAATTTGCCGGTGATGAAACCGTCAGGGCCGACATAAGCAAAGCTGTGGCCGTGGGGCTGGCAAAACATCAAGCCGCAACGCCTAGGGCTGTAGCTGATGAGGATATACATGCTAGGGTGCTGGTAGCTACTGCATCGGGACTGCAATACCAAAAGACAGTGATGCCGATGGCGGTAGCCAACGAGGGCTTATATACTGGATTGTTTGCGTCAGCAGCATCAGGCCTGCAAAAAGCTCATGGGGCTTTACCACAAAGCACCTCTGATGCTGTGGTAAAGGTTAGGTATCTCAATGGATTCAATCCGACAATATACAAGCATATTAATGCTGGCAATCAGCCTGTTATAACAAAGGAGGATAAATAACATGGCAAAATGGGAAGGCGGCGTATTGACAGCCGCAGGCAGAAATTTACTAGCTAAGGTGGAGGCGGGAGCCGTCCTGAAGCTGACAAAGCTCCAGGTGGGTGATGGAAATGAAACCAAAAGTGACATTGAGGAAATGACAGCATTAAAGTCACCTCGAATGGATATTTCTATAACAAATACCTCTGCCGAGGATGGTGTTTGCGAGGTATCCGGCATTCTGCGTTCTGCTGATGTGGCAGAGGGTTTTTATGCTAGAGAGCTGGGGCTTTTTGCAATGGATCCGGATGCTGGAGAAATCCTTTATATGTTGTGCTTGGACGAAGCACCGGACTTTGTACCGCCAAAGAGCCTTTGCTCCTATGTAACTGCTGAATACAGCATGTATATAGGTGTATCAAGCACTGAAAATTTTACTATCAATATTGATTCTGATGGGCTGGCCACCGTAAGACAGATTCAAAAGGAAGCCAGATGCCTGCAACGTGAAACCGCCTACAAGGTGGGAGACTTGCTTTATGATACACGGCTCAGGCCAGGCTTTTTCCTAAAATGTATTCAGGCGGGAACTACATCAGCTGATGGAATAAGCATCAACAGGCTAACCCTCAATGACACCATAGCGGATGGCTCAGTTGTGTGGAAGGTTTGCCGTATGG
>CAVFWX010000129.1:0-1622 GCA_963626225.1 Anaerotignum sp.
GATGAGCACGGCTGGGATGACAATGGCGTATTCAACTTCGAGGGCGGCTGCTATGCAAAGGTTATCAACCTGGATCCTGAGTCCGAGCCTGATATCTATGGCGCCATCAAGAGAAACGCTCTCTTGGAGAACGTAACTGTTGACGAGGCTGGCAAGATTGACTTCGCTGACAAGTCCGTTACTGAGAATACTCGTGTATCCTATCCAATCGAGCACATCACCAACATTCAGCCAGGTTCCTCCGCACCTGCAGCCAAGAACGTTATCTTCCTGTCTGCTGATGCATTCGGCGTACTGCCTCCAGTTTCCATCCTGACTCCAGAGCAGACTCAGTACTACTTCCTCTCTGGCTTCACTGCTAAGCTGGCTGGTACCGAGCGTGGCATCACTGAGCCAACTCCTACCTTCTCCGCTTGCTTCGGTCAGGCATTCCTGGAGCTCCATCCTACTAAGTACGGCGAGGAGCTGGTAAAGAAGATGAACGCAAACGGTGCCAAGGCTTATCTGGTTAACACTGGCTGGAACGGTACTGGCAAGCGTATCACCATTAAGGATACCCGTGGTATCATCGACGCTATTCTGTCCGGTGCTATCAACGAGGCTCCTACCAAGAAGATTCCTCTGTTTGACTTTGAGGTACCTACCGAGCTGCCAGGCGTTGATCCTAAGATTCTGGATCCTCGCGACACCTATGCTGATCCTGCTGAGTGGGAGACCAAGGCTAAGGATTTGGCTGGCCGCTTCATTAAGAACTTCGGCAAGTACACTGGCAATGATGCTGGTAAGGCTCTGGTTGCTGCTGGTCCTCAGCTGTAATATCAGATTCTTGTCTGAAAATCTAAAAATAATCGGGACACTGCTTCGGCAGTGTCCTTTTGGTTATGAGCGTTTATGAGGCATGGCAGTGTCATTTTTGTACAAATGATAATCCAAGATGAACGAAGAGCAGGGAGTTGTACCATAAGGAGACCATTGCTCGACCTGGGTGCTTAGCGATTCGTGAGCCAAAATTTATATCCGTTGAAGGGATATAAATTTTGCCCCTCACGAGAGCTTAGCATCCCTTAGGTCGAGGTATGAGCGAGAGCGAGTCGACGATGGTACACTCCCTGCTCATATATATCATGTATTCATATAAACAGCATTGACAAATGGCTCCTATAGGCATATACTGAAAGAAATTGGTAGTACAAATGCACAATTTAATACTTGGAGCAGGTGTCGTAAAGACTTAATAAGAAAATCGGTAGAAGCCGATGCGGTCCCGCCGCTGTAGGGGGAGCAGCTTTGCATAAGTTATGTCACTGGGGAAACCTGGGAAGGCGTAGAGCATGCCATGAACCTAAGCCAGAAGAATTGCCTGCTTGACAATCACCGACAGTGGGATGCTATATAGCATCGGCACTAGTAAGACTATTTGCCTTACTGTACCTGCGAGCGATGGGAAGGGGATTTTGTAGCCTAGGGGCTATGGATGATGGCTTTTCCCGTATTTGCAGGGAAAAGCTTTTTTTGCAGATGTGCAGAAAAGGAGAGAGTATGTTGAATAAGAAAATGGAAGCAAGGAATCTATGGGCAGCGTTTTTGATGCTGGTCTTTGCCTTGGTACTGACTGCCGGCTG
>CAVFWX010000129.1:1863-4003 GCA_963626225.1 Anaerotignum sp.
CACCCAAAGGTAGAGGAAATCCTGGCCATGGAGCCGGATCTGGTTATTGCTTCTGACTGGGGGGATATAGATTATGTGGATTCCCTGCGGAACATGGGCATCAAGGTAGTGGTCGTAAAGGGGCCAAAAAACCTCCAAGAAGTTCGGGACAATATCACTCTGATAGCCAAGGCAGTAGGTGAGCCCCAGCGTGGGGATAAGCTTATATCCATGATGGACGAAAAGCTCCAGGAAATCAAGGCCAAGGTGGACAAGATTCCTCAGGCTCAACGCAAGCGGGTATTGCTGCTATCCCTTATGAGCAACTATGGCGGCAAGGACTGTATCTTTGATGATGCCTGCCAGTGGGCCGGTGTTACCAACTGCCTGTCTGAATATGGTCTAAAGCGTGGAGATAAGGTTACCAAGGAAATGATGGTACAGATGGACCCGGATATTATCTTCCTGCCAACCTATACCGCCCATGGTACTTTTGACAACCAGGCCTTTCGTGACAAATACCTAAAGGATCCTGCCCTCCAGCAGATGAGGGCCATTCAGACTGGCAGCATCAAGGAGCCAAGGGATTCCTACATATATACAGCATCCCAGGATTTTTGCTTTGCAGTGCAAGAAATTGCCTATACTGTATATGGGGATGATTTCAAGCTTGAGGATCAGCAGCATTTGTCTGCTGTAGAATAAGCCCTTTGGATGATAGCGAGGTATACAATGAAGACTATTATCCAAGCCAAGGATGTTTGTGCTGGCTACAGCGATGGCAAGGGCATCCTAAAGGGGCTAAACTTTCAGATAGCTGAGGGAGATTTTGTGGGGATTATTGGCAAAAACGGTGCTGGCAAAAGCACTTTGCTAAAGTCCCTGCGAGGATTTTTGCCTTTAACTGGTGGCTCTGTGGAGCTATGCGGCCAAAATGTGGCTGAGCTAAGCCAAAGACAGCTGGCCAGAAGCATTGCTTATCTACAACAGCAGGTGGAGCTGACCTTTGACTACACCGTCAGAGATGTGGTCATGGCAGGCAGGTATCCGTATAAGAAGTGGTGGCAGCAGCAAAGTGATGAGGACAATCTCATCGCACAGGCTTGCATGAAATACACAGATGTGCTGGATATGGCAGAAAGGCCCATACGGGCACTGTCCGGAGGACAGAGGCAGCGGGTGTTGCTGGCCAAGGTGCTGGCCCAGCAGACTCCGGTACTGTTCCTAGACGAGCCGGCAGCAGGACTGGATCTTTTCTATCAGGAGGAGATTTTCCGCTTTTGCCGAGAGCTGTCCTACAGGGGCAGAACGGTAATCATGGTGGTACATGAGCTAAATCTGGCCGCCAGATATTGCAACAGACTGATGCTCATAAGAGAAGGGCAGATACTGGCAGATGATGTGCCAAATAAGGTACTGACAGATGAGCTTTTATCCAAGGGTTATGGAACGGCAATCCGCTCTACCACCAACAAGGAAACAGGCCATGCAGATATCTATACAGAGGATATGCCTATGACCCAGGAAAAGCAGGAGCTTTTGGATACAATCATCGGTATCAGTCAGAAGGGCGGTGAGGGAAAATGACCTATCATCGCAAAATTGTGGCCATAGTTCTGGCTGTGCTGGCTGTAGTTACCTTGGTATTTTCTCTGTCTGCTGGACAGTATGATCTCACCTTTGGCCATGTGGCTGCCTGGTTCTGCCAGCAGCTAGGGCTGCCATTCTTTCAGGATGTGCAGGTTTCGGCCCAGCAGGAGGCAGTGCTGATGTATATCCGCTCTCCTAGAACTCTGGTAGGTTTTATGGTTGGGGCAGGACTGGCTGCTTCTGGTTGTATTCTCCAGGGACTCTTTAGTAATCCTTTGGCAGATCCGGGGATTATTGGTGTTTCCAGCGGTGCCACAGTTGGTGCCGTGCTAGCCATTACCTTGGGAGTAAATACTGTAAATATGTTTGCTATGCCGGCCTTTGCCTTTATTGGTGCATTGCTGGCGGTAATGCTTACCATAGGACTTGCTACTAGAAATGGCAGGATTCCTGTGCTGACACTGCTTTTGTCTGGCGTTGTGGTTGGGATGCTGCTGGGGGCCATTACGGCCGCTATGCTGGTGGTAATGGATGAATACAAACTGCAGCAGTACCTGTTCTGGACTATTGG
>CAVFWX010000129.1:4193-5638 GCA_963626225.1 Anaerotignum sp.
GCTACCAGCGTATGCATCAGCGGCAGCATCGGCTTTGTGGGATTGATTATCCCTCATATGATGCGGATGCTGGTGGGGCCAAACCATAAATATCTCCTGCCTGCAAGTATCGTAGCCGGGGGAGTGTTCCTGCTGTTTTGCGACTCATTAGGCCGCATATTGATAGAAAAACATGAAGTAAATGTGGGAATCATGACTGCCTTTTTAGGCACGCCATATTTCCTTTATCTGCTGCGTAAAAACAGCAATATGGATAAATAGATATACACAATAGGTATATAATAGAAGAAAACTGAAATGTATGGGGACTTAGGTATCAGCTTCTCCTAAAAGGGGAGGTTAATATGGCAATCCTTTGGCTAATGGGGACTGCCGCATATTTATCATCATTTAAGGGGGATTTCTTTTATGAAAAACTGGAAAAAATTTTTTGTGGCTGCTGTAGCAGTTGGTGCCATCTTTTCTACCAATGTAGCTCCTACTGAGGCTGCTTATGAGCTGAACCCAGAGGTAACTGATGCTACCCCTGCACTGTTGGCTGCTTCCCAGATGGGTGTACGCACCTACGAGAACCCTGAGCTGCAGAACCTTGGCAACAAGGACGCCATTGTAGTAATGACCTTTGGTACTACCTTTACTGATACTCGTGCCAAGACCATTGATGCTACCATCGACGGCATCAAGGCTGCTCATCCTGGGGTAAAGGTTGTTACTGCCTATACTTCCCATATTATCATTGACCGTGTAAAGGCCAACGAGGGCATTACCTTCCCTACTCCTGAAGAGGCTCTGGACCAGCTGAAGGCTGAGGGCTATACCCGTGTTGCCTTGGCTACCCTGGATGTAATCCCTGGCATGGAGTATGATTATGACTTGGGTGTGTTCCACAACTACAAGCAGAACTTCAAGAAGATGACCCTGGGCACCCCTCTCATGTACTGGCAGGGCCAGGAGGGACAGGATGATGATGTAACCGAGGCTATGGAGGCTCTGGCTACCCAGTTCCCTAAGACCAAGAAGGGTGAGGGAATCGTAATCATGGCTCATGGTACCCCTAATATTTCCAATGCTTATTATTCTGTTATTCAGGCAAAGCTTCAGGAGCTGGGCTATGACAATGTATTCATTGAGACTGTTGAGGGCTGGCCAAGCCTGGAGACCATCATTCCTAAGCTGAAGGCAAAGAACATCAAGAAGGTTACTATTATGCCTATGATGATGGTTGCCGGCGATCATGCCAACAATGATATGGCTGGTGACGAGGACGATTCCCACAAGTCCATTCTGGAAAAAGAGGGCATTGAGGTAACTGCCTATATCCATGGCATCGGTGAGAATGAGGCTATCCGCAATGTATTTGTAAATCGTGCCAATGCGGCTTGGGATGCACTGGAGAAGTAAATCTAAATAAAAACTATGGGTACTGGTAGAATTTCTGCCAGTAC
>CAVFWX010000130.1:0-5606 GCA_963626225.1 Anaerotignum sp.
CAACCGATCGTCGCTCCTTCTGCATCAACCTCATCTGCCACCTGCACAAAACTCAAGAGAGTATGTACAAATCACGTTGTCCCCACAACGCTTCACCCACAATTATGTTATCATATCTTTTACATTTGTGCAAGCTGTTTTTGTAAATAAAGATACATAATTTTTTGGCAGATTTGATACAATTTTACCTACAAATAATACAATTTGATAGCATGAATGGTCTTGCAGCACAAATTTTGAAAATAGCTATCAACATAAAAGGATATTTGCCCTAAGTAGCGAATATTTAAAAGCAAATATTGTCTTGGAGGATGTTAATATGATACATGGAATTATAGATATAGGATCCAATACAGTCCGCATGGCTATCTATGATATTACTGATGGCAAGATAGATTTCCTCATGAAGAAAAAGCATTTGGTGGGACTGGCTGCCTATCTTGACAACAATGTCATGACCAAGATGGGCATAGACAAGGTTTGTGATGTGCTTTTTGAATTTAGGGCATTTCTGGATATTTTCCAGATTGACCATGTGGATGCCTTTACTACTGCGGCACTGCGAAACTGCAAGAACAGCAAGGAAGCAGTGGAGGAGATTATCCGCCGTACCGGCATTCATGTGGAGGTTATCTCTGGGGATATGGAGGCAGCCTATGACTTTGCCGGGGCTGTCCACAATATTGAGGAGCAGGACGGAGTGCTGGTGGATATTGGCGGAGCCAGCACGGAGCTGGTGTATTTTCAGGATAGGCAGATTGTCAGCAAAATCAGCCTGCCTATGGGGTCATTGGATTTTCGTACTAAATATTGCAGCTCGGTACTGCCCAATGAATTTGAGGTAGGCCTAATGGAAAAGAAAGCGGGGCAGATTCTCGCCGAGGCGGTAGAATTTGCAGATATACGCTGCGTAGGCATATTGGGGATTGGTGGCACCTTCAAGGGCACCTGCGGCCTGTACAACGCCATGTACAATCAGGAGAAGAAGAACCAGGTCATCTCAGCTAAGGCTCTTGGAGAAATGATAGCCCACTTCTCCAAGCTGGAAAAAATCGACAGGGATAATGCCATCCTGTTGATGAAGCAGGTGCCAGACCGCATCAATACCATTGTGCCAGGCATGGTTATAGCCAAGGTGCTGACAGACCATTTCCAGTGCCAGAAAATCACCTACAGCGACTCCGGGGTACGGGAAGGATTCATCTACACCCATTTGCTGAAATAATATAGCACATAAAAAAGCTGGCAGTGTAGCACAAGGAGAATATTGCTCCTTGGCACATTGCCAGCTTTTGCTATGTGTAGATTTTTATAGGGGACTTAGTTCCAATAATCCAGCTGTTCCTTGATATTGATGCTGGAGGCCTTGAATACAGGATTTTTGCCAGCCTTTTTCTGCTGTTCATAATCCTTCAGGCAGGCCATGGCACGGCCGCCCAGGATAACAATGGTCGGCAGGTTGATAATAGCCATGCAGCCCATAACCACATCAGAGGTATCCCACAGCAATCCCATGCTGGAACCGGCACCGATAAAGATTAGCAATGCAGCCACCAGGCGGTAGCAGGTCATAAACAACTTGCTAGGAACTGCCTTGTTGATAAAGGCCAGGGCACTGTCCACATAGTAGAGATTGCCTAGGAGGGTGGTAAAGGCAAAGAGAATCATGGAAAATGTCAGAAAGATGCTGGCACCTTCACCTAGTGCAGCATCCAGGGCAGCCTGTACATAAGGTGCACCGGCCAGCTCTGCCGTAGGCTCTACGCCGGAAGTCATGCACATAAAGGCTGTGGCAGTACAGATGAGCAGGGTATCAATAAATACGGAAAACATCTGCACCAGGCCCTGCTTTACAGGATGGGAAACATCAGCGGCGGCAGCGGCATTTGGGGCAGAGCCAACACCGGCCTCATTGGAGTAGAGGCCACGCTTGATGCCCAGCATAACGCAGGAGCCGGTAAAGCCGCCAAAGATAGCCTCGAAGTCAAAGGCTTCCGCAAAGATGGTGGCGAAAATATCTGGCAGCATGCCCAGGTTCAGAATGGTAATTACCGCTGCAACAGATACATAAATGCAGCCCATAATAGGCACCAAGGTGGAAGTTATCTTGATGATTCTCTTGCCACCGCCAAAGAGACACCAGCCTACCAGTAACGCTAGAATTCCGCCAATAACCCATGGGCTGGTATCTGGATTGTAAAACTCAAATACGGAAAAGGTGGACTGGAGATTGTAGGCACAAAGCATATTGAAGCCTACGCCATAGGTAGAAATCAAGGCCAGGGAAAAGAGTATGGCCACAAAACGGCTTTTCAGGGCGGATTCAATGTAGTAGGCAGGGCCGCCATAGCTGCCGTGCTCTCCCCGCTTCTTGTATATCTGAGCCAGGGTGCTTTCCACAAAGGCAGAGCCACCCCCGACAAAGGCTGCCATCCACATCCAGAACATAGCACCGAAGCCACCCAGGCAAAGAGCGGTGGAAACACCGATAATATTACCGGTACCTACACGGGAGGCGGTGGAAACCATTAGGGCCTGGAAGGAGGAAACACTGTCTGCAGTGGCTTTCTTCTCCGTAATAACCCGCAGGGTTTCTCCCAGCAGCCTCACCTGGATAAATTTTGTCCTCAATGTATAGTAGATGCCCACAGCCATCAGCATGATAATGAGCAGCTTGCCATACATGAAATTGGAGATAGCTCCAATTAATTCAGCATACATTTGCATTCTCCTTTATAAAATATATTTATTACTGCCTCCATTATAAATGGTTGTCTATGTCTATGGCAAGACAAAGCTATGCAGGGTACAGAGAAAGTTGCTATGCAATACAGGAAATTTGCTATTTTAGGGGATTTCATGGTATAATTAGTAGCTAAATGTTTGTAATTGATAAATTTGAGGTGAGATTGTGGATTTTGGTAATGGTAAGATTTTACCGGTAAATCTGGAGCAGGAAATGCGTAATTCCTACATAGATTACGCCATGAGCGTTATTGTTTCCAGAGCTTTACCAGATGTCCGTGATGGCTTGAAGCCAGTTCACAGAAGAATATTATATGCAATGCAGGAAGCCGGCATGACCTCCGGCAAGCCATACAAGAAGTCCGCCCGTATCGTGGGCGAGGTTCTTGGTAAATATCATCCACATGGAGACAGCTCTGTATATGATGCCATTGTCCGTATGGCACAGGATTTTTCCATGCGTTACATGCTGGCAGATGGTCACGGCAACTTTGGCTCCGTGGATGGAGATCCACCTGCTGCCATGCGTTATACTGAGGTGCGTATGGCCCGTATTGCGGAGCTGATGCTGCAGGATATTGACAAGAATACTGTAGATTTCGTACCGAACTATGATGAGTCCTTGAAGGAGCCATCTGTACTGCCAGCCAAGTTCCCTGAGCTGCTGGTAAACGGTACCTCCGGTATTGCCGTAGGTATGGCCACCAATATCCCGCCACATAACATGGCTGAGGTTATTGACGGCGTGCTGATGCTCATTGACAATCCAGATGCTACCGTAGAGGAGCTGATGACTGTCATTAAGGGGCCAGATTTCCCTACCGGCGGCCTGATTATGGGCACTGCCGGAATCCGTGATGCCTATACCACCGGCCGTGGCTCCGTGAAGATGCGTGCCAAGGCTCATATTGAGACTATGTCCAATGGCAAGCCTCGCATCGTGGTAACAGAGCTGCCATATCAGGTAAACAAGGCTCGTTTGATTGAGAAAATTGCTGAGCTGGCTCGTGACAAGCAGATTGAGGGCATTACTGACCTGCGGGATGAGTCCGACCGCAAGGGCATGAGCATTGTTATTGAGCTGAGGAAGGATATCAATCCTGATATTATGCTGAACCAGCTCTACAAGCACACCCAGCTCCAGGACACCTTCGGCGTTATTATGCTGGCACTGGTGGACAACCAGCCTCGTATTTTGACCCTGAAGCAGGTACTCCATTATTATATCCAGCATCAGGAAGATGTCATTACCCGCAGAACCAAATATGAACTGTCCAAGGCTGAGGCTAGGGCACATATTTTGGAGGGCTTGAATATTGCCCTGGATCATCTGGATGCGGTTATTACTACCATCCGTGAGTCCCAGACTGCGGATATTGCCCGCAATGCCCTGATGGATGGCTTCAAGCTTAGCGAGAAGCAGGCTCAGGCTATTTTGGATCTCCGTCTCCAGCGTTTGACTGGCTTGGAGCGGGAGAAGATCGAGGAAGAGTATCAGGAAATCCTGAAGCGTATTGAGTGGTTGAAGTCCGTACTGGCTGACGAAAGCAAGATTATGGGCATCATCAAGGAAGAGCTGATGGCTGTTAAGGAGAAATATGGCGATGACCGCCGTACTGTCATTACCTACGATATGTCCGAAATGAAAGAGGAAGATCTCATTGCGGATGAAGATGTGGTACTGACCATCAGCCACAGCAACTATATCAAGCGGATGAAGCTGGATACCTACAACAAGCAGAACCGCGGTGGTCAGGGCATTTTGGGCATGTCCACCAAGGAAGGGGATTTTGTTGAGAATATCCTCATTACAACTACCCACCATACCATTATGTTCTTTACCAGCCGTGGCCGGGTACACTACCTGAAGGCTTATCAGATTGCTGAGGCCAGCCGTCAGGCTCGTGGCACAGCCCTGATAAATCTCCTGAAGCTGGAGAAGAACGAGAAGATTACCGCTGTATTGCAGGTTCGTAACTACGATCCTACCAGGTTCCTGTTTATGGCTACCAAGAAGGGTATCGTCAAGAAGGTGCAGCTGTCTGAGTTCAATGCCAGCAGAAAGCTGGGGGTTATTGCCCTGAAGCTGGATGATGACGATGAGCTTATTGGCGTAAAGCAGACTGATGGCCAGAAGCAGATCGTTATCGGTACCAGAAACGGCTATGCCATCATCTTTGACGAGGATGAGGTTCGCTCCATGGGACGTGTAGCTCGTGGCGTCAAGGGCATCAAGCTCCGTGACGGTGATGAGGTGGTAGGCATGGATACCATCAAGCGTAACTGTGAGATTTTGACTGTTACCGCTGGCGGCTATGGCAAGCGTACCAAGGTGGAGGAATACAGCAGCCACCATCGTGGAGCCATGGGTGTCATCAACCTGAGAGTAACGGAGAAAACCGGAGAGGTTATTGGCCTGAAGGTTGTCCGTGAAGGACAGGAGCTGATGCTTATCAGCACCAACGGCATCATTATCCGCACCGGTATCGACAAGATTTCAGTTATCGGCAGAGATGCCCAGGGGGTAATCATCATGAAGACCGCTGAGGATGACAAGGTAGCATCCATGGCAATCCTGACCCAGAAAGCAGAATAATATAAAAATAAAAATCCAGTCAGAGCAGCATCTGGCTGGATTTTTTGATGCAAAAAATCAGGTTGAATTTCTGTAGTACGAGCTAACATATTTTTCTGTTCAGCATTGGGATACAGCCGATACTTATAGGCTTTAAGCATGACAATTCACCTACTTTGACTTTCAATATATTCCCATTGATTATACTACAAAGCATAATAACAATCTATTGTGTGGCTTCAATTACTTGCGTAAATTCGCCACACCCGCTTTCATCCCCCACCTA
>CAVFWX010000131.1:0-5454 GCA_963626225.1 Anaerotignum sp.
CCCATTTCAGGCAACAAAAAAGCCCCCTGGCAGGGAGCAAAACAAAACATAGCAGAAATCATGAAGTTGTGATATAATCCTTGTGTCACCATCATCTGTCCCATCTCCTCAGAAAGGAGGTGTCATTGATTGGAATTGATTACAGCGTTTTTGATTTCTGTTATAGCAGGTGTAGTTACCCACTACATTTGCAAGTGGCTAGACAGAAATTTCCCATGGTGATTAGCACAAGTAAATCAAGCCCTAGGCCCGGCTTATAAAATATAGGGAACAGAAAAGGCCTGGCGGGCAAACACCAGGCCTTTTCGTCTGTCCATACTGATGGAACGATTACAACGTGTAGCTTTCGCTATGCCTATATACTATCATAGCTACGCATTTTTTGCAAGCATTTATCCTAGTTCCACATAACTTCTCTTCCGATGGTCGAATACCATGCCTTGGGTATAGCCGAAGCCTTTGACGTATTCTATGGCCTTATCTATATAGCTGCCACAGTCCTCTGGCTTGTGGGCATCGGAGGAGGTGATGATGGGCAGCTGGTACTCCGCTGCCAGCTGCATAAACTCTGGATATGGGGAAATTTCCGCTATTGGATAGCGATACAGGGTACCGGTATTCACATCAATGCCCATATTGGCAGCCTTTAGTGCCTTTACCGCCCTGAGAAGATATGGCTTTACATCAAAATCCGGCAGGAATTTGTACAGCCGCAGATTGAAGGGATGACCCAGCACATCATAGCAACCCCCAGCACAGAGCAGCTCTATCTCCCTGGTATAGGCCTCATAGATGTCCTTCAAGGAGCGATTTTGCCACTCCGCCTTGATTTCACTAGAATCGTAGGCCCAGCCATCAATGAAATGAATGGAGCCGATAATGTAGTCAAAATCATACTTCTCCAGTATTTCCCGCACTTTTGTCTGATTTCGGAAGTTGCAGACCTCGATACCAGTTTTCACCTTGTATCCCAGGCTCCGCAACTTGGCCATGAACTCAAAATAATCATCCAAGGTGTGCTTGAACTTATTCTTCTTCAACCACTTTCGCTGAAAGCTACCCACAAAGGAATCGTCCAAAATCAAATCATCATAATACAGCTGCTGGAACTCCGGAAAGGTATGGGTATGCTCCGTAATGCCAATTTCATCCAGCCCTCTGGCGGCAGCAGCCTCAAAGAACCCCTTGACCCACTCCACATCATAGTCACCGTATTCAAAATGCATATGATAATCGTATTTCATGCTAAAATCCCTCTTTTGTACGAATTCTCTATCCTTGAATCATTTGTCGGCTAAGCCTCAAATCTATCTTAAATCAATCCCTGGCGGATAAATTCCTTTATCTGCTCCATGACACCGTGCTCCACATTGGATTTGCACTGGAACTGTGCTACCTTCTTTAAATCAGGGTGTGCATTTTCCATGGCGTAGGAGTAGTACACGGACTGCATCATCTCATAGTCGTTCATATAGTCACCAAAGGCAGCACATTCCTCCGGCTTGAAGCCGTACATCTCCTGTACCTTCTTTACCGCCCAGCCCTTGTTGGCATCTGGGTTCAGATAATCCACCCAGATATTGCTGCTAAGGGTACGGGCCAGAGGGGTAGCAAAATCATCCAGAGGCTCCCAGATATTCTTCACAGAGTCCTCGTTTTCGTTGTCCGCCAGAGCCAGCTTGATGAACTCGTCATCTATATCCTCAAAGCTGTCCACATAAACCGCCTGGGTGTAGTATTTCTTTAGCTCGCCAAAATATGGCTCCCACTTCCGCTGCACATAGCTGCATTTCTTGCCGCTGACAACAGGATAAATCTTTGGCAGCTCCATTACACGATGGAGAAGGGGCATATAGATATCCTTGGGAATGGTAGAGGAAAAAAGCTCCTTTTCCTGATAGCAGGAATAGGCACCATTTTCTGCCAAAAAGAGGAAATCCTCCTTGTACTGGCCCATCTGATGCATCAGTGCCCAATACTGGCGGCCGCTGGTAGGGGCAAAGATGACATTTCGCTTTTTTAGCTCCGCCATTACCTCATCAAATTCTGCCGGCAGCTGGCTATGTTCATCCAGCAAAGTACCATCCATATCAGAAAAAATAATCTTTATCATATACTGCACCCCTGTATCTTCTACAAAATTATACCGCTTCTACAACTATGATGCCGCCAGCAACGAACCCTGCTCCATACCATAAACCAAATATCACTGGCCTCTGCGACCATGATAGAGGCACCATGGCTCCTCTGCCATATAATCTCCCTCATGGTAGATGGCAGCCCGGGCACGGCAACCGCCACAAGCTCTCTTGAACTGGCACTCACCGCAGCCTCCGGAGTATTCCAGAGTGCGGAGACGGTTCAACACCTGGCTATTTTTCCAAATTTCGTCAAATGGGGTTGCCCGCACATCTCCTAGCTCCATGTTGAGATAGGCACAAGGCTGTACCTTGCCTCTCGGGCTAATTATACAATATGCCGTCCCTGCAAGGCAACCTCTCCTAAAGCGGGTTTTTACCCCCATCTGGGCTGCAATCCTAAGGAACTGTGGTGCACAGGTTGGCTTCAGCTCAATAGGCACTTCCTGCTGCTTTTTCATAATGCGGGTAAGGGTTTCCTCATATGCCTCTGCCCTGAGAGACTCAGCCTCAATGGTCTTGGCTCTGCCTGTTGGTACCAAGAAAAAGAAATGGTGTGCCACTGCTCCCTCTGCCACGGCAAAATCCGTCATGGCCTCCAGCTCATGGTTGTTCCACTCCATAACTGTGGTATGAATCTGGAAAGGCAGACCTGCCGCCCTGCAGTTTCGCATGCCCTGTACAGCACCTTCCCAGGCTCCTGGGAATTTACGGAATTGATTATGCTTTTCCTTGTCCAGTGAATCCAGAGAAATACCCATGCCCATGGCTCCAGCTTCCTTTAGCCTTTTTGCCATATCCAGGGTAATCAAGGTGCCGTTGGTGCCAAATACTGGCCGCAGGCCCAAGCTGCTGGCATATGCCACCAGCTCCACAATATCCGGACGCATGAGAGGCTCCCCGCCGGAGAAAATCATTATCTTGAAATTGGCTCTGGCAATCTGCTCCAACAGAGTCTTTGCTTCGGCAGTGGACAGCTCTTCCTCAGCCTTGCAACCGGCATCACGATAGCAGTGGTCGCAGTACATATTGCAGGCGTTGGTAGTGTTCCAGGATACTATCATTTAGATGCACCACCCTTCAAGCCGATTTCCTCGTCAGTAAGGTAGCAGGATGGATCAGACTCCCAGAAATCTCCCGTAACAGCCTCTGCCCTGGTGCGGAAATTGCCGTTGCAGTTGTCCAAGAACTGGCACTGGCTGCAGCGCCCCTTCAGCAGTGGCTTTCTGTCCTTCAGCCCTGCCATAATTGGATGGGAGGTGTCCTGCCAGATTTCGCTAAACTTCCTGTCCCTTACATTGCCAAAGGTATGATGCTGAGTAAACTGATCCGGATGAACATAGCCAAATGGGTCAACTTCCCCAAAGGCAATGCCGGAGCGGTTCCCACCGTTCATGGAAATAAACTTCTTTATCTGCTGAGCTTGACGGTCATTTCCCTCGGACAAAGCCTTCAGGTACATATATACCCCATCGCAGTGGTTGTCTACAGTGAGGATTTCCTTTTCCAGTCCCCGTTCCTCAAAATCCCTAGTGCGGCGAATAATGGTATCCATGGCACGGCGAGACTCCTCTGCTGTTACATCCTGATCCTGCATGGCTGTGCCACGGCCGGAATATACCAGATGATAGAAGCAAACACGGTTGATATTCTCTGCCTCGATAAAGTCAAAAATCTTGTCCAGCTCCTGGATATTGTGATGGTTGATGGTAAATCTCAACCCTACCCGCTGGCCCACGGCAACGCAGTTCTGGATACCTTCCATGGCCTTGGTAAAAGCACCCTCTACCCCACGGAACTTGTCGTTGACATCCTGAAGTCCGTCCAGGGATATACCTACATAGCCTACCCCGATATCCTTGATACGCTGGGCTACCTGACGGGTAATCAAGGTGCCGTTGGTGGACAGGGTTGGACGGACACCTTTAGCCTGAGCGTATTCTGCCAGCTGGAAAAAGTCCGGGCGAATCAATGGCTCGCCGCCGGAAAACAGCAGCACCGGCACATGGAAGTCAGCCAAATCATCAATAAATGCCTTGGCTTCCTCAGTGGTCAGCTCGTTCTGGTACTTTTTGCTGTCAGAGCTCATGTAGCAATGACGGCATTTCAGGTTGCAGGTTTTGGTGGAGTTCCAGACTACCACCGGGCCCATGCCCTCTCCGGCACCGTTTCGCATGGCGTGGGCACTCTTGGTATATCGCAGGGAGTCGCCATAATATTCCCTGGCAAATAAAAGCTTGGTTACACTAATCATTTTGCACTCATCCTATATAATACACACAATCCCCAGGGCATGTAGTGTACCCACGTCGACCCGCTCGCGCTCATAACTCGACCTAAGGGACGCTAAGCTCTCGTGAGCAAGCTCACGAATCACTAAGCGCCCAGGTCGAGCAATGGTCTCCTTAGGGTACAGCTCCATGCCCTTAGGCTCAAAACAAACTTAAAGTTATGATTGCCCTCTGATTCCATCAATTACGAGGCGAAGCTTCATGTTGATGTTTTCCTGAAAGCTCATTGGCAAGCTGCTGAAGGCTGCTGCCTGGAACAGGGAATGAAACATCTCTGTTATGATTTCTGCGGATACATCCTGACGGAATTCGCCGCTGGCCTGTCCTGCCCTCACTAGATGCAGGTACATATTCATAAAGGCTGGGCTTTGTGGCTCTCCTTCCTGCTGCCGCTCACCAGCACTGAGGAATAGGGGTAGTACATAGCGGTTGGCATCTACCAGCTCCGCTGTCATTACCACCATTTCTCGGAGGATTTCTGCCTTGCTTGGCTCCTGTGCCAGCAGCTCCTCCAGCCTTTGCCGCAGCTTGATGGCTAGATTGTCCAGCAAACAGTGAAGCAACTCCTCCTTGGATTCAAAATAATTATAGAAGGTTCCCAGTCCCATATGGGCAGATTTCATAATATCTGCCACTGATGTGGCCTGGAAGCCCTGGCTTATAAACAGTTCAATGGCTGTTTCCATGATTTTGTTCTTGGCAAGGAGCTTTTTCTGTTCCCGCTTGCCTATGCCTTCAGCCATACACACACCTCCAAATAGACTCATGTGGTATATTATAACTGAAAGCGTGGCAATTTTAAAGCAAAAACTGAATATAATTCATTTTTCTAAAATCTACATTTTTGAAATACGTTGCCTGCCAGATTTACGTACATCTTCGGTTATGTAAAAATAATGCATGATGATTGAATGTTGATGCACAGGGATCTGCCACTCTTCATGAAATATGATGTTATTGCCAACTCCACTGGCAAGTATGCAGATATGATTGTCCTTGACAGCAACCTCTTTGAGACTGATGTT
>CAVFWX010000132.1:0-5382 GCA_963626225.1 Anaerotignum sp.
AAAATAAAGCTAAAGAGAGGATGGTGAGTGGCATGGGAACGTATTTTAATCCAGACAATGAAAGTTTCCGCTATTAGTTATTAGAGATTGTAACTTCCTCCTGAATCTGTGTTAGAATATAAACATAGATTTAGGAGGATTTGTCATGAATAGGAGGAATATATTTTGAAAAAGCTAAGAAAAGTTATTTGCTTATCAATAGCTGTGTTTATTGCAGCTGCGGCATTATGTGGCTGGCAAAAGACCAGTGCATATGCTGCAGAACCGAATTTGATTTCAGTGGAGAAATCCGCTGTCAATGAGTATGCAGCTGCACCTGATACCTTAGACTCTGAAAAGGCGGTTATCACAGCTGTAATACACAAGCATGCAAAGTTTGATAGTGCTGCTCTCAATCTTGATGCTGCTGATTTTACTGCTGCAGGCTTCGCCCTTGGAGACAGCCTGAATATAGCCTTCAGCAATGGCTTGACATTGACTGATGTGCCATATTTTAACGGATATTATGCCAAAACAGGAATGCCGGTTGTGGTAGCATATCACGGAAATGATCATGTGCTGATAGCTAACGCCAATACTGACTTTTGGACTCCATATGGTCTTGAAGATGGTATGACTGTGACCATAACCCTGAATACCAAGGCAAAGTATCTTGCAACCCAGAAGGCAATAGGACAGCAGTATTCTATGGAGAGGGGAGATTATGCCTCTGATGAGGTATTCGCTAATTTCAGGGCATTAAAGGGGGGGAATCTCAAGGATGATTTCCTATATCGCGGTGCTTCACCTGTAGATAATAGAAGAAATCGTGCACCATACGCTGATGAATTGCTAGCAAAGCATAATATTGCCTGTGTTATTGACCTAGCTGATTCAGAGGAGGAAATGCCTAAATATTTCGCCAGGGATAACTTTAGCTCTGATTATGCCAAGAAGCTCTATGAGGAGGGCAGAACTATCACCCTGAATATGAACGCATCTTATTCTAGGGATAAATACAAGCAGAGCGTAGTCAAGGGACTTTGCAAGCTGTCAGAGTTAGGGGGACCGGCCTACATTCATTGTCTTGAGGGGAAGGATCGCACAGGCTTTGTATGCATGCTGATAGAAGCCCTGGCAGGTGCCAGCTATGAAGAAATGCGTGATGATTATATGATTACTTACGCAAATTACTACAATATAACTCCTGATGGTACACCAGATAAGTACAATGCTGTCGTCGCACTGTATTTTGACGAATTCATGGAATATTTGTCAGGAGAAAGTGATGCAGCAAAGCTTCATAAGCTTAGCTACGCTGGCTATGCAAGGCAATATCTTGTGGATGGCGGCATGACAGAAGCACAAATAGATGAACTGCTGTCTGTAATTATAAATAAGTAGAATTATCAAAATTAGCACAGCCTCCCAGTCATAGGTTAGGTACTATCCTATGGTCGGGAGGCTGTGTTGTTGTTTGTGGAGCTGTTGGCTAACCTTGGAATTTTCCGATGGCTTCTTTTGCCATTTTCCTAAATACATCCTCGTATTGGCTGTATTTTTCCTTGCCAATGACAAATGGATGTGGCTGGCCTGGCTTGCGGGTTTTCAGCCTTTCCAGGCGGGTGAAGGTATCATCCACCCAGCCATGGGCACTCATTTCTACATCAACCTGCATATCTGCGGTGAATTTGGCAAAATAGTTGACGGCACTGAGATACAGGTAGTTCATCTCCAGATTGGCAGGAGTTCCGGTGCCACCCCAGATAGCCACTGTATGCTTGGTGCCATGGTCTGTTACAGGCAGGATCATGGACATGCAGCCAGGGGTATGCCCTGGAGTGAGCACCATGAAAATACTGGTATCTCCCAGGGTGACGGTCTGGCGGTCCGTGAGCTCTAGGTCAATCTTCGGGCGGATGCCGCTGTATGCCTTGTCGGCAGGTATAACAGTCAGCCAGTTGCTGTCTACGGTATTCATGGCAATCTTGGCATGAGGTGCGTATTTGTCCTTGAAGAACTGGGCTCCGCCATAGTGGTCGCTATGGCCGTGGGTAATGAGGATATATTTGGTATCAGCTGGATTCAGCTCCAGCTTTTTCATGCTGGCAGCGGCATGGTCAGCATCGGCCTCGTCCCAGCCGGAATCAATCATCATAAGTCCCTGGCTGGTGCGTATTACAAACTGGGCCACAGAAATAGAGCCAATGTAGTAAAGATTGTCAAAAACCTGCACCGGCTCAAAGTAAGTGCGGTCAAAGAGATAGTGCATTGCTGTTTCACCGGTAGCCTCATCAGGAGACTGTGGATATGTACCCGCAGTGGTGGCTGCCAATGCCTGTGGACCGCTAAAAAGCAGTCCTGCGGTCAGAGCCAGGCTGACCTTGAGGAAGCTTCTGCGAGAAAGTTCCAAATTCTTATCCATAAAAATTCACCCCTAAATAGTATGTTATCGTACTACTATTAGTATAGTATGTTGACGTACTATTGTCAACCAAATATGATGCGGTGACTGATATCCTATATATCTGCAGGTGGAGGATACTTTGTGCCTATGGCAGGGGGCTTTAAAGCCGCTTTGTAATGCTGCTTTCCAGCCTGCCTAGCAGCTGCCGGAGGGTATTTAGCTCCTGGGAGGATAGCTCCAGCTCTATATTATGGATAAAATCATAGTCCTGGGCGGCTATGGTCTGGGCCAGCTCATGGCCCGCCTGGGTAGCTTTTAGCTGATACAGCCTCTTATCTGTGGAATCTTTTTCCCGACTCAGCAGCTCCTTTTTCAGCAATCTATCCACCAAGGCCTTGGTGCTATTCTTATCTTTTTCCAATCGGCAGGAAAGCTCCTGCTGGGAAAGATTTTCCTCGTTGGCCACGATTTGCAGTACTACCCACTGCTCCGGGGTAATATTGTGCTCAGCTAGCAGCTTGGTCATATATTGATGGATTTTGCGGGCGGTACGGCAAATCACATAGCCGGTGGTTTCATTATACATATGTTTCTCCTTTGATGGTTTCTTTTTTGTATCATTGTAACTCATGGGCTACAGAGCTGCAATATGGAAAAAGTTAGGATTTTTTTGCAGAAAATCCAAAATTCCTCTTGACTTAAACCTAACTTTAAGGTGTAGGCTTGCCTTAGTTGCAACGGAGTTTTCTTACCAGCCTTGCACTTAGGTAGTTGAAGGGGCTGGGTGTTACACCTGAAAGGAGCATGGATATGCAGATACGCAAGACTTTGGGAGCACTGGCTCTTTGTATGATGACATTTTTGGCCTTTGGCTGTGGCAGCAGCCAGGGTGCAGACAAGCAGGATACTGCTGGAGCAGCTACTCAGGCAGCAGCAAGCAGCAAGGAGGAGGCAGCTATGAACAAGACATTGGTAGTTTATTTTTCCCGTAGCGGCAACACAGAATATGTAGCTCAGGAGATTGCCAAGGCAACTGGGGCAGATATCTTCAAGGTAGAGCCAACTGACGATCGCTATGATGGGGAATACAATGCCGTGGTGGATCTTGCTAAGCAGGAGCAGCAGGAGGGAGCACGGCCTGAGTTCCAGGGACAGGTAGAAAATATAGCCCAGTACGATACTGTATACCTTGGCTGCCCAAATTGGTGGTCTGATATGCCTATGATTATGTACAGCTTCCTGGATAAATACGACCTCTCCGGCAAGAAGATTGCCCCATTTGTTACCAATGAAGGCAGCGGCCTGAGCCGGATTCCTCAGTCCATTCAGCAGCATGAGCCAGATGCCCAGGTAGTGGAGGGCTTGGCTTTAAGAGGCTCCAGCGTTCGCAGCTCCGGAGCCGAAATCAGCGCCTGGGTAGAGAAGGTACAGGCAGCTAAGTAAGCTAGATGGATAAAGAAAAACGCAAAATACAGATAGATGTACTGCTGACAATATTGCTGGTATTCTGCATGGGCATACAGCTATGGCCGCTGCTAGCTCATGAGGTGGCAGGCACATTGATGTTTATCTGCCTGGGAATTCATACCAAGCTTAACTGGTCCTGGTATAAGGCCATGGCAAAGGGCAACTATACCCCTATGAGGGTAATTATCTTGGTGGTGGCGGTATTGCTGTGGTTGGATATGCTGGCACTTTTATGCAGCAGCCTTGCCATTTCCTATTATGTGCTCAGATATGTGCCATCCCCAGTGGGCATCTCACTAGGGCGAATTATGCATCTGGCAGCATCTTACTGGGCCATAGTGCTTATGGGGCTGCATCTGGGACTTCATTGGAGCAAATTTGTCGGCAAGCTTACGATGGACTGGTGCAGTATCGGTGGCAAATGTCTCAAATTCCTGGGGCTGCTGGCAGCAGTATACGGACTATATAGCTTTTGGCAGCTAGGCTGGTGGGATTATCTCTGGCTAAATGCACAGTTCGTTTCCTTTGAGGGTCTGGAAAGCCCGTGGATATTCTATCCTACCTGCCTGTGCATTCTGGGCGGTGGCATCTGGATAGGCTACTACGGCATGAAGCTATTGAGGAGGATATTATGAAGGCAAGAAAATGGATTGCCGGCATCTTGGCGGCAACAGTATTTAGTACAGCAAATATGGTAATTACGGAGGCGGCAGCAATGGACAATGAAAAGCGGGAAGCAGTAAAAATCGTGCAGACAGCAGGCAGGGACAGGCTGGGGGACTTTGCCCCGGATTTTGCCCGGTACAATGACGACATTCTCTTTGGAGAGGTATGGTCCAAAAACGATGTACTGTCCCTCCATGACCGCAGCATTGTAACAGTATCTGCCCTGGTAGCCAGCGGCATAACGGACAGTTCCCTGAAATACCATATTGCCTCCGCCAAGAAAAATGGCGTAACCAAGGAGGAAATGGCAGAGATTATTACCCAGCTGGGCTTCTATGCAGGCTGGCCAAAGGCTTGGGCAGCATTTGGCATGGCTCAGGAGGTTTATGCCGATTGATTGTGCCCATAAGGTACGGCAGTGAGGATTTTTTAGTAGATTAGCAAGAGATATAAATAGGAGAGATTTCTATGGCAAAGCAGGATATGAGTGTATTTGCGGCAGGCGGCCCTAACGATGCCTACGCCAAGTATTTTCAGGGACAGAGCTATCTGAATATGCTGTCCACGGAGCAGGTATATATTGGCAATGTTACCTTTGAGCCAGGCTGCCGCAACAACTGGCATGTGCATCATGCAGCCAAGGGCGGTGGACAGATACTCCTGGTAACAGCTGGCGAAGGCTGGTATCAGGAATGGGGGCAGCCAGCCCGCAGGCTAAAGGCAGGAGATGTGGTCAACATCCCAGCCAATGTCAAGCACTGGCATGGTGCTACAGCAGACAGCTGGTTCCAGCATATAGCAGTGGAGGTACCGGCAGAAGGCGGCAGCAACGAATGGCTGGAGCCTGTCAGCGACGAAGAATA
>CAVFWX010000133.1:0-5325 GCA_963626225.1 Anaerotignum sp.
TCTTCCTCTGGTACCGAACCACCAAAAGCATTGCCAAACGGGTTACTGCCACCATTATCCATGCCATTATCTCCACTGCTGCTCCCCTTGGAGCCGCAGAAATCGAAGTTCTCTACTACCACCTCTGTGATGTACCGCCTATTGTTGTCCTTGTCGGTGTAGTTCCTTACCTGGATACGGCCTGTCAAGGCTACTTCCCTGCCTTTACTAAGATACTGTCCCCATACCTCTGCCTGCTTCCCCCATATTACCAACGGAATGAAGTCTGCTCCATCATCCTTTGTCCGCCTGTTTACCGCAATAGTGGTCTGAGCCACTGACTTGCCGTTGGGGGTTGTCCTGAGGTCTACATCTTTTGCCAATCTTCCATGCAATACAACTGTATTCACGTTATTCCTCCATATCCTTATCCTGGTACCGTCTTGCACCGTCATACAATTTGAACCAATCCTCAGCCCTCATGGTCACAAGCCACTCAGTGCCGTTCTTTCTGTGGGCTACAATAGGGATATTCCCCTTGCCCTCTTTGCCTGCATCGTTTTCCGCCTGAGCTATGGCCTTATGGATATCCAATCTCTCTACTCGCTTTACTTCCTGATGAACACCAGGAAGGCCGACACAGTCGGCGGCCTCCCCTGTGTTTCCGCAATACTGGGCGGTGCGTCTTACGCTGTAGCCCTGCTTTTCACATACCTTGCACCACTCTAGTTCCCCACGCTTACCCTTTTCCTTGCTGTTTGTCATTATGCCGCCTTTCTCGCCGGAACCATGAGATTCAGCCCATTGGCAAAGCCGTTTTCATCCACATCCAGCCTCTTGAGCTGGGTTCTGAACTCAGTCATTTTGATTGTTCCGCATTTGCCGTCAATCTTTTTCCTTGTTCTAAGCTTCTCCAACTGCTCCATGGCGTTGTATACCATCTTCATAGGAGCGTTTACCGGGTCAAACTTCTCAAATAGTTCATGGAACTTTTCTAGCCGTTTCTTGCCAAAACCAAAGGTCTCATGTAGTGCCCACAACCATATAATCTCGCAGCGGTTGCACAATACCTCTCCGTATGTCTTGTGGTAGCACTCCACCCAGGCTTCAAGGTTAGTCAGGTCTTCCGGATCTTCTGGTCGCTTTGGCTTGCCAACCTTGTAGTTGCACTCCAGTTCCAGCCCTTCCGCCAACCATTCACTTTTCAAATACACATGGCCATTTTTAGGGCCGTCAGATATCAGGTCTACCAAATGCTTGAATCTAGTGGCAATACCTTCTAGCTTGGCCATTGTCCAGCCGAACTGCGTATTCATAATGTAGCTGGCTGCCGTCAATATCTTTGCCTGATAGAAGTAGAACATATCCCACTGCCGCTTATCTGCAATGGCTCTTCCTCGCTTCCTTGCATCTGCAATGGATTCCACAACCTTCTGGGCAACCTTCCTGACCTTAGCTTCCTTCTGTCTCTTCAACTTCTTTCCAAAACTCATAACAAACCTTCCTTTTCTTCATAAGGTGCCACCCAGATCACTGATATTGCAATCCGCTTAAACCATGCCGCTTCCTCCACCATCTTGAACCCGTCCCATTCCGGCTTGCTGCAAAACAGGCAGTCAAAGCTGTCTATATACCATAGATAGCCAGGCAAGGTAGGGACAATGAATCTCTGCCCTCGCTTTAGCCTCCAACGCTCCATAAACTCTGCAATCTCCTCGCTTACATCCTCGTTCATTTCCTACTAGCCTCCAATCTCTCGTACCAACGCTTGAATTTTGGTGAATTATCTACATCCAGCAGACTAGCATATTTGGCCGGGCTAACTAGCACCCGCATGGCAATAAGCACATCCCTAAACTCTTCATAAAAGTTCTGGGTAGCTTCATCCAGGCTCATTGGTGTAGGATTATCTGACATTCTCCTCGCCCTGATGAGCTTCAACGCAGCCTGTGCTAGCTCTGCTGACTCCTCTGCCACCTGCTCTAGCTTCTCACGCTTCCCCAGCTGGCTGGCGACCTTCACCGCCCATTGATTTCTAATCATTGTCCTCTTGCTCCCGATAAAGTCCTGCATGTTCTACTTTGACCTTATATCCGTAATACCTCAAGCTGTCCACGCATTTGTTTACATCTTTCACATTAACAAAGTAATCTTCTTTGATACCTTCAATCGTTATGTGCCTCAATTCCGACAGATTGACAATATCTGTAAAACCAACCTCTCCCCAGCAAGTCATATTAGGAATTTTCAATTTATATGGGTCATCTATTGTTTGGGTGAAAACCTCTATGAACTCAGTAGTTATGCCACGCTCGCCTTTGAATACATCAACTCTTCCCCCGAACATAAACATTGATACCGACATACTTTAACCCTCCATATCTGCAATTCTCTTTCTCAACTCCACAAGCTCTTCCAGCCACGCCACCAGCATCATGCACTCTTTCGCATTGGTCAGCATACTTAGATGCTGGTATCTATCCGCCTGAGATTTCAGACTCTCTATCTCTTCTTCAAGTGTCATATCATCAATCCTTTCTTGACTCTATGTGTATAAGTGTGTATAGTTTTCACAGGAGGTGCTTGTTATGAAATATGTTTACCCAGCTGTATTCACTCCAGACGGTGACGGCTTTCTTGTTGATTTTCCAGATTTACCTCATTGCTACACTGACGGTGATACCCTGCAGGAGGCTTTCGACAATGCAGAGGACGCATTAGCACTCTGCCTATACAATCTGGAAAACACAAAAGCCCATATCCCAGCACCATCAGCTCCCGCCCAGGTCTCTGCCAATGGTGGAACCGTGGCTCTTGTAAAGGCTGATACTCTGCCAGTCAGGAAGATGAATGACACCCGCAGCATTCGCAAGAATGTCACTATCCCTGGCTGGATGGATACTATTGTCCAGGAGCACAACGGCAATTTCTCCCAACTCCTGCAAAACGCCATCTGCAAGGCTTATAACCTGGAAATGGCTTAACGCCCGCCCCGCTTATGCGGGGTTTTCTTTTTGCTCACTTACACACATTGCCGCTGCTTCCACCGGCATCAATCGGCTTAAAGTAACGCCCCTATAGGTTTCCCCTAGCTTTATACATTTAGTGTATGTACGCTGGGGTATTCGCAACACATCACCCACCAGGCTCAAGCTATCAAGCCTGAGCTGTTCCCCTGTTTTCCATGTGCACAGGATGCTGGCGGTAAGGTCGCTTCTGACTTGTGATTCGTTGCGGGCTTCGTTTAAGCGTGCTATCGCTTCCAGTTCCTGGGCGGTTGGTGCCGGGATATCCCCCACCGGAGGAACCTTGCGCCTGAGTAAGATAAGTTCATCCTCTGTGGGGTCGGTATTTGCCTTCAGCAGCAGAGCCTCTTTGTAGATGCTTTTATACCTTACCTTATCGACTATGACTTGCATTGTTGTACCAAAGAAATTCGCCGCCTTGGTTACGTTATCAAAAACCATTACGCGTCCATCAGACCAATAGGCTTTTATTTGCTTTATCAGATCCGCCCTGTCCTTGACCCATATCAGCAGTGTACCATTTAGCCAGCCGTCAATGTTGGCGTGCTTCAACACCTCTGCTTCTGTGGCACCTACCTTCTTTGCCAGGGCAGCCAGGTCATTCTCCTTGTAGTAGCCATAGTTTTTATCCGGGAAGGTAGCGATAATCATATCCGCCTTAGCCAGATGCAAATCATTACGAGAATCTGAGCCGTATTTCTTGCACCAACTGTATTTACATCCGAAGCAGTTGTCAGCCCACTCACATTCTAAAACACCCATTTGTATCAACTCCTAATCAATAACTCCTAACCAATCTGCTTTACTTTCATCAGGCTCTCCGCCAGCATAGCACGGCTCTGAGGGCTCAGGGCATTCATTGCCCGCTGGTTCTCCAGCTTCTCCCTGCCACGCTTCAAGACAGATTCATATATCCGCATAAACTGTGCCCTTGCAGTGTTTACTGCATCACTCTCCAACATGCAAAGCTCATAGCGTCCAAACTGTGTAGTGGCATCTTCCACCTCTTGGCAGCTGTATTCCCATTTCTGGTACACACCACACCTTCTCACATGCTCCTGTACCTCTGCCCATGCCTCTGCAGCTGTTGGCAGGTGGTTGCCTGTGGCCTCTTCCAGTGCGTGCTGCTTCATGGCATCCGCCTCCTGGAATATCTCTGCTACAGCTGGGAAAAAGGTATGAGTCTGCAAGAGCTTTACCATAGCAGCATCTATCACCGGCAAAGGTAAAGATACCAACGACCTAGCGTAAAGCACCAATCCCGCATCGCCCAGCTTGCAGGCCGGGAATACTGCGAGATACGGGGTCAGCAGCTTCACGATTTCTACCAGCTTTGCTCTATCCTCCATACTGGTAACCTCCTGCCTCTAGAATTTCCATAGCCCCTCTGTATGCCTCTGTTGCTCTGTCATCCTGCGTCTTTTCCTTTGACGGTTTGCCTTTGCCAGGCGGCTTATGGTTCCATGGATCAGGCATGCCACGGCTATACCAGCTTTTGAGAATGGCAATGATGTACTTGATGGAGCGGGCATTGCTCCGGGCGGCTTCCTTGATTGCCTGTCTTAGCCACTCTTCCCCATATTCCTCATACAGGGATATGAGGTCATCGGCTTCCACCTGGTTGGGAATGGGATGGATGTTGTCCTGATAGAAGGCCATCACCTTGCCAAAGGATTCATCACTAGCCAGCTTGGTTGCCAAAGGCGGCTGCTGCTGGGAGTTATCCACAGGGGTGCCTGTATACTCCGAGTTAGTACTCTCTTTAGCAGCAGCATCATCTTCTCTTAACTTGTCTTTACTTGTCTTATCTTTACTTAACTTATCTTTACTTATCTTAGGGTTCCGGTTTGGTTCCAAACTGTTTCCGTTTTGGTTCCAGTCTGTTTCCACTTTGGTTCCAGAATGGTTCCGGTTTGGTTCCAAACTGTTTCCAAAGTGTTTCCAGACTGTCCGCCAGTATCAAGATAAGCTTTCAAGAGCTTGTGGTATATGCTGTTTTTGAGCCTATCCCCTTTTATGAGGTTATGCTCTTTCCAGTTTTCTATGTATGTAACCAGGTCATCGTTAAGGATTTTTACAAAGCCCTTTTCCTCTAGGAGTCTCAAATCATCCTCTGAAGCTCCCAAGATTCTCGTTGTAATAAATCCTTCAACCACTCCCTCGTCGTCAGCCCGCATACCCAGGTGAAAGAATAACGCCTGGGCAATGGCTGGCATCTTGAGGAATCTGGCTGAGCTGGTAATCCTGTCGGAAAACATTCTTCTAGCCATCTGACTCACTCCCTCAACTTATACTTCCTACAAATCACCTTATCGGCCCT
>CAVFWX010000134.1:0-5298 GCA_963626225.1 Anaerotignum sp.
GCCGTCCAATCTATGCCCAGACTGCTGCCTACGGACACTTTGGCCGCACCGATGTAGATCTCCCTTGGGAGCACACCGACAAGGCCGAGGCATTGAAGGCCCAGGCAGGTATCTGATATAGCTTTTAAATAGCTCAGGCAAGCTCTCCGTTAAGGTATATATTTCAGGATATGTACCCTATACGGGGAGTTTTTTTGCGTGGTGCAGCAGGCTTTCCGTGGAACATGGCTGGCTTTTTGGTTGCACTGGTCAGGGAATGGTGGTAGAATGGTCGTAGATAATTTGAACGGAATGACTTGTGCGAATTGTCTGACTAAACCAGTCCCTGGGGATAGGGCTGGTAGTCATTGGGGGTATTTTTATGAAGAATTATAATACGGCTATTGAGCGGTATGGGGAGGCCGCAGATAGCGGAGATGCAGTGGCCCAGAGAAAGCTGGGCAAGGTTCTGCTGGCTGAGGGCATACGCTACATGATGGAATGCATTCAAGCTGGAGAGGCAGATGCAGCAGAGGAGCTGGAGGAGCTGCTGGAAGGGGTACAGGATACCCTGTTTTCCATTAGGCATAGCCCAAATAGTAATGCACATATAACTAGTGCAACTGATGTACAGATTGGTAGCACAGTGTGCATGGGTCATATTCCCGGCAGGGAAAATCCTATTGAGTGGCAGGTACTGGATATTCAGGAAAACAAGGCACTGCTCCTTAGCAAATATGTGCTTGAGTACCGTCCTTTTCATGAGCGGTGGGGCATCGTAACATGGGAAACATCCAGTATTCGCAAATACCTGAATACGGAGTTCTTGGAGGATGCCTTTTCGGAGCAGGACAGGCACCGCATTGAAAAATCCAGGGTAAAGGCCGATGAAAATCCTATGTGCAACACGGATCCAGGCAATGATACCAAGGACAAGATTTTCCTCCTTAGCGTGCTGGAGGCACAAAAGTATATGCCGGTAAACCAAGGTCGCAGGTGCACCTATGCCTTTGGGGATAAAAGCCGCAATGCCCGTTGCAGCTGGTGGTGGCTTAGATCTCCTGGCTTCAATGAAGCCAATGCAGCCAGTGCCGGAGATGACGGCTCCTTCCAGTACAGTTATGTCAGGGATGTTCGGGGAGGCATCCGCCCAGCCATCTGGCTGAAGTTATAAAAGCAATCATATATTTTTATCCAAGGCTCTGCTGATTTTCAGCAGAGTTTTTTAGTATAAATATTCTGGAGTTATTATATTTACGCTGGAAGTTGTACCCTAAGGAGACCATTGCTCGACCTGGGTGCTTAGTGATTCGTGAGCTTGCTCACGAGAGCTTAGCATCCCTTAGGTCGAGTTATGAGCGAGAGCGAGTCGACGTGGGTACACTTCCAGTATTTCTAGTACATGAAAAAATCCTTTTGAAAATACTTTCATAGGCTGAAAACAAAACTTCCACCAGCTGGTTTATACTAACAGTGTAGTAAGGAAGTCGCCTAGAGAATATAGGCGATAAGGATAGAATAACAAAGGAGATATGAAGATGAAGGTTGCAATTTCCGCCAATGAGATTGGCAGTCGTTTGAAAGATGTAGTAAAGGCTCATTTGACCAATGCCGGCTATGAGGTTGTAGATGTATCTGATCCAGATATCTTCACCGCTACTATGAATGTAGTTGACCTGGTGCAGAAGGGTGAGATTACAAGAGGTATCGTAGTTGATGATTATGGCGTAGTTCCATTCAACATTGCTGCCAAGAATCATGGCATCGTATGTGCTCCAGTATATGAGGATTATACCTCCAGCATGACTCGTCATCACAACAGCACCCAGATCATTACCCTTGGTGCCAACATCACCGCTGATGTACTGAGCTGCCAGCTGGCTGAGAACTTCGTCAAGACTGAGTATGACGGAGGCCGCCATCAGATCCGCATCGACATGCTGAACCGTGAGCTTTGATATATAGGGAGGATATAAATAATGAAAATCGCTATTGGCTGTGACCATATTGTTACTGATATAAAGATTAAGGCTGCTGAGTTCCTGAAGAAGCAGGGCCATGAGGTTATCGACGTAGGTACCTATGATTTCATCCGTACCCATTATCCAATTTTCGGCCGCAAGGTGGCCAAGGCTGTTGTTACTGGTCAGGCTGACTTGGGTGTATGCATCTGCGGTACTGGCATCGGAATCAACAACTCTGCTGTCAAGGTAAAGGGAATCCGTGGTGCATGTGTAGCTGATGTACAGACTGCTGTTGCTGCCAAGGAGAACCTGAATGCCAATGTTATTGGCTGCGGTGGCCGTGTACTGGGTGTTGGTACCATTGAGTACATTCTGGAGGCATTCCTGAAGGCCGAGTACAAGCCTACCCCTGAGAAGGAGGCTCTCATTGCCAAGATTGATGCCATGGTTCCAGAGAATGACTGCATCGAAAATGACGCTCTCTTTGACGAATTTGAGAAGAAGTGGGAAGAGGGCTACTACCACGACTGATATTGTGCTATGATGTAAGGGCTGTTCTTTGCAGGAAAAGCTAACATCATGTACTAAGAATTTTTTTATAGGCAGGAAGGCTGGGAAAAGGAACCTGGCCATCCACAGAGGAAGACGTGTAAAAAGGGGAGAATTAAAATGACTAAAGAAGATATGGAAATGGTGGCTATGGAGATCGTAGCCTATGCAGGTGAGGCAAGGACTCAGTTCCTGCAGGCTATGGACGCAATGGCTGAAAAGGATTTTGACAAGGCTGAGGGATTGATTAAAGAAGGTTTTGAGACTGTTCTCAGTGCTCATGACTCCCAGACTGATATGATTGCCAGAGAGGCTGGCGGTGAGGATATGCAGCTGTGCTTCCTCATGGTTCATGCCCAGGATCACCTGATGACTGCTATGCTGTTGGGTGATATGTGCAAACGCTTTATGAAGATGTTGAAGTAATTTCGGAGGAATCAAATATGTTAGTTACTGCAAAGGAAATGCTCCAGGAGGCAAGAAAGGGCAAATATGCCATTGGTGCCTTCAATGTTGAGAATATGGAAATGGTTATGGCTGTGCTGGCTGCTGCAGAGGCAAAGAACTCTCCAGTTATTATGCAGACCACTCCTGGTACCATCAAGTATGCCGGCGTTGACTACTACTATGCCAATGTAGCCGCTGCTGCTGCCCGTACCAAGATTCCTGTAGTAATGCATCTGGATCATGGCGATAGCTTTGACCGTGCCATGGCTGCCTATCGTGCCGGCTATACCTCCATTATGATTGACGGATCCAAGCTGCCATTTGAGGAGAATATTGAGCTGACTAAGCGTGTTGTTGATGCTTGCCATCCAGGTGGAGTTTATGTAGAAGGCGAGCTGGGCAAGGTCGGCGGCAAGGAGGACGATCTGGAGGGGGATGACGACAATCCATATACCAATCCAGACGAGGCTAAGATTTTTGTAGAAAAGACCGGCGTTGATTATCTGGCTATCGGCGTAGGTACTGCCCACGGCGTATATAAGGGAATCCCTAAGGTCAATACTGATCTGATTGCCACTATCCATGATATGGTGGATATTCCGTTGGTTCTCCATGGTACCTCCGGCGTGCCTGATGAGCAGGTTATTACCGCTGTCAAGAACGGCATCTGCAAGGTAAACTATGCAACTGACCTGCGTATTGCCTTCACCAATGGCGCCAAGGCTTATATGGCAGAGCGTCCAGAGGCTTTTGACCCTAAGAAGTACTGCAAGCAGGGTATGGAAGAGGTTCAGAAGTACGTAGAGCAGAAGATTGAAGTCTGCGGTTCCGTAGGCAAGGCTTGATTTAGAGCAAAATAAAGGCAGGGAATGTATCCAGTGCTGGATGTGTTCCCTGCTTTTTTATAGCGTGAATCAAATATGAAAGTTTTTGTTGCGGGATTTGTCCTTGGCCTGTCTTTTGGCCTCATCCTGCTGGTATTGGAGCATCAAATAGTCCACCAGAATGCGGGACATGACATAGAGGGGCAGGCGGGAGGTAACATCTACCTTGGTAAAGGTGCGGTTGTGGTGGCAGTAGCCCTTGATACGTACATGGGCCAGGCGGTTCAGTGGCAATTCTGCCGGGGCACAGGTGATGGAGATGAGCTTGGCACCCATCATGGAGGCCTTTTCTGCCGCTGAGATAAGCTCTGGTGTGCTGCCGGACATGGAGAATATGATGACAGCTGTGTCCATGCCGGCGTGGGAGCTGATTTCCTGCATGATATTGGAATCGCTGTTGAAAATGACGTTCATATTGATGACCTGCAGCTTCAAGGCTAGCTCAGAGGCCACATTGTTGGACAGGCCCTTAGAGAAGATAAATACCCTGTTGGCGTTTCTAAGTATTTCTACCGCCTTCAAGATGGTGTCTATGGACAGGGATTCAATGGTGTTGCTGATTTCCAGCAGAGATTTGTTGAAAATCTCGTTTACATCTACAGAGTCCTGCTTGGTCTCCACCTGCTGGGTCAGCATGTAGCGAAGTTCAGCAAAGCCGGAAATGCCGCATTTCTTGATGGTGCGGGAAACGGTAGCTGGAGATGAGTAGGTGGCCTCTGCCACATCACTGATGGACATATTGGCGATGGATTCCGCATTGGCATTGATAAAACTGATAACATTCTTCTCTGTATCAGTGAGCTTGTTCATAAAATCGTGCTCAATATTGATAAGCATATAAATACCCCTTCTTCTAAAATATTGTATACATAATACCATAAAATTGTTCAAAAAACAGCATTTAGACAGTTTTTTCTGATTTTTCTGGGAGAATTGTCTGATTTTCCACTATATAATAATGGCAGGAATGAAAGTTCTAAGAAATATTTGCCAAAGCAGGAAATATATGGTATTATCTACTTCGTATTAACACGAAAGGGGATTTAAACATAATGACCAAAGCAGAATTGATTGCAAATGTTGCCAAGAAGGCAGAGATTACCCAGAAGGATACCGAGGCTGTTGTAAATGCCTTCTTCGCTACCGTACAGGAGACCCTGGCACAGGGCGAGAATGTACAGGTTATCGGTTTTGGTACCTTCGAGGTACGTGAGCGTGCAGCCCGTACCGGCCGCAACCCTCAGACTGGTGCAGAGATCGAAATCGCTGCTGCCAAGGTTCCTGCATTCAAGGCAGGCAAGGCTCTGAAGGATGCTGTAAATAAATAATTGCAAAGAAATTAAGCTGTCGGCGTAATGCTGACAGCTTGTTTTTTTGCAATTTTTACTGCAGGGCTTCTTTCAGTACCTGGGCATTGTGTTGCATGGTGGTGATATAGGCATCAGCTGCCTCTGGAGTTGCTTCACCGGTAACTA
>CAVFWX010000135.1:0-5274 GCA_963626225.1 Anaerotignum sp.
AAGCCAATGATTAATATGGATATCACCCAGTAAGCAAAATAATCATCGGATAACTACAAAAGCACAGGCACTATACCAGCAAGATGCAATCGCATACCAGGGTATAAGTACCTGTGCCTTTTTATGTGTCTAAAAACTTTCGATTTGCTTAACTAGCAAACTGATGATATAATATCCGGGACAGGCTGCTTCGGCACCTGTTGGCCACCGTAAACGGCAGGCGGTTTGTTTGCAACCCTCGCAGAAAGGTATAAATCCCTACTGAAAGAGGGTGATACTGATGAGTGAAATGCAGCTTTTAATTCTGTTGCTCATTCTGATTGTAGCAAAAAAATAACCGCCCCTAATGTTTCCCCAAACTAGGCGGTTACTCCTTATGTACTAACCAACTGGCGAGGACAACAAGCCGTCTGCCGGTGGCCTTTTTCTATACTTATTATAACACCTTGATTCTTTCAAAGCAAATAAATTCTAATTGTCCTAGCGCATTCTTATTATTCCATCAACTCACTACATATCTCCAGATATTTTTCTGTATAGATGCTGTTCTGCTCCCAGATAATGTCAAAGTAATTCTGCATCCAAATAGCTACATCAAAAAAGCCTCTATGATATTGCTTCTGCAAAATCATAGAGGCCTCTTTTGCTCTTTTATTTAGCGATTTTTATATCCCTGATACTTGTCCCCCAACTTGGTATTATCCTTCAGTACCTGCTTGACGGTGCTGCCCTGGGAAAGCTGATCCTCTGCCTTCAGTGCCTTGTCAGAAAGATAGGCATTGTCCTTTTTGCCTAGCAGCAAGGTTTCATCAGACGGCCAGAAGATGCCAGCATTTTCATTGCGCCCCTGAAGGAGGAAAAGCGTGTCTCCATGGGTATTGGCCTCCACCAGATCAATATGCCGTGCCTTCTGCCAAGCGGCAATACCGGCACACAGGGCTGCATCATCGGTACGCTTGCGGTTCACTACTAGCACAGCCTTGGTATCCTTGTACTCAGTGCAGAAGTTGAAATCTCCCTGAGAGTCCATGGCTGCAAACAAAGGACCATGTCCACCATAGAGAGGTGCAATCACCTTGTCAATGGTATCAGCCTTGCCTACCCCTTGGGTCTGGGCATGAAGGTCATAATCGTATTCGTTGATATAGCGGCCATCCTTATCCAGCTTGTTGGTCATGCCTACAACGCCCTTTACCCCCGGAATCTGGAAATAATCCACTGCCGCCCGGACAACATCTACAGGAGAAGCAGAATTTACCCAACAGTCAATACCGTTGTCAGAGAGCTCACGATACAGTTCTTTGATTTCTGGAGTTACGGTAATGCCAAGCTTATAGCCAACCTTTACTGCACCAGCCTTGGAGGACATTCCCTCTGGACTGGCATATTTCCCCTTGGTCCATGTCTGGCCCTGATCTGGATTGCCATAGTAGCTGTCACAGGCTATAGCCAGCTGATATACCTGCTCTGGAGTCATGCCGGTATACCAGTAGGTTACCCATGGATAGGAAACAGATGCATCCATAGTATCACCAATGGCATCATAGAGCCAACGCATCTTGGCACGAAATTCCTGATAATCCCCGCTGGCCTGAATTTCTGGAGATACTTGGCTTCCCTGTACCTTTACTGCTCCCTGGCGGTAGAGCCTGCCATAGGCAGCTGCAGCATCATCTATGGCATCCTGAATCTTGACTGGAGTCCCCTCGCCATCATCCGCACCATAGGTAGCATTCAGCTTGTCTGTAGGAATGCCTGTCATCAGAACCTGACGCATCTGCTCAGGCTGGACGGCAAAGGCCAAATGATCCAGCTGCCAAATCTGCAGTTGCTCCTCTACATCCATAATAGCTGTGGTATTGTCAAAATCAAAAACAGCATAACTTTCACCGGCTTTGTAGGCAGCAGATTTGTTGCCATAGGCCTTGAGGAAATCGTTGATGCCTGCCTTGACTGCCGGCTCCCACTGCTGGCTGCTGACAGCCGCCTCAGCCACAGAAGTCACTGCCACTGGTACAGACAATACATCTGCTGTCTGTGGCATAGTACTATACAGGGCAGACAGTACACACAAAATGCTAGCAGACCTTGCCAGCAACTTCTTTCCAGAAAAATGCTTTCTCATATTCAATCACTCCATTTTCATATGTTAGTGATTTCATTATAGCCTGCCTCGGTAAAGAACATATTGTCATAAGGTAAATTCTATGTAAAGATATATCGTACATACATCCAAGAACCATCTTCAACCCATTGGTATATCTAGCTCCGCAAGCATCTATATGAATTTTTACTTAAATTTATTAATATAAATATCCTAAAATACATAAAAATATGCTGAAAATCGCTATTTCTTTTACTCCAACTAGATGATATATTATAATCATGACATGCATGATTCATAAAATAAAAATATGATAGGGGTTATTTTTATGATGCGATTTGCAGAAAGCCAAATCACCTATAAGGTAGAAAAACAGGTAGGGGTACTGTCGGAGGACAATAAGGGGTGGAAGAAAGAGCTGAATATGGTATCCTGGAACGAGGCCAAGCCACGGCATGAAATCCGCTGCTGGTCACCGGATCACAGCCGCATGGGCAAAGGGCTGGCTTTTTCCACAGAAGAGCTGGCTTCCCTAGCCAATATCCTCATCCGCATGGATGAACTAAAGCCAATGATTAATATGGATATCACCCAGTAAGCAAAATAATCATCGGATAACTGCAAAAGCACAGGCACTATACCATCAAGATGCAATAGCATATCAAGGTATAAGTACCTGTGCTTTTTATATGCTTAAAAACTTTCGGCAACCAAATACTAGGAATCTAATTGCCTATCCTCTTATTTAGCTGCAGAAATGATTTTCTGCAATTCCCGTACCTGATTGAGGTGAGTTTCGTAGTCTAGATCATTGGCATCGTACTGCATACGCTTCTTCAGCTCATCAATACGAGCCTGAAGCTTGGCACGGACTTCGGGACTAAGAGCCATAATGTACCTCCTGTAGATAAATAGCTAGCAAGATTTTGTATTTTATTCTACTATATATATGAGTGTTGTGCAATTAATATCAGGCAAGAGAAAAAGGAGGCGGGGAAGCCTCCTTCTTCTATAGGGTATAGGATATATGGTATGCTTATTAAAAGCGGGGATGCTTAGTCAGCAAAGAGAGAGGTGGAAAGGTAGCGGTCACCAGTATCAGGCAGCAGTACCACAATGGTCTTGCCTTTGTTCTCAGGACGCTGAGCTAACTTGATGGCAGCAGTAAGGGCTGCACCAGAGGAAATGCCTACCAGCACACCTTCTGCACGGGCAAATTCACGGCCATATTTGAAGGCGTCCTCATTTTCAATAGGAAGAATTTCGTCATAAATCTTGGTGTTCAAGGTATCAGGAACGAATCCTGCACCAATGCCCTGAATCTTGTGAGGACCAGCAGTGCCCTTACTGAGAACAGGAGAAGTAGAAGGCTCTACAGCTACAACCTTAATGTCCTTGTTCTGACTCTTCAGGTACTCACCTACGCCACTAAGGGTACCGCCGGTACCAACGCCTGCCACAAAGAAGTCAACCTTGCCTTCTGCATCTTCCCAGATCTCAGGGCCGGTAGTAGCCTTGTGTACAGCTGGATTTGCGGGGTTAGTGAACTGAGATGGAATATAGGCGTGTGGAATTGTTGCTGCCAACTCCTCAGCCTTGGCAATGGCACCCTTCATGCCCTTGGCACCATCGGTAAGAACAATCTCTGCACCATATGCCTTCAGCAAATTGCGACGCTCCACGGACATGGTCTCAGGCATGGTAAGGATAGCTCTGTACCCTCTGGCAGCTGCTACGCTGGCCAGACCAATACCGGTATTGCCGCTGGTAGGCTCGATGATAACGGAATCCTTGGTAAGCTTGCCCTCAGCCTCAGCCTTCTCGATCATGCCCTTAGCAATACGATCCTTGACGCTGCCGGCTGGGTTGAAATACTCCAGCTTTACCAGTATATCTGCCTGCAAATCATACTTCTTGATAAAGTTATTGGCTCTCAAAAGCGGAGTGCGGCCAATCAGCTCTGTAACACTGTTATATACCTTTGACATATGAAACATCTCCTTGTATTTATCTTAAAACTTTATAAACATATATGATTGATATGAATACATAATATAGGAAAAGTCCTATTTTGTCAATAGGCAAAATATATTTTATGGAAATATTTGCTGAGAAAACATATTATTTCAGTATGATATATTGATTTTATAGGCAAATTCTGCTATGATAAACACAGATAACTTATTATAGAAGGAGAGATTTCTTATGCGTATTTCTGCCAAAGGAAGATACGGACTGGCAGCAATGGCTCATCTGGCACTGAATTACAGCGGCGGCAGTCCTATAACCATAATCAGCATTTCGGAGAAAATGGGCATCTCCAAGATTTACCTGGAGCAGGTTTTTGCCCTGCTAAAACGTGGTGGCCTAGTGCTGTCCTTGAAAGGCTCCCAGGGTGGCTATCAGCTGGCCAGAGCACCAAAGGAGATTACTGCCTACGATATACTGGCTTCCATCGAAACAGCCATGATGGAACCAGCAGACAAGACTGTAGAAGCCACCCAGCCAAAACTGGAATCGGCCCTGCAGGACATGGTTTTTGCTAAGCTGGATGGGGCTATAAAGGCAGCATTGTCCGATGTGACTCTGGAGGACATTATGCAGAATATCGAAAGCCAAAGCTCCGAGCAGCTAATGTATTTTATTTAAACAGGTAGCACAAAGTGCATGGAGAGTACCCACGTCGACTCGCTCTCGCTCCTATATCGACATCGCTACTAAGCACCGATGTCGATAAAGGGTCTCCTTAGGGTACATCTCCATGCACTTTTTCGTCCTCAAAAAAATTACACGTAAAAACACGGCACTTCTACGAGAAAGTAGGCAGTACCGTGTTTTTTTATAGGGTGAATTTTTTATGCGAAGATTGGTGCGATGGCCTTGGCCAGTTCATCTTTCTGGGCCTGGGCTTCTGCCAGATCCTTGCCCAAGGTGGTGTAATAAGCCTTAATTTTTGGCTCAGTACCAGATGGACGGACAATTACAGTAGCACCGCCTTCCAGCTCATAGAGCAGTACATTGGCTGGTGGCAGGCCAGTTTCCTCTGGCTTCTTGAAATCAACAGCCTTCACAACCTTGTAGTCGCCGATAGCTTCAGGTGCCTTGCTGCGGAGGTTGGTCATAATGCCAGCCATCTTGTCCATGCCGCTGAGGCCTGGGAACTCGAAGCT
>CAVFWX010000136.1:0-5262 GCA_963626225.1 Anaerotignum sp.
GGCTGAATTCTGCCAGCCAGGGCCAGATTTTGATAGGGAATTTAATCAGTAAGAGATGCTTTAGTGCATGGAGAGTACCCACGTCGACTCGCTCTCGCTCCGATATCGACATAGCGGACACTAAGCTCTTGTGAGGGGCTTGATAGCTGTTCGCTATCAAGGCTCACAAATCGCTAAGTGCCGATGTCGATAAAGGGTCTCCTTAGGGTACATCTCCATGCACTTTGTGCCTACCTAATAGTTGTAAATAACTGGCTCCCGGAGATTGTTCGAAGGGAGTCTTTTTGCTTGAATTTTTCAGATTAGGGGATTATAATAAATTTTCCAGAAGATAAAATGGGAATGTGAGGGATTGTCGTGAGTGAAATAGATATTAGCCCCAAGATAAAGAAGTTGATAGCCTTTGGCGTGCCGGGACTGGTGATTTTGGCTGTAGCTGTGGCAAGCATCATTTGGTATATGCAGTATGGCACCGGGGATGTTACAGTTATGGATGCCAGGGTTGCAAGCAATGTGGTGGCTGCCAAGGCCAGGGTGTCCGGCACTGTATCAGAGGTGCTGGTACAGGACGGTGACCAGGTAAAGGCAGGAGACGTGATCGCCCGTCTGAAGGTAAATGTTACCGATGAACAGCTAAAGCAGCTGCAGCAGACGGTGGAGCTGTCCCAGCGAAATCTGGAGCAGGTAAAGAAGGGTGTTACGGTTCAGACTCCAAGGGTAGTAAGCCAGCCAGCCAGTGGTGCATCTAGTGCTGAGGTAGAGAGAGCTCGCTCTAGGATGGAGCGGATGAACCAGCTTTTTGAAATGGGGGCCATCAGTGCCGTAAAGCGTGATGAAGCAGCAGCAGAATATCAGGCCTTGGCAGCCTCTGTATCCTCTGCCCAAAGTTCTGTAACCTATGATACTACAGTTCAGGCTGCCAGCCCGGAAACCATCAAGAAGGCAGAAATGCAGGTAAAGCAGGCTCAGGCAGCCCTGGAAAAGGCCAAGGGCAATGCAGCAGATACAGAGATAATTGCTCCTGTAGACGGGGTGGTGCATTTAGGTGATATTGCTGTAGGCACAGAGGTGCAGGCAGGTCAGACCATTGCTAGCGTAGGCAGCTCCCAGGATGTATGGATAGAGGCCTATCCTGACGATGAACAGTTAGCCAAAATCCGCCTAGGACAGTCTGCGGATTTCTATGTGGACAGGGTAAAATATCAGGGGCTGGTGCTGGAAATCACCCAGCCACAGCAGCAGGAAAGCCAGGCCAATACGGAGGGCACACCAGCTGCAGCTGACCAACAGGGGGCTGCCGATGAAAAGGGAGCAGATGCCACCCAGCAGGCTACCGAAGGTGCAGCAGAAAACCTGCCAGTCAGAACTGTAGTCAAGGTATCCATTTCTCCGGAGGATGCTCTGAACATGAAGCTAGGACAAAGTGCAGAGGTACGGTTCCTGAAAAAGGGCTAATGGCTTTTATGCAATGTATACAAAAATCTTAAAAAATATGCTTGCCAAAGGACAGATGATGTGTTAATATATCACCTGTAAGCAAGTTAAATATTCTGAGGCAATGAGGCCACACAGAGATATGTAGGGAGTTCTTTCCCTTGTTCTGTGTGGTTATTTTTTTGCCAAGATTAGTTAGATTAATTTTGAAAAGGTGGTTTTAAAATGGAAGATTTACTGTATGTCATTCCTGCGAACTCTGAGAAGAAGGCAATTGTTGAAATGCTGGAGGCTCATCCTGAAATCAAATTTGTTTCTCTGGTTGGTATTGACCATGCCGGCAACGACACCGACGAGAAGATTCCTGTACGCATCTTCTTGAAGGATATGGATGATTTCTATGCTGGTTCCGCAGTACAGACAGATGGTTCTTCTGTAGTATTGGCCGGCATTGCAACCCTGAACAACGCTAAGGTTGATATGCCTATTGACCCATCTGTAAATTGGTTTGTTGACTACAACTTCGAGAACTACGATGAGGAGACTGAGAAGCCAGTTGGTACTCTCCGTATTCCAGCTTTCCTGATCCATGAGGGCAAGCGTGTAGATTCCCGTGCTGTTTTGAAGGATACTCTGGAATATGTAAAGAAAGAGCTCCTGAATATTTTCCACACCCAGGGTGCTATCTCCGGTCTGGAGCACATCAATGGTGCTGATGTAGAGGATATCTGCTTCACCTCCGCTACTGAGCTGGAGTTCTGGGTAAAGACTCCTCTGGAGGATGCCAACATCGAGGAGATGTCTGCTTCTCAGGTTATGCAGGAGCAGTATTGGCAGCGTACCCACGGCATTGTCCGCAATGCTCTGGAGCAGGCAGTTCTGCTGCTTGACAAGTATGGCCTGAATGTTGAGATGGGCCATAAGGAAGTTGGCGGTATCAAGGCTCATCTGGACGAGTCCGGCCGCATGGTAAGCGTATGTGAGCAGATTGAGGTTGACTGGAAGTTTGCTGATGCTCTCCAGGCTGCTGATAACGAGCTTATCGTTCGTACCCTTATCCGTGAGGTATTCCGCATGAACGGCTTGGAGGTTTCCTTCAAGGCTAAGCCTATGATTGGTCTGGCTGGTAACGGCGAGCACACCCATATCGGCATGGGTGCTATCCTGAAGGATGGCAAGTTCGTAAACCTCTTTGCACCAAAGGATATGACTGCTGACTTCATGAGTGCTATCGGCTATGGTGCTATCATGGGTCTGCTGAAGAACTATGAGGTTATTAACCCATTCGTATCTGCTACCAACGATTCTCTGAACCGTCTGAAGCCTGGTTTCGAGGCTCCTGTATGTATCGTTACTTCCCTGGGACACACTCCTGCTGTTCCATCCCGTAACCGTACTATCCTGGCCGGCCTGATTCGTGATATTAACAGCCCTGCTGCTACCCGTTTCGAGCTCCGTGCCTGCAACCCTTATACCAATACCTACCTGGTACTGGCAGCTATCTACTCCGCAGTTCTGGACGGCGTAAAGTATGCCGCTGGCAAGACCACTGCCGAGCTGCTGGCTGAGCTTTCCAAGGAGGCTGGTGACGAGGCTGGCTATCTGGAGAAGGATCGTGCATATCGTTCCGAGAAGGACGTATTCGAGGATTACACTGATGAAGAGCGTAACCGTCTCTTTGGTGCACCTCCTGCAACTGTTTGGGAGAACCTGTCCGGTTTGGACAACTATCCTGAGAAGCGTGCTGCTGTATGTGCTGCTGGTGCTTTCACTGATGCCATCATCGAGGCCTTCAAGGCTGGTGCACTGCTCCGCTGGAAGACTGAGCTGATTAGCCGCATCATTCCTGAGAACCGTGCCATCGTTCGCAGCTGCAAGGAAATCGTTTCCGACTATGTAACTGATCAGGATTCCTACAACTGGAACAAGATTAATGGCCTCCGTTGCTACCTGGCCAAGGACAGCATTGATGAGAAGTCCCTCTTCACTCTGCTGAAGACCGCTCTGCTGGAGGAGGATTATGAGACTGCTTCCGGCCTGCAGGTTGAGATGTATGACAAGATGGAGGAGCTGAAGGCTCTCTACGATGCATACCAGAAGAACATGATTTGATATAGACACACGAAAAGCCCCGTAATTCGGGGCTTTTTTAGTGCTTAGTTATCGCTTTGACAAACTTTTGACAAACCTTGCAGGAAATCGGATATCTTGCCAGCTATCTCGCTATCGCTATCCCGGTACACATGGGCATAGGTGTTGAGGGTGATGGTAGGGGAGCTGTGGCCAAGCCTCTTGGCTATGGTAGGCAGGGATGCAGCTGCGTGGCGGATAAGGTAGGAGGCGTGACTGTGCCTCAGGTCGTGGAGCGTGATAGGCTTTACGCCTGCCTGGGCGGCATAGGATGCCAGCCGTGCCCGATAGGATTCACGGCGGTTGACCTGGAAGGGGTACTCGGGACACTCCAGCAGGGTAGCCAGATATTCACGTACCAGCGCCATGATCTCTGCCGGCATGGTAATCTTTCGGATGGATGCAGCAGTCTTTGGGGGAGTGGTCAATTTGGTGGCAGGGTTATAGCTCTTGCTGATGGAGATGGTGTTACTCTCAAGGTCAAAGTCTTCTTTGGAAAGTGCCTCCAGCTCTCCGATCCGCATACCGGACCAGAAAAGCAGGTTGTAAACTGCCTTGTCCAGGGGTGTAGCAAAGAGGGCTGACACCTTGATAAAATCATCCAGCTCCCAGAAATCCACCTTCTTGTTTATCCTGCCTGTTTTGCCGGTCTTGGCAAAGGGATTGGCTGACAGGCCGAAATATTTTACGGCGTAGTTCAAAAGGGCGCTGAAGGATACATTTACAGACTTCGTCAGGGAGCTGCCAATGCCCTTTTGGGTGAGGATATTCTGCCATTCTTTGATTTTGTAGGGAGTTATGTCCGTGATGGGGATGTCCTTGAAGTATGGCAAAATGTGATATTCTATCCTGGCGCGGACTGTCAGATAGGATGATTCCTTGCGGTTTAGCTTGTAGTCCTCCAGATATTTCTCTACCAGGGCGCCCAAGGTAATGTCGGCACGTTCCGCAGCCCTGTTCTTGAAATCAATTTCATATTGTAGGGCGTCCTTTTTGCGGGCAAAGCCCCGCTTGGTGGTTATATGGACCTTGCCGGTCCAGTCCTTATACTTGAATACGCACCGCCAGGTGCGCTTGTCCTTTTCTTGATAGACAGCCATGTTGATTCCTCCATTCATAGAGTGTCAACCAATTTGCTAATATTCCGGGATAGTGATATAATGTCCTCGATCATTGTATCAACTTCTTTTTATTAAAAAGCCCAAACCCCGGAAAAGCCTGGCGGACGTTGCCGGGCTTTTTTGGTGCCGTGGATATGTTGTGAAACAAAGCGGTATGTGCTACAATATACCCACAACTCTTCATTATACAATATGGCAAAGGGCTGCATTATCATGGATGCCGATAGTGCAGTCTTTTGTTGTGCCTAAATTTCGACCCCGTTTTTCCAGATTTCTCCCTCAGAGCAATCCAAATCCCCATTCCAGGACACTCCATAACCACCCGGCTCAACCTTTACCATTTGAAAAAGGGCAGGCTCCCTCAGTGCTTCAAATTCAGGATAATCCTTAATGATGGGCTTTACATCGAATTTCTTGATAACGCCGTTTTCAAAGAAAACCAGCAGCTGCATATCTGACAGTGGTACGGCGTTGGCAATTTTTATAGATAGCATAATATCACATCCCTATACACTGAGCTTAGCTTGCAGTGCCTCACGGAGCACATGGGAGAAGTTGAGCCGTTTGGCCTCTGCCA
>CAVFWX010000137.1:0-5174 GCA_963626225.1 Anaerotignum sp.
TAGGTCAGCACGCCTGCTGCGATGCCTACACCGATAAAGTAGAAATATCCCAGGGACAGTAGGTGTCCTAGGTAGAAGAAAATTATCAGTGTCACTACATGGGTTATTTTGGCTAAACGCAGGGCGTTCTTTGCTCCTATGGCTACTGCCATGGAGTGGAGGCCGTGGGCCTTGTCAAACGCCTCGTCCTGGGCTCCATATACTACGTCAAAGCCCCCGATCCACAGGGTTACAGCGGCAAAGAGCACTACCATGGGATAGTCAATGCTACCCGTGACCGCCACCCAGCCTCCTGCTGGTGCCATGGCCACGGCAATGCCGCATATATAGTGGCACAGACAGGTGAGCCGCTTCATATAGGGATAGACGATAAAGGGCACTGCCGCCACCGGCAGCAGCTTGATGCAGATAGGATTTAGCTGCATCACGGAGAAAATCAATACCGCAAAGCACAGTATCAGCAACAAATATACATCCTTATGCCCTACTGTACCTGCCACCATAGGCCGCTCCTTGAACCGTGGCTGATCCACATCGTATTTTAGGTCGATCATATTATCAAGGGCCAGTGCCGCACTGCGGGCAGATACGATGGTCAGTGTTACCCAAATCATAGTTGCCCAGTCAATGCTGCTGCCTTTGGAGGCCAACAGCACCGCCATATAGGCAAAGGGCAGGGAAAAGATAGTCTGATAAAAGGCTATATTGTCCAAATGGGCGTTGATTTTCTCCCAAAAGCCTATAGATTGTCCAGTCTTAGTCAAGTCCCAGAGCCTCCCACTTTGCATCTACCATCTTCTTGACGGTATCATCCATGGTGATTTCATCCGGCCACTCCCGGGTATGGCCTTCCTCAGGCCAGCTCTTGGTGGCATCGATGCCCACCTTGGTGCCCCACTTGGCCATTGGGGAGGAATGATCCAGCACATCCAGCGGCCCCTCTACCATTACTAAATCCCGCTTGGCATCAATATTATTGAATACCCGCCACCAAACTTCCTTATCGTTCTGCACATCCACATGGGCATCCACCACGATAATCATCTTGATGAACATCATCTGGCCCATGCCCCACAGGGCATTCATAACCTTCTTAGCCTGCATCGGATAGGTTTTCTTGATAGAAACAAAGATACAGTCATGGAATACACCTTCCAGTGGCATGTTGATATCCACGATTTCCGGAATCATCTGCTGCAAAAGTGGCAGGAAAAGCCGCTCCGTGGCCTTGGCGATGTAGCAATCCTCCATAGGTGGCTTGCCGACGATGGTAGCCGCATAGATTGGGTCCTTGCGGTGGGTAATGCAGGTAATATGGAACACCGGATAGTAGTCCGCCAGGGAATAATAGCCGGTGTGATCACCAAAAGGCCCCTCCCAACGCTTTTCATCCACATCCACATAGCCCTCCAGGATGATTTCCGCCCCGGCAGGCACCTCTACATCCACGGTTTTGCACTTGACCATTTCCACGGACTTGTGCCGCAAAAATCCGGCAAAAACCATTTCGTCAATGTCCCTTGGTAGTGGAGCTGTTGCCGCATAGGTCACAACTGGGTCAGTACCGATGGCTACTGCCACCTCCATCCGCTGATTACCCAAGGCCTTGGCATCCCGGCAGTTGTCTGCACCGTTTTTGTGGATATGCCAATGCATGCCGGTGGTATTGCTATCGTACTTCTGGAGGCGGTACATGCCTACATTACGCTTTCCAGTCTTTGGATTCTTGGTAAATACCAAAGGCAGGGTAATAAAGGAACCTCCATCCTGCGGCCAACACTTCAAAATAGGGAACTTGTCCAGAGATGGACTATCAGTGATAACCACCTCCTGGCAAGGAGCCTTTTTCACGTATTTAGGGAAATTGATGGCTTTCTTGGCCATTGGAATAATGGACAAAAGGTCGCTCTTATGAGACAGGGAAATATAAGGCAGCTTCAGGATTTCCCGCATTTCGTCAGCAATGTCATCCAGCTTTTCCACCCCAAAGGCAATAGCCATCCGCTCCATACTGCCAAAGGCATTCATCAGCACCGGCATATCATAGCCCTTGACGTTCTCAAAAAGCAGGGCTACATTCTTGTTTCCCTCCATCTTGGAAACCCGGTCCGTAATCTCCGTAATCTCCAGCTGGCAGTCTACCTCAGTCTTTATCCGCTTCAGCATCCCTCTGCTTTCCAGCTCAGCTATATATTCCCGCAAATCCTTAAAGGCCATCTTATCACTATCCTCCTGTATTTTTGTCAGAAAGGCACCTGCCCCAAAAAGCAGATGCCTAACACCCTTGTTATATATTTATGAAAATTAAAATTTCCGTCCGCCTACAAAGGCCACTACCATCTTGTAGGCTTCCTTGATATTCTCAGGCATTTTCTCTGGCAGAACATCCACCGCAGCCTGAAGGAATTCCTCCGTCTTGGCCTTGGTAAATTCAATGCCGCCACTGGCCCGTACAATCTCCAGTGCCCTTGCCACCATTTCATCTGTCATATTAGGATTGGTGACGATAGCGTGAAGCTCCTCCCTGTCCGGGCTGATTTCCAAGGCACGGATAGCCGGCAAAGTCACAATACCTTGTCGAATATCGTTGCCTGCTGGCTTGCCTAATGTGGCTGTATCGCTGGTCAAATCCAGCAAATCATCCGTCAGCTGGAAGGCCATACCTACATTGTAGCCAAAATCATACAAGGCCTGGATATAGCTTTCCGGCAACCCTGCCACATCTCCACCTAGCTGGCAGGCAATGGCAATAAAATTGGCTGTTTTCTTGGCAATCCGCTGGAAATACTCCTCCACATCACAGGATGCCTTGTAGATTTCCTTGTTCTGAATCAGCTCTCCGGCACTAAGGTCGCAGATAAGATGAGCCAGCTGCACATCCACACGCTTGCTGTAGCTATTCTCTGCCACCAAAGCAAAGGCCTTGGCAAAAAGATAGTCTCCTGCCAGTATGGAAATCTGGTTACCCCACTTGGCATTGGCAGTAACAGAGCCACGGCGGGTGTCCGCACTGTCAATCACATCGTCGTGAACCAGGGATGCCATGTGCATCATCTCCAGAGCCACTCCCAGAGGCATGGCCTTCTTCAGGTCAAAATTATCCCCACATCTTGCTGCCAGGAAGTAAATAGCAGGCCGCAGCCTTTTGCCTCCTGATGCCACCAGATGGGCGCCAATTTCCGTTATTATCTTTTCCGGTGCGGAAACGGCCTCCTGCAGGGCCACCTCCAGCTGTGCCAGATCGTCCTTAATCAAATCAAACATTTTGCTTGCCAAAATTTATCACCTGCAATTAGTTTCTCGTGTGTTAAAACACGACATAATAATGTTACTACATATCCCGACTTTTCGCAAATGATTTATGATTGGAAGCAGCTCAAGTAGCTATAGTTTCTAATTGCAAATACCATGATTTGTGATAAACTGTATCTTAGGAATTTAATATCAGGGGATGCCCCCCCGGCAGCTGATTCCTTTACCGAAAAACGGCATCCGCTGCCCCCTTCAAAGTATGAGGTAATATTTATGAACGTTCGTGATGATTTTCTTCTTTACAACAATAAGGACATTAACCAAAATGTCCTCCTTTCTGCCAAAAGCAAACGCCGCATGCAGAAATCCAAAAGCGAAAACACCCTAAAGTCCTATTCTGCTGACTGGAATGACTTTACGGACTGGTGTCAAGCCCATGAGCTGGCCCCCCTGCCTTGCCAACCGGAGGATATTGTCAACTACGTCAATGACCTGGCCGACCATGCCAAAGCAAATACCGTTTCTCGCCGTGTAACGGCCATTTCCGAAAACCACATTGCCGCAGGATATCAGGAAAACAACCCCACCAAGCACCCTATGGTACACAATGCCATGCAGGCCATTCGCCGAGAAAAAGGTACCTTCCAGCACGGCAAGTCCCCCATCCTGATGGAGACCCTGCCCCTGCTGGCAGATATGCTCTCCGGCAATGATCTGGTAACCCTGCGGGACAAGGCTCTTTTGTTCCTTGGGTTTGCGGGAGCCTTCCGCCGCTCAGAGCTGGTGGCAATCCAAGTGGAGCAGCTGACCTTCAGCCCCCAGGGCATGATTGTCTTTGTACCTCAGTCCAAGGGGGATCAGGCCGGTGCCGGTAGCCAGATTGCCATTCCATACAATCCAGATAAGGAAATCTGTGCAGTACGGGCTGTCAGGGCTTGGATGGAGGCAGCAGGCATCAAGGATGGGCCGCTTTTTAGGGGCTTCAAGCGAAATCGCCTGCCTAGGGACACCCAGCTTAATGACAAGGCAGTAGCGGATATCGTGAAGAAATACATGGCACGTCTGGGGCTAAACCCGGATGATTTCGCCGGACACAGCCTCCGCCGAGGCTTTGCCACCAGTGCCGCCCAGCACGATTTAAATACCCTGGAAATCATGCGGCAGACCCGCCACAAATCCGAAAAGATGGTACACCGCTATATTGAACAGGGCAATATCTTCAAGGAAAATGCCCTTAACAAGATGTTTAAGAAATAATCCCTGCAGCTGGCACACCCCCATATATCAGGCCGCTACCAGCTGCCACATCAAGAAAGGATTTTGACCTATTCCATGAAACACAAGCTTTTATTCCTCCTAGGCATTTTGCTGATTATCCTGGGAGCCTTTGGCTACGGCTACACCTATATGATGGACCACCGCAGTGCCGACAGCCTCTCTGCCTACTGCGACATTGACTTTAAGTCCGATGTGGATGAGAAAGGCCGCATTTCCACCGCCAATCTCACATTGCTGGACTACCGCTACGCCGGAGATGAACTCCAGCCAGCCCTGCTGCTAATCTGCGACGATGCCATCTACGATATTCAGGCCATAGTACGGCAAACTCCGCCTAGCTACGCCATAGCCTTCTATGACGAAAAAACCACCTTCAAAAACACCAACAAGCTCTTTGCAGAATTCCCACCGGTAACCTTTGAAGCCATCCGCCTGGCCCACACAGTCAAAATCCGCTTCTCCTACACCAACGGAGACTCCATCGAACTCCCCCTCAACAACCACGATTTACAATACTGGAAAGACCAACTGCGGGATAAATAACATTACTCTCCTTTTCCCCGTACCAAAAAAGCCAAGCCCCTGGATAATCACCTTGCGGACTTGGCTAATTTTTTATGTGATTTTTATAGGATTCATCTGGA
>CAVFWX010000138.1:0-5129 GCA_963626225.1 Anaerotignum sp.
TATCTGCTGATTTAGGATATTGCAAAAATTAATATACTGGGTAATGATGTCATCCCTGTCGCTTAGATATATCATCTTGGCTGTGACATCTATGCAACAGTTCTGCCCTGGGAAAAACAACTTTTGCAAAGATAGCTCATCTGGATGATTGTCCTTGGGACCCGTATAAATCACATATATCTCCGGCTTAGGCATATCAACCAACTTGCCACCGTAGAGATTTGCCTTTTTCTCTACAAAATACCTCTGGTAGGTGGTCACAAGATACATCAATGCACGGATAACAATATTGGGCGACCAGGTGCTCTGAGCTTCAACCAATATCATCAGCCTGTCCCTGGCTATAAATCCCAAATCATTGTAAATGCCATTGGCAAAGATGCTTTGCAGGGTGACTATTTCCAAATCCGACTCTGTGGCCGAAACATCCTCCGGATGCAATGCCTGATACATCTTCAATAGATACTTTGGCTCTGAAAACAAATCCCTAAAAACCGTATCTTTGATATTGTGCTTGAGCTTCATTTCGCTCTCTGCCATATTTATATCCATGCTCCCACCTCCCACCTTTATTTGCTTCTATTTTACCACACACAATGCTGAAAATCAATATATGTTCTATTTTGCCATAAATCTCCTCCCCCCCAAGACCCGAAGCAAAATCTTTGCTATAATAGCATTAGATATTTTTGCAAAGGAGCCTTGCTATGGAACGACGTACTGTTTGGGCCTTGATATTGATCTGCACTGTGGCTGTGGTGTTTTCCTGCGGTCTTGCCTATCTGGTTTTGCCCCAGAGGGATCTTTCCCTGCACCAAAATGAAAAACGAACCATCTTCGGTGCCGTATATATGACTATGAACAATCCTTTTTATCAGATTATTGATACGGAAATGCGTAGTGCCATTGAAGCCCACGGGGACACCTTGATTTCTCGGAATCCTTCCCTTCATGATGATAGGCAGCAGGAGGAAATCCGTGAGCTGATAAAGCTGGGAGTCAAAGTTATCTTCGTAAATCCCGTGGATATCAACACCGTGGCACCAGCCCTGGAGGAAGCACGGCAACATGGGGTTAAAATCATTGCCATCGACACAAATCTTCCTGATGATGATTTGGCAGACTGCACCATCGTATCGGATAATTTCCTAGCAGGCCAGCAATGTGCCTGGCATCTGCTGCAGCAGCGAAGCTCTGGCCATATTGCCCTCCTGACCCACAACCAGGCAAAATCCGCCGTTGACCGCATCGAAGGCTTCTTGTCCGTCGTAAAGGATGCTCCCGGCTTTCATGTGGTAGCCAAGGAGGATTGCCTGGGGCAGCTGGAACGTGCCATGCCAGCCATGGAGAATATGCTGGCCCAACATCCAGACATAGATGTGGTTATGGCTCTCAATGACCCCACCGCCATGGGTGCTCTGGCTGCCCTGCAGCACGCAGGCCGCCTGAAGGGAACCCTGCTCTATGGCGTAGACGGCAGCTCCGATGTAAAGAACATGATTGCTCACAGCATGATTACCGCCACTGCCGGACAGCAACCCCGCCGTATCGGTGCCATGGCTGTAGATATGGCATATAAATTGCTGGCAGGACAAGACCCCGCTGAAAAAAACATTGCCCTGCCCACCGTACTGCTGACTCGGGACAATCTCAGCCAGTATAATGATATTGGCTACTAAGGCAGGTGAAATAAAACGATGAAAAAGCTTATTACCCTTATAATTGTCCTGCTGTCTGCAGGAACAATTTGCTTTCTGGCACCTAAATCCCAGCCAAAGCCTCTTACTATCGCTATCTGTGCTGATAGCTACTGGGGGGTGCCTGACGGAGATGCCACAGCAGTCTGGGAGGATGGGCTGGAAATTTTCCGCCAGAAATATCCTAGTGCCAAGGTAAAAATGATTACAGGCATCCAAAAGGCAGACTACAGCGAGTGGCTGTCTGAGCAGCTATTGGCAGGTACAGAGCCGGATGTTTTCCTGATTCCCGCCCAGAGCCTAAATACCTATGCTGACATCGGTGCCATCCTGCCTTTAAATGAGCTAATAGCGGAAGATACCAACTTTAGCAGGGATGTATATTATCCGGGAGCCATTGCCACTTGCCAGATAGATGATGTATTTTATGGCCTGCCTCTGGAAAGTGTCCCTACCTTGATGTTTGTCAACAAGACCTTGCTGGCAGAAAAGCATATTCCCATGCCAACAGCAAGTTGGACCTGGCAGGATTTTTATGCTATCTGCCAACAGGTTACAACTGATGAAGACGGCGATGGACGGCCTGACAATTTTGGCTGCTACGGCTATACCTGGCAGCAGGCTGCCCTAGACAACGGAGTAATGCTTTTTTCAGACAATGGTCGCAAGGGGCACTTTGAGGGACAACAGCTGGAGGAGTCCATCAACTTCATTATGCAGCTGCAAGGACTGAATCAAGGCTATACCCCCACAGCAAAGGATTTTGACCTGGGGCATATTGCCTTTCGTCCCTTCAGCTTTGCAGAGTACCGCACCTACCAGCCCTATCCTTGGCGGGTAAAGAAATACAGCTCCTTTGACTGGGATATTGTTCCATTTCCGGCAGGGCCCCATGGCAAAAGCCTTTCAAATGTAGAAACCATGGTTATGGGCATCAGTGCCAGGACAAAATCCCCTCACATGGCCTGGGAGCTGCTGAAAATCTTGTCCACCCACCAGCAGATACAGGAAAGCCTGCTGGTAAAATCTCAAGGACTTCCGGTGCGGCAGGATATCCTCACTGAACCAGATAGCCAGGCAAGCTTTCAGGCCGGCATGGGGGCAGGCAACCAGAACCTTACCCTCTCTGCCATTCATACCATTATGCTGGAGGCTGTGCCACGGCCATACTTTCCAAAGAGCCAGGAAGCACTGGACAAGGCAGATAGCTTTATCTACATGCTTATCCGTGAAGGCCAACCTCTAAACAACAGCCTGAACCAGCTGCAGCGGGAAATTAGCAGTCTGCTGCTGGAATAGGGCATATCAATCCTCTAAATCCTCCTGTACCAGTCCGGTTTGCACAGTCCAAATGGCCAGCTGGGTACGATCCCGCAAATCCAGCTTGCTGAGGGCTGTGCTGAGGCTATTGCGGATGGTGCCATCGGAAAGCCTCAGATATTGGGCAATCTCCTTGTTGCTGAAGCCTCTGCCCACCAGCCGTGAGATATTCCGCTCCGTGCGGGACAACTCCTCTACACCCTGTTCATCCACCTCAATGGCAAATTTGCGGCTCCGTTCCTGCTGTTCCTGCATATCCATGCCATCAGCCTGGGGCAGCACCAGCTCCTCTGGCCGGGCAGAAACCTTGGAAAACAGCTTTACCACCTTGGTAACGATATCCTTATTCAGCATGGCCTCCCCCGCAGCTACCTTGCGGATGGCCTCTGCTAGCTCCGGCACGGATATGCCCTTCAGCAGATAGCCGCTGGCACCATATTTCAATCCATTCAACACATATTCATCATCGTCAAATGTAGTGAGGATGATGATTTTTATTTGGGGATATTTCGCCTTTACTGCCTTGGTTGCCATGACTCCATCCATATGGGGCATCCGCACATCCATAAGGATGACATCAGCCTGCTGGTTTTCCAGCAGTGCCAGCAGCTCCTCCCCGCTCCTGGCTGTCCCAACTACCTCCATATCCTCATTGATACCTAGGACGATTTTCAGGCTGTCCCGTATAAGATCCTGATCGTCCACAATCATAACCCGTATCATATATATCCTCCGTTATCTACTGCCTGCGATCCAGCGGCAGCTCTATCTCCAGTATAAATCCCCCATCGCTGCGGGCAGACAGGGTTCCTCCCAGCATAGCCACCCGCTCCGACATATGATGGAGGCCAAATCCCTTTTTTATATTCTCACAGCCAATGCCATTGTCCCTGATGAGGATGTGCAGACTATCCTCCTTCCCCAGCATAAAAATCTTTACCTGGGTGGCATGGCCATGACGGCTGGCATTGGTCAAGGACTCCTGCACAATGCGGTACAACACCTCTGTCTGATCCTCCCTCAACTTCTCCGGGAACTGGTCAAATTGCAGCTGAATCTTTACCCCGCTGGTTTCCCCAAATTCCCGCACCACCTTGCCAATGGCCTCCTGCAGTGGCAGCTCCTCCAAATCCGTAGGCCGCAGCATATGCATACTGCGACGTACATCCTTGATGCCATGCTGTGCCGCCTCCCTTATCTGAGCCAGCTGCTTCTTGGCTGCATCAGGGGCATAGTCCACTATTATCATTGAAGCATCCAGGCCAGCAATAATTCCTGTCAGTGCGTGTCCCAAAGTATCGTGTATCTCCCTAGCCAGCCGGTTCCGTTCCTTGATTTCCGCCATGCTGGCAATGGTCATGGCATATTCCCGCAGCTTCTTATTTGCCTTATACAGAGCGGCATTGGAGCTGTTCAACCGATCGTTGCTTTCGTGAAGCAAGGCATTGGTATGGCTCATGCGTTTATTCAGCTGGGCAATTTCCTCTGCCTCCCTGCTTTTTTCCTGCAGCAGCACCACCATGTAAATCACAAAAATAATCAGATTGCCATAGGTCATCATGTTTTTCACCGGTGACAAAATCCCCTGCACCGTATGATTGTAGTACCCGGCATACAAATCAAAGGATACCACCGCCGGATGAAGCATGGAAACATTGTAGGTAATCAGTCCGTACATGGCCACCATGGCCGGCAGCATAATCATGAGACGATTCTCTCCCTGATAGCAATACATGAGATCAGCCATCAGCAGCAATACCACTCCATCGTAAGACAAATTGATACTGTGCATCAGGAAGATGCAGCTGCAGATTTCCACGACAAAAACAGCCCATCGCCACAGCCTGGGCATTCCCATGGCATGGCTGTAAAAATACCCGCAGCAGGCCAGCAACAAAAAGGAAATCACTGTGCCTACTACTATTTCCCCAGATGGCAGAGGCAGTCCCGGCACCTGTTGCAGGAACTTATCCGCCCACATGGAGCTGATGATTTTTTCCTGGGTAATTGACATAAAGCCCGCCAGCAGCAGTACCACCAGGCCGTTATATGCAGTCAGCAAAGTATGTATGCTGCCCGCCCGAAGGCTGATTTTTTCATCCATGTACCCCA
>CAVFWX010000139.1:0-5079 GCA_963626225.1 Anaerotignum sp.
GGGCTTACATCTGGCGATAGATGCCGATTACCTTGCCCAAAATGGTAGCATCCTTTACACGGATTGGCTCGAAAGCATCATTCTCTGGTTGGAGGCGAATGCCCTCAGCTTCCTTGAAGAAACGCTTTACGGTGGCAGACTCTCCGGCCTCTTCCTCTACCATAGCAACAACAATATCGCTGTTCTCAGCGGTGTTCTGCTGACGAACCATGAGGTAGTCGCCGTCATAGATACCGGCATTAATCATGCTCTCGCCGGAAACCTTCAGCATGAAGCACTCGCTGGTAGTACCCATAAGATGTGTAGGGAATGCAAAAGTATCCTCCACATTCTCCTGGGCCAGGATTGGCATGCCAGCAGTGATAGTTCCTACCAAAGGAACATTTACAGTACGCTCCCAAGGCTTGTCCTCCAAAATGTCAATAGCTCTTGGCTTGGTAGGGTCACGGCGAATCTTGCCAGCAGCCTCTAGCTGGTTCAAATAGCCATGTACGGTGGAGCTGGACTTCAGGCCAACTTCTTTGCCGATTTCCCTTACAGATGGTGGATAGCCCTTTTTCAGCAGCTGCTCCTTGATAACTTCGTAAATCTGCTCCATTCTCTTATCTGCGCAACGTTTGCGTCCCATAAATATCAACGTCCTTTCAAGGCTAATTAAATTCTATGAACACATTGTACCATATAAATGTTTCGTTGTAAAGCGTTCTGCAAACAAAAGCTGTAAATTTTTGTCCTAAGATATTGCAAATGGAATAGCTATGTGCTATACTTTCCTTAGAAATACAGAGACAGTCTTTGGGGCAGGGTGTGATTCCCTACCGGCGGTATAGCCCGCGAGCCTGCGGTGTGGTTCCTGAGTTTTTGGGGACGGCATCGGGGCAGGATTCGGTGAGATTCCGGAGCCGACAGTATAGTCTGGATGAGAAAAGACGTGTTGTGTGCATCTTTTTATGTATTTGCAATGACTGTTGAGGATTTTCCTTGGCGGTCATTTTTTGTTTGATATTATCAATACATAGGCTGCTTCTGTACTTCAAATATTTGTATCAGAGGTGATAGGATGCAAAAAGAATTTGATGAGCAGATGATGGCCAGGGCTATAGAGCTGGCCACCCATGCCAGAGGCCGTACCTCTCCTAACCCTATGGTGGGAGCTGTAGTGGTGAAGGATGGCAGGATTGTGGCTGAGGGCTGGCACCGTAAAGCCGGTACTCCTCATGCTGAGGTTCATGCCCTCCAAATGGCAGGGGATTTGGCCAAGGGTGCTACTGTGTATGTGTCCCTGGAGCCCTGTGCCCACTATGGCAGGACCGGTCCCTGTGCCAAGGCATTGGTGGAGGCTGGTGTCAGCCGGGTGGTAGTGGCCATGACGGATCCTAATCCCAAGGTGGCAGGCAAGGGAATTGCCATCCTTAGGGAAGCAGGAGTCCAGGTGGATACCGGGGTGCTGGAGCAGGAGGCCAAGGCACTGAATGAGGTTTTTCTCAAGTGGATTACCAAGGGCCGTCCTTTTGTGGCACTAAAGACAGCCATGAGCCTGGATGGGAAGATTGCTACGGCCACAGGCCAGTCCCAGTGGATTAGTTGTCCGGAGTCCCTTCATGAGACCCATAGACTGCGGGATATTTATGACGGCATATTGGTGGGGATAAATACGGCTTTGGCAGATGATCCCAGCCTAACCACCAGGCTACCTGAGTATCAGGGCAAGAATCCAGTGCGGATTGTGGTGGACGGCAAGGCCAGGTTGCCAGTAGGCAGTAAGTTGGCAACAGACAAGGCAGCCAGAACCATTGTGGCAGTGTCTGGCCAGGCACCGGCAGAAAGGGTGGAAGCTCTGAAGCAGGCCGGAGTGGAAATCCTTGTTGCCGGCAGCGGCGACAAGGTGGATTTAGCAAATATGCTGCAGCAGCTGGGAAACATGAATATTACGTCTATCCTTGTTGAAGGCGGCGGCAGCATCAATTTCTCCTTGTTGGAGCAAGGATTGGTGGACAGGGTCTATGCATTTATTGCACCTAAGCTTATTGGTGGGCGAAATGCCCTGACCCCGGTGGAGGGAGAGGGCTTTGGCAATCTCTCTGACGCAGTGGAGCTGGAGCAGATAGAAACCAGTCAGGTAGGCTGTGATGTTTTACTGACAGGCCGTGTGAAACATGCTGATAAGTAAGGAGGAGCTATGTTTACTGGAATCGTAGAAGAAGTAGGCAAGGTAAAATCCATCAGCAACGGAGTGCTGCAGATTGAGGCCACCAAGGTGCTGGAGGATGTGCATACCGGGGACAGTATTGCGGTAAACGGTATCTGCCTTACGGTAACGGCCTTTACGGCCCATAGCTTTCAGGCTGATGTGATGCCGGAGACCATCCGCCGGACTTCGCTGAATGAACTGAAGCTGGGGAGCCCCGTAAATCTGGAGCGGGCCATGGCTGTAGGCAGTCGTTTCGGGGGACATATTGTCAGCGGCCATATTGATGGCACTGGCAGGATTATATCCCTGAAAGAGGACAAAAATGCTGTTTTAATGAAGATTACTGCAGACAGCAGCCTCCTTCGCTACATTGTGGAGAAAGGCTCGGTGGCATTGGATGGCATCAGCCTGACCGTGGCATCGGTGACAGACAGGGATTTTACAGTTTCTCTGATTCCCCACACCAGGCAGGTGACAAACCTTTCTGCCAAGGGGGAAGGATCTACCATCAATATTGAAAATGATGTGGTAGGTAAATATGTGGAGAAGCTGCTAAAGCCGGCAGAGGTGGAGAAGAAAACTTCCAGTGGTGTAACCATGGAGTTTCTCATGTCCAATGGCTTTTGATGAAAAACTGGGCTGTGTGCCTGAGTATTAAAAGAAAATCCTGGGAAAAACCCAGGCAAATATAAAGGAGCTTGAGTATGGCAGATTTTGCAACTGTTGAAGAGGTAATTGACGAGATTCGCAACGGTCACATGGTAGTTGTGGTAGATGATGAGGATCGTGAAAACGAGGGCGACATTATTGTTGCCGCCGAAAAGTGCACTCCGGAGCATGTAAACTTTATGGCTACCTATGCTAAGGGTCTGATTTGTACCCCTGTAGAGGGATATATCCTAGATAGGCTGAAGATTGGCCAGATGGTCAGCAACAACACCGACAACCATGAAACAGCCTTTACTGTTTCTGTAGATGCTGTTAGCACTACTACTGGTATTTCTGCCTATGAGCGTTGTGAAACAGTAAAGAAGCTCATAGATCCTGCAGCTAGGCCGGAGGATTTCCGCCGTCCTGGCCATGTATTCCCACTGCGTTCCGTACCTGGGGGAGTGCTTCGTCGTGCCGGACACACTGAGACCACTACGGATTTAGCTCGCCTGGCAGGGCTGATTCCTGCTGGCTGGTGCTGCGAGATTATGGATGATGACGGGCATATGATGCGTACACCTAAGCTTTTGGAGTTTGCCAAGAAGCATGGGCTGAAGATTATTACTGTCAAATCCCTGATTGAATACCGCAAGAAAACTGAGTGCTTTGTAGAGAAGGTGGCAGAGGCGGAGCTGCCTAGTAAGTATGGTCATTTCCGCATCCATGCCTATGAGAGTAAGCTGGACGGCAAGTGCCATCTGGCTATTATGAAGGGTGATGTACGTGGCAAGCAGGATGTGCTGGTTCGTGTACACTCTGAATGCCTTACCGGTGATGCCCTTGGCTCTATGAGGTGTGACTGCGGTGAACAGCTGGAGACAGCCTTGAAGCGTATTGAGGCAGAGGGCTGCGGCGTGGTACTGTACATGCGTCAGGAAGGCAGAGGTATCGGTCTGGCCAACAAGATGCGTGCCTATGCACTGCAGGATCAGGGCAAGGACACCGTAGAGGCCAATGTACTACTGGGATTTGCACCAGATGAGCGTGACTACGGCATCGGTGCCCAGATTTTGGCTGATTTGGGTCTTACCAGCATCCGCCTTATGACCAACAATCCAGCCAAAAGAGCAGGTCTGGAAGGCTACGGCCTTACCATCAGCCAGCGGGTACCGCTCATTATGCCAGTCAACGAGTACGACAAAAAATATATGAAGGTAAAGAGCTCTAAGATGGGTCATATCTTAGGTTGATAGAGGAGGATTATTCATGCAGGAAGTTAAAGTTATTGAAGGAAAATATAATGCCAAGGGACTGCGTTTCGGCATCGTAGTATCCCGTTTCAACGAATTTTTCACATCCAAGCTCATGAGCGGTGCAGTTGACTGCCTGCTGCGTCATGATGCAGACAAGGATGACATCACTGTAGCCTGGGTACCAGGTGCCTTTGAGCTGCCATTGGTAGCTAAGAAGATGGCTGAGTCCGGCAAATATGATGCCATCATTGCTTTGGGCACTGTTATCCGTGGTTCCACCACCCATTATGACTATGTATGCAACGAGGCTGCCAAGGGTATTGCCCAGGCCAGCATGGCTACCGGCGTGCCTGTATCCTTCAGCGTTGTTACCACTGAAAACTTGGATCAGGCTATTGAGCGTTCCGGCACTAAGGCCGGCAACAAGGGTGTAGATGGTGCTATGACTGCCATTGAAATGGCAAACCTGCTCCGTCAGCTCTGATAGGAGGCACTGAACATGAAAATCGGTGTAATAAGCGATACTCATGGCTGCCAGGAGCATTGGGCCAAGGCTTATAACAAATTCTTTCAGGATGCAGATTTGATTATCCACTCCGGGGATGTACTGTACCATGGACCAAGAAATCCTATGCTGGAGGACTATAATCCTGCAGCTTTGGCAGAGAAAATAAATGCTTGTCCGCAGCCTGTACTGATTTGCAAAGGAAATTGCGACTCTGAGGTGGACCAGCTGGTACTGAATATGCCAATCCAGTCCCCTTATGTCCATGCCTTTGCAGATGGCAGACATATTGTGGCAACCCATGGCCATATGGTGGACAGTGATGCCGAGAAAGATGCCATGGCAGCAGCCATCAAGGCAGATATTTTCATCACAGGCCATGTACATATCAATGTGCTGGAAAAGCGGGGCAATACGGTATTTCTAAACCCAGGCTCCCCATCCCTTTCCAAAAGAGAAGATGGTCGCCAGACCTGTGC
>CAVFWX010000140.1:0-2862 GCA_963626225.1 Anaerotignum sp.
TACAGCGACAGCAAATGCGGCATCCAGATGCTGGCCCGATCTCCCCGCTCTATGGTGCGGGTATTCTTTGAGTCCGGTTTGAGTCTTATCTTCATCTACATGGTGGTGCCATGCCTCATGCTGGGATTAGGGGCAGAGGTAGATTGGCTCACAGTCATGGGACGTATGATGTTCTTGAACATTCTGCTGTACTTTTCCCCGACACCGGGAGGTTCCGGCATAGCGGAAGGGGGCTTCGTCCTCCTATTTAGCGAAAGCGTACCAGCCGGCACAGTAGGCATTCTCGCCGTAGCCTGGCGCTTCATCGCCGAATATCTCCCCTTCTTCGTGGGTCTTTACTTTTCTATTACAGTCCTAGGCAAGGATATTTTGAGTAAATCCATGGAAGATTCCGACGAGCAGTCATTAAAGCATTGAATGGTTGAAATAGCAGCATAGTTATGGCAGTGTCCTTGCGGGCACGCTCTCGCTGCTCAAATCATACACATATACAGCAGGAAACAAAGCAAAATGACAGGCACTGAGTAGCAGAGATAGGGCATGTGTCCGAAGCAGGTATTCTTCGAGCCTCGGCACTTAGCGATTCAGAAATCAATGAGAGCTTCCAAAAGGAAGCGAACATTTTATTTCTGAGAGCTTAGTGTCCGCTAGGCGAGAAAAATAGCGAGAGCGTGCCTGCGAGGACACTGCCCTAACTCTGCTGCGTTCTGCGTTTGCTTATTTAGTATTAGCGAGAGCGAGTTGACGTGGGTACACCTCCTGGGCTATTAGTGACTCGTGATTATAATACTCTCATGGTTGCGAAATATATCCTATTCGTGATATGATATAACACTGTATAGAAACGTAAACCCTAGTTATTCATTTTGGAGGCTTTTACATTGAAAACAAAAAAAATTATGGTACTGGCGGCCTGCAGCCTCAGCCTGTTATTCTTCTCTCATGCAGCTACCACCCAGGCAGCCATCGCCATCAAAGAGGCAAAGCACAAGACTGTGGTTCATGTAGACCGGGAAAAGGTAAAGACCGTACAGGAGCATGTATCCGACAAAGCTGCTGCTGACCAGGAGGCCGTGGTAGAAACCAGCAAGGCTGCCCAGTCCAAGCCAGATATTAAGGAGCGTATCTACAAGATACTCCATCCTGATGTAGAAGAAACTACCAAGACACCGATTTCCACAACTTCTGATGACAATATGATCATGGGCATTGCCAAGGCAACTCCGGATCAGTGCGTCCGCTATTTGCTGAAAAACAACCCATATCCGAAGCTGAATGTTTCCCCACAGGAGCTGGTATCTTACTACTATGAGGAAGGCAGCAAGAACGGCATCCGTCCGGATATTGCTTTTGCCCAGGCTTTGAAGGAAACAGGTTATTTCAGATATGGGGGCACCGTTGTTCCAGCCCAGAACAATTATTGCGGCCTTGGTACTACCAGTGCCACTGTCAAGGGAGCATATTTTGCCACCCCTAAGCTGGGGGTAAGGGCACATATCCAGCACCTTATGGCATACGCAACTGAGGACAAGCCAGCAGACAGTATTGTAGATCCACGGTATAGCCTGGTGCGGAACTCCTACGGCAGCAACACTCTGACCCAGTGGAAGGATCTCAATGGTCGTTGGGCGGTGCCGGGAGTAGGCTATGGCCAGAGCATTCTCAAGGATTACTACGAAGGCATATTGAACTCCTAAGCAACCCAAAACATAAATATTGACAGATAAGCATAAGCTCCTTGTATATACTGGGGCATATACAGAAACAACTATAGAGATGTGAGGTAAAAACAAAGATGATTTCAACAAGTGGCGTAACCCTGCAATTTGGCAAGCGTGTCCTGTTTAAGGATGTATCTATTAAATTTACCCCAGGCAACTGCTATGGCGTTATCGGTGCCAACGGTGCCGGCAAATCCACTTTCCTGAAGCTCCTGAGCGGGGATATTGAGCCAACCAAAGGCTCCATTGAGATTACCCCAGGCGAGCGTATGTCTGTACTGAAGCAGGATCACTATGCCTTTGACGAGTATGAGGTGCTCCGCACCGTTATTATGGGCAACCAACATCTGGTGGACATTATGGACGAAAAGGATGCCATTTATGCCAAGCCGGATTTCAGTGATGAGGACGGCATACGTGCCGGTGAGCTGGAGGCTGAGTTTGCGGAGCTGAACGGCTGGGATGCTGAGTCCGATGCTGCTAAGCTGCTGAACGGTCTGGGCATTGGCGAAGAATATCACTACCAGAAGATGTCCGAAATGGATCCTGCCCTGAAGGTTCGTGTGCTGCTGGCACAGGCTCTCTTTGGCAATCCGGATATCCTGCTGTTGGACGAGCCTACCAACCATCTGGATCTGGCTTCTGTTAAGTGGCTGGAGGACTTCCTGGCTGGCTTTGAGAACACCGTTATCGTTGTTTCCCATGACCGTCACTTCCTGAACCAGGTCTGCACCCATATTGCCGATGTGGACTTTGGCAAGATTCAGCTCTATGTGGGCAACTATGATTTCTGGTATCATTCCAGCCAGCTTGCCATGCAGCTGGCAAAGGATGCCAACAAGAAGAAGGAAGAAAAGATCAAGGAGCTGCAGACATTTATTGCCCGCTTTGCTGCCAACGCTTCCAAGTCCAAGCAGGCTACTTCCCGCAAGAAGCTGCTGGACAAGATTACTTTGGACGACATTAAGCCTTCCTCCCGCCGTTATCCATATATTGCCTTTACTCCGGATCGTGAAGCAGGGGATCAGCTGCTGCTGGTAGAGGGCATTTCCAAAACCATTGACGGAGAAAAGGTACTGAACAATGTTTCCTTTACCGTAAAGAAGGGTGAGAAGATTGCCTTTACCGGCCCGAACAGTGC
>CAVFWX010000140.1:3106-4979 GCA_963626225.1 Anaerotignum sp.
GTTATCTCCGGTGGCGAGAAGGTTCGCTGCATGCTGTCCAAGATGATGCTTAGCGGTGCCAATGTGCTCCTTATGGACGAGCCAACCAACCATCTGGATTTGGAGTCCATTACTGCCCTCAACGATGGCCTGATTAACTTCAAGGGCACCTTGCTCTTTGTTTCCCATGACCATCAGTTTGTCCAGACCATTGCCGACAGGATTATTGAGCTGACTCCGGAGGGAGTATTCGACAAGCTCACCAGCTATGATGACTTCCTGGCTGACGAGGATGTACAGGCAAGGCTTGCCAAGATGTACGGCAAAGAATAATAGAAAATTGCGTGAGCCGGTGCAAGCCGGCTCATTTGCTGTTGTAATGCTATATCGTTTTGCTATATTGAGAAATGAGGATGTAACAAAATGGAAAATAAAGATTTTAACTCCCTGAGTGTATCTCAGGAGCTGTGCCATGTACTAGCCAATATGGGCATAAAGGAGCCTACTCCTGTACAGGCTGAGGCTATTCCGGCATTGAGAAACGGCAAGGACACCATTGTTCAGGCCCAGACCGGCACAGGCAAAACACTGGCTTTTCTCCTGCCACTCTTTGACAAGGTAAAGGTGCAGGCTGACAATATCCAGATACTGGTGCTGACACCTACCCGTGAGCTGACATTGCAGATTGCCAAGGTTGCCTCCCAGCTGGGGAAGGCACTAGGCATCAGGAGCCTTGCCATCTACGGTGGTCAGGACATTGAGCGACAGAAGCAGAAGCTGGGCCGAGAGCCTCATGTGATTATCGGCACTCCAGGCCGTATTTTGGATCATATGAGGAGAAAGACCATCAACTTCGCCACAACCAACAAAATCGTCCTAGATGAGGCTGATGAAATGCTTCGTCGAGGCTTTTTGGAGGATGTGGAGCAGGTGCTTACCTCTATGGCACGGGACAGGCAGATTATGCTGTTTTCTGCCACCATGCCGGACAAGGTCAAGGCACTGGCTCACCGTTACATGACTGACTTTCAGCATGTCATTATAAAGACACAGAATATCACCTTGGACAATATCCAGCAGCGGATGGTAGATACCATTGAGGATTCCAAGCTGGACAAGTTGTGCGAGCTGATAAACGCCGAAAATCCATATCTTGCCATGGTATTTTGCGGCACCAAGCAGCGGGTTTCCCAGGTGGCCATGAACCTGGCCCGCCGGGGCTATCTGGCAGATGAGCTCCATGGGGATTTGTCCCAGCTTCAGCGTACCAATGTGTTGAAGAAATTCCGTGAGGCCAAGCTCCAGATATTGGTAACTACAGATATTGCCGCCAGAGGCTTGGATATTGAGGGCGTGACCCATGTATTCAACTACGATTTGCCACGGAACACTGAGGAATATATCCATCGTATCGGCAGAACCGGCAGAGCCGGCCAGCAGGGTGTGGCCGTCACCTTTGTCAATGCCCGTCAGTATTCCCAGCTTCGCCGCATCGAGGCTGGCATCAAAAATCATATCCAGAAGGACGTATCCTCCCGCAGCCTGGCTTCCCGCTTGAAGCGTGAAAAGCGGGAAAGAGAAATGGCAGCCAAGAAAGCAGCTGCCGAGAAGGAGCAGTCCAAGCAGGCCAAGAGCCGCTATGCCAACCGCAAGGGAGCAGAGCACAAGGGCCGCAACAACCGCTCCCGCCGTCTCAGGGACAAGGCAAAGAACGCCACCAGAGGCAGAAGATAAAAAGCATAAAATAAATACCGCCTGTTTTGTATACATAGCCATGGTTGGAGTAAATCCAGTTTGTAAGATCGATACAAAATAGGCGTTTTTACTTGTCGTTCGTCGAGATTAATTTCACGGTGAACGATTTTTTGATGTTCAAATTCAACTTGCAATTTAC
>CAVFWX010000141.1:0-4950 GCA_963626225.1 Anaerotignum sp.
CCTTTGCAGGCACGCTCTCGCTATTTTTCTCGCCTAGCGGACACTAAGCTCTCATGAGCACCGATGTCGATAAAGGGTCTCCTTAGGGTATATCTCCTTGGGCTTCATGCGAAGTTATTCCAAGGCAAAAGTTGCAACGAAGGACGAGCGGATGGTGGAGGCAGGTATGGTATGTGCCTGAAGCAGGTATTCTTCGAGCCTTGGTGCTTAGCGATTCAAAAATAAATGCCCGTCCCCAGGTTGGGGCGGGCATATTGTTTTTGAGAGCTTAGCATCCACTAGGCGAGAAAAATAGCGAGAGCGTACCTGCGAAGGCACTACCATACCTATCTACCCCTATAACTCAACCTCTAAGGTTGTGCAGCAGGGACATCTTCATGTCGTAGTAGTCCGGGCTCATGTCTAGGTAGTGCTTGTGTGGGTTCTCGAAGCGCTGCTCCTCTTCCCAGATTTCATTGGCCAGCTGGTCGGCCACATAGCTGCGGATTTCTTCCAGGCTCTTTGCTGGCTGGGTTCGCTTTCCGTTCTTGATAACCAGTTGCTGCAGCTCCTTGACGGTGCAGTGCTCGAAGAAGCGGTTCTTCCATGGTTTTTCTGGATCTACGTAGCGATATGGCTGGCTCATGTCCACTTCCTCATCAAAGCCGGTGAGAAGGTCAGCCACAGCATAGCCTTCCTCGCCATAGATGCGGTATACCCGCTTGAAGCCTGGGTTGGTAATCTTCTCCACGGTTTCAGAAACCTTGATGCGAGGCTCGTAGGCACCATCCTTTTCCACGGCGGCAATCTTGTATACTGCCCCAAAAACAGGGTCGCTTTTGGCAGTAATCAATCTTTCGCCAACGCCGAAGGAATCAATCCTGCCTCCCTGCTTCAGAATGGAGGTAATGGTGTACTCGTCCAGGCTGTTGGAAACCACGATTTTACAGTCCTCCAAGCCTGCATCATCCAGCATCTTGCGGACACGCTTGGACAGGTAGGCAAGGTCACCAGAATCAATGCGGATGCCCTTCAGCCTTTTGCCCATAGGCTCCAGCACCTCATGGGCCACTCTGATGGCAGCCGGGATGCCGCTGTGGATAACATCATAGGTATCTACCAGCAGCACGGTGGAGTCAGGATAAACCTCCGCATATTTCTTGAAGGCCTCGAACTCGTCACGGTAGAACATCACCCAGCTATGGGCCATAGTTCCGCTGACAGGAATGTCAAATTTCTGTCCAGCCAGAACTGTGGCAGTACCGACGGCACCGGCAATATAGGCAGCTCTGGCACCATATACGGCAGCATCCATATTGTGGGCACGGCGGGCACCAAAGTCAGATACAGCACGGCCCTCAGCAGCACGGACAATACGGCTGGTCTTGGTAGCAATCAAAGACTGATGATTTACCAGGGCCAGCAGTGCCGTTTCCACCAGCTGGGCATCAATCAAAGGTGCTACCACCGTAACACATGGCTCATTTGGGTACATGATGGTGCCCTCCGGGAAGGCATAAACATCACCACTGAAGTGAAAATCCTTGAGATAGTCCAGAAAATCCTGGGAAAACAGCTTCAGGGAGTCAAAATACTCAATGTCCTCAGCTGTAAAGTGCATATTCTCAATGTATTCCAGCATCTGCTCCAAGCCCGCAAAGATGGCAAAACCGCCTCCATCAGGGTTCTTGCGATAAAAAATGTCAAAGATTACCCGTGGCTGGGTATCGTGGTGGGCGAAATACCCATTTGCCATGGTCATTTCGTACAAATCCATCATCATGCTGATGTTGCGGGTGGAAAACTGTGTCATAGAACTCGCCTCTTATCCTAGTTTCATAAAAAAGTATATAACCTAACTATAACACCAATGGGGCAGAATATGCAATAAATTTGTACAGGTGACAAGACAGTTTTTATATTCGCATTTCTTCAAATATGGCCTGGGCCAGGGCACTCATGATGGTGCGGTACTTGCTGGCATCCTCAAAGAGCTTGGTATAGGTTTCCGTGCTTTCCAGATAGGCTTCCTGGGCGGCATCATTGAATGCCTGTGGGAAGATGTTCTTTTCAAACATCATGCGGCCATCTGTCTTGGCGGCTTTCATTAGCTTTTTGTTGTGCTTCAGCTTCTGGTGCAGGGCAGTAATGACCACCCTGTCTCCGTCGGTAAAGTTGCCTGCATACTGCTGATTGATTTTCGCAATGACCTGTTCCAGAGGACTGAGGGTTTCAGCCATCTTCACAGGCTTTTTCAGCTTGGCAGGCTCATAAATGCCCTTTTCTTCCTTTACCAGCTTCAGGGAGCCTTCGTAGGTTTTCTCCAGATTGTAGTATTCCAGCTTCACCCTGTTTCCCAGATCAAAGGCAGGTACAGGGTCAGCCGGCAGGATTTTTGCCAGATAGGAGCAAAAGATATATTCATGGTGCAGCTCCTTGTCAAACATCCGGACAATCTGGGTAATATAGCCATACCATTTCACAAAGGTACGGCACAGCTTGCGGAACTGATACCGCTGCTCCTGGTTCAGACTGTTGTATTTTTGCTGCAGGGGCAGCAGGGCATTGGTTATGGCTGCCTGAAGCCTGTTGGCCTGACGCTTGTCCTCGTCAAAGTAGATTTTATTGACCATTTGGATGTCAGTATCATCGTAAATCTTGAAACCCCGCAGCATCCTCTGGGTCTTGTAGATAAGATCCGTATTGATTTCCTGAGCCAGGGATGTTTCCTGATAGAAAGGCTGAAATGCCTCCAAGATATCCTCTGTGGTATTTACAAAATCAAGGATAAAGGTGTCCTCCTTGTCTGGATGGGTGCGGTTCAGGCGACTCAAGGTTTGGACAGCCTTGACCCCACGGAGCTTCTTGTCCACAATCATGGTATGGAGCAGCGGTTCATCAAAGCCCGTCTGGTATTTCTCTGCCACAATGAGGATATTTCCCTCATGGTGAAATAGCTCCTTGGTCTGGGATTCATTTACGCCATTAAGCTTGCTTTCCGTCCATTCTGTGTCTGGCTGGTTTTCTGGATCCTTGATGGCACCGGAGAAGGCCGCCAGTATCTCCACATCATGATAATTATGGGCTGCTAGATACCGCTTTATCTCGTGGTAGTAGCGAACAGCCGCCAGCCTAGAGGAGGTGACCACCATCATCTTGCCTTTGCCTTTGATTTTTTCCTTGGTGACGTTGCGGAAGGTTTCCACGATAATGGCGGATTTCTGCTGGATATTATAGGGGTGCAGCTCCTCATATTGCTTGATGGTCTTTAGAGCCTGGGATTGGGGCACATCAGGATTGTCCGGAGTGTTCTTGGCAATCTGATAGCAGGTGCGGTAGGTGGTGTAGTTTTGCAGCACATCCAGGATAAAGCCTTCCTCAATGGCCTGTCGCATGGAATAGATATGAAATGGGTGATAGGAGCCGTCCTGCCATTCCGTGCCAAACATCTCCAGGGTAGCACCCTTTGGGGTGGCGGTAAAGGCAAAGAAGGAGAGGTTCCTGTGCCTGCCATGGGCAATCATTTCCCGTACCAGGCGGTCGTTGCCATCCAGTAGCTCTGCCTCAGCCTTGCCTTCTAGCTCTGCATACTCCTGTAGGGCATCGGACACATCAGCCAGGGCAGCCTTTAGCTTCATGGCTGAGGCACCAGTCTGAGAGGAATGAGCCTCATCTACGATAATGGCAAATCGCTTGTCTGTGGTATCATCCACTTCTTCATAGATAACAGGGAATTTCTGCAAGGTGGTGACGATGATACGCTTGCCAGCGTTTAGGGCATCCCGCAGATCCTTGGAGGATTTCTTCTCGTCAATGGCACAGACACTGCCTAAAGTATGGTCAAAGCCGGTAATGGTTTCCTGTAGCTGGGCATCCAAATTCCGCCTGTCGGTGACGATGACCACAGAGGTAAAGATAGGCTCGTTGGCGGCGTTGTGCAAAGAGGCAAGGCGGTAGGCTGTCCAAGCAATGGAGTTGGACTTGCCAGAACCGGCAGAGTGCTGGATTAGGTAATTGCTGCCGCTGCCATTCTCTCTAACATGGGCAACGAGCTTTCGCACCACATCCAGCTGATGAAAGCGAGGGAAAATCAGCCGCTTCTTGGTGATGTTCCTGCCATTTTTCTTTTCGGTCTTTACCTCATAGCTGATGAATTTCTGGATAATATCCAGCAGGCTGTCCTTTTGCAGCACCTTTTCCCAGATATAGGCGGTGACGTAGTTGTCGTCCTCTGCCTGGGGATTGCCTGCACCGCCGTCATTGCCAGCACCATTGGAGCCTTGGTTGAAGGGGAGGAAGTAGGTATCAGCACCCTTTAGCTCCGTAGTTATCCATGCCTGGTAAAGGTCCACGGCAAAATAGGCAAGAATGCGGTGGTTCAGCCAAAAGGCAGGCTCCCGCCTGTCCCGGTCATACTGCCACTGGAGCTTGGCGTTGTCGGCGGTCTGGCCTGTTAGCTGGTTCTTTAGCTCAATGGCAACTACTGGAATGCCGTTGATGGCTAGCATCATATCCACGGAGTTGTTGTTTTGCTCTGAGTAGTGCCACTGCCTGATGCACTGGCAGATATTCTGCTGATACCTCTTGACAGCAACCTCATTGAGGGTGGACTCTGGCTTGAAATAGCAAACCCTAAAATCCATGCCACGATGCTTGAAGCCATGCCGCAGGACGGACAGTAGGCCATCCATTTCCACTGCATCCTCAAAGCATTTGTAGAACTTTTTATAGGGGTCGGAGCTGCATTGCTTGGCAAATCTCTGCCACATTAGGGGCTGGGTCGTCTGGATGAAGCCCACCAAGGTATGGATATCCAGTGCCATGCCGGCAGAGGCAGTGTAGCCAGCATCGGTGGCATGGGTATAGCCTCCGGCAGGGGAGAGGAGAAAGGATTCTATGTTGGATTCAAACTGTTTTTCATTCTCAGCCATATTAAACCAGCCTTCTTTTGCCTGTTACCAATTCGTAAAT
>CAVFWX010000142.1:0-4943 GCA_963626225.1 Anaerotignum sp.
AATGCGGTTGTGGCGGAATTGGCAGACGCGCTACTTTGAGGGGGTAGTGTTCACAAGACGTATGGGTTCAAGTCCCATCAACCGCACCAGAAATTATCCGGACTGAATAGTCCGGTTTTTTTGTGTCTGAAAACGTATTTTAGCCTTTTTTCAGAAAGAGATGCTACAATCAATGGAGTTAATCATACGCCAAGGAGGGCATGAATCATGCTGGGATTTATTATTATAGTAGCTGTTGTGGTCAGCCTAGTCCATATTGTAACCCATGTGCTTGCCAGAAAGACCTGGCAGGACAAATACATGAGGCATAGTCGCATTCATCTTATGCTCAACACCTTGTCCATCTTTGGCATGGGTGTATGCTGGGGAGCCGGGAAGAATTGGGAAATAGCAGGCTATGCCTTGCATATTATTGCCATATGGCTTATGTTTCAGATATTTCTCGCTATATTGCTGTTGGCAGGGAATCTGCTGGGGCGTGGCTATAGGCGCATGGCAAAGATGCCAGTGGATGAATCCCGTCGCAACCTGGCCAAGGGCATGGCTGTACTGCCCTGTGTAGCAGCAGGAGCCAGCCTTTATGGGGGATTGGTGGAAAAGGACGGTACTGTCATCCGTAGTTTTGATGTGCCTGTAGAGGGACTGGGAAGCCGTCTGGAGGGCTTTAGCCTTGCCCAACTAAGTGATGTCCACATGGGGCCTTTTTTTGACCTGGAGGAGCTAAAGGAACTGTTGGAAAAGACAGCTGCCCAGAAACCAGATGTCTTGGTTATTACTGGAGATCTCTTTGACGATGCAAAGACCACCATGAAGGCAGCAAAGCTGTTGGACAGCTATGTGGAAGCATTTCCAAAGGGAATCTATTACTGTCGGGGCAACCATGAGCATATTCGGGGCATAGCATTGCTGGAAATGGCACTGTCAAACACCAGAATACACAATATGGTAAATTCCAATGAGCTGGTGCTGGAGGATACCAGACCACTGTACATCGCTGGAGCGGATTACCCTATGCAGCGGGATCAGTTTGATTTCCTGCAAAATGCTTTTGTCCAGCAAGCAATGGACGGCATACCTGAGGGGGCAGTAAAAATCTTATTGGCTCATCATCCGGATTTTGTAACTTCGGCAGCGGAGTACGGCACAGAGCTTGTTCTCAGCGGCCACACCCATGGCGGGCAGCTGGGCTTCATGGGGATTCCTATGGTGCCGCCTGTCTTTAAATACCTGCGGGGTTGGTATCAGGTGGACAAGACCAAGCTTTATGTCCACTGCGGCAATGGCAGCTGGTTTCCTTTCCGGCTGGGCTGCCCACCGGAAATCGCTATTTTCAAACTAAAAAGAGCGTAATAGAAAATATTATGAGCATAAAGGCTGAAAGCTGTAAGAAAGTCGATAGCATAAGATTCGACCGAAGGGCAGTTTTCAGTTTTTTTATGGAATTTAGCTTTTTCTATGCAATTCCTTGCTGTTTTCACAGGCGAGTAGTACAATAAAAGTTATAGCTTCTATAAAATTTATCATATAGTGTGTAATATATTTGGAGGAAGATTGATGGAAATCAAGGATATGCAGGCATTTTATGCCATTGTGGAGGAAGGGAATATCAGCCATGCGGCCATACGTCTCAGCATTGCTCAGCCGGCCCTCAGCCGTCAGATGAAGAAGCTGGAAACCTCTCTGGGGGTACAGCTTTTTGAGCGGGGCAGCCGCCGCATACGCCTGACAGATGCAGGCATGTTGCTGTATTCCAGGGTAAAGCATATATTGGGCATGGTGGATGGCACCCTTAGGGAGATTACGGATATTGGCTCCGGTGTGGCAGGCACCATCAAGTTGGGAACGGTTACCAGCTCCGGTGCCATGCTGATACCCCAGCTGGTGGCAGATTTCCACCGCATGTACCCTATGGTGAATTTCAATGTATGGGAAAGCGATGGAGCACGGATTTTGGAGCTTTTGGACAGTCATATTGTGGAGCTGGCCATTACCCGCACCAAGGTGGACAGCTCTACCTACGATTCCATTGTGCTGCCGGATGAGCCATTGGTGCTGGCCATGCATAAGGATCTTTGCTGCTGCGGCGAGGATCCTGACCATGTGCATTTTTCCGAGCTGGAGGACAAGCCACTCTTGGTGCCTCTCCGCTGGCATACCAGCTTCCTGGAGCAGTGCCAGAAAAATAATTTTACGCCAAATATTCTTAGCGTCAGCGACAGTCAGATTCAGAATATCCTCTGGACCCAGATGGGCATTGGCATTTCCCTGATACCATTGTCTGCCACCAGCATGCTGAATTCGGAAAAGGTGATTGTGAAGCGGATTATGGAGGCGGAAATCTACACCCATACCGTAGTGGCATGGCTGAAAAACCGCACCCTGTCCAGCAGCTGCAATCATTTTCTGGAGCTGTTCCGCAAAAAATATGTAAAAAAATAAGGCTGTGGCATTAGGTATGGATACAGATGGCACAGCAGAGGAGTTTTTATGAATAAATGCAAGGTACTGATTGTTGAGGATGAGCGAAGGATCGCCAGATTTCTGCAGATGGAGCTGGAGCATGAGGGCATGGAGACAGCCCTGGAGGACAATGGTCGCAGGGCTTACGAAAGAATTATCCAGGAGCAGTACGATATTGTGCTGCTGGATGTGATGCTGCCGGAAATGGATGGCTTTACCATTTGCCAGAAGGTGCGGGAGCTGTCCCAGGTACCTATCATTATGCTGACAGCCCGGGATGATATTGAGGACAAGGTAGAGGGGCTGGATATAGGGGCTGACGACTATGTTACCAAGCCCTTTGCCACGCCGGAGCTTCTGGCCAGGATGCGGGTGGTGCTGCGGCGGCGAGAGTCCCAGGGAGAGGGAAGCCAGCAACAGGATATATCAGAGGAAAAGCTTTCTATCAAAAACCTTACCATGTACACCGCCCGTCATGAGGTTATGGTGGGAGATACTCAGGTGGAGCTTACCAAGAAGGAATACGACCTTTTAGAGTATCTCCTGCGAAATAAGCGAAATGTCCTGAGCCGGGATCAGATCCTTTCCAATGTATGGGGCTATGACTACATGGGAGATACCAATGTGGTGGATGTGTATATCCGCTATCTCAGGCAGAAGCTGGATGACAAATTCCAGGAGAAGTTCATCTATACCATGCGGGGAGTAGGCTATGTTGTCAAGGATTAGGAGCCTGAGGATTTCCGTCAAGCTCAGCCTGGTTTATGGCATTATGATGGCCATATTGCTTTTTGCCACCACTGCCTTTACCGCCATTGGGCTGTACTACACCCAATATCATCAGGTGGAGGGTGAGTTGGCTTTTAGCATCCGCTATGTGCTGGGGCAGCTAGGCCGCATTTATGGGCCTATTGAGGAAAATGTTAGCAGTACATTGCCCCTGCCGCCTCATCCGGCACAGGATCCTGAGGAGATAACCCGTCAGCGAAACAGGTTGATTCATGATGAGCTAAATGAAAATGTCGGGTTGGCGGAGCTGAAATCCGGCAACAGGCATGTCCGTCCCGAAATCAGGCCACAGAATATGAGGCGGGGCGCCAGGGAGCTGGATCTGATGCCTGGGGTTTTTATGAAGATTACGGACAGTGAGGGCAATGTGGTCTATGACAGTGACGGCAATTCCCCAGCCCTAGCTATGCTGACCAGCCATATTGAGGAAAATCCTCCTATTTGGGCCAATCCCAACTTTCAGGTTATTGAGTCAGATAATTTCATCATCTACTATAAGAATGTGCCGGTAAAAATCAAGGGCACATCCTATGAGCTGCATTTTTTCAAGACCATTACGGCAGAAAACAGGCTGCTGGCCCTTATTCAAAAGCTGCTGCTGGCAGAAATCCTGGCAGGAATTTTTATTGCCCTGTTGCTGGGATATTTTGTCAGCCGGAGACTATTGGAGCCGGTGCGGGAAATTACCGATACGGCTAAGTCCATACAGGTCAGCGATTTGGGTACTAGGATTCCTGTTTCACCTGCTAGGGATGAGCTGTCAGAACTAGCAGAAACCTTCAATACCATGCTGGACAGGATTCAGAAGGGCTTTCGCCAGCAGCAGCAGTTTGTATCTGATGCCTCCCACGAGTTGAGGACGCCTGTAACTGTCATCAAGGGGTATTCGGATATGCTGAGTCGCTGGGGGAGCCAGGATGAGGAAACCCTGCGGGAGGGCTTGGAGGCCATTAGCTCAGAGGCGGAGGATATGCAGGAGCTGATAGAGAAGTTGCTTTTCCTGGCCCGGGCGGATCAGAAACGGCAGATAATCCGCAAGGAGCCTCTGGAAATGCAGGAGCTGGTGGCAGATGTCTACAAAAAGCTGGAGCTGACGGATACAGCCCATAGCCACAGGCTCTTATGCAATGATGCAGCCACGGTGCTGGCAGACAAAGTGACCATGAAGCACATGCTGCGGATTTTCCTGGAAAATGCCGTCAAATACACACCGGCAGGAGGCTCCATAGAGCTAGGCTCCCAGCTGATAGACAAGCCGGGAGTGTACAAGGTGCTGCAGGTAACTATCTCCGACACAGGCATTGGTATACCGGAGGAGGCCCAGGAAAAAATCTTTGACAGATTCTATAGGGTAGACAGTTCCCGCACCAAAGCGGCAGGAACTCCGGGAGGCACAGGTTTGGGGCTATCCATAGCCAGATGGATTGCAGGGGAGCACGGCATCCAAATCCGCCTCAAAAGCAAGCCAGGCGAAGGAGCCAGCTTTATCTTGGATATTCCAGTGATGGAATCCTAATTTCCTCCTACACAAGAAAATAAAGCACGAAAAAACTCCTTCAGATAGCGTTAGAAGGAGTTCTTTTTTTGTATATGTGAATGATTTAGAGTGCATGGCGGTGTACCCTAAGGAGACCCTTTATCGACGTGGGTACACCCCATGCACTATATATGCTTTACTTTACTTGAATCCCCTT
>CAVFWX010000143.1:0-4941 GCA_963626225.1 Anaerotignum sp.
CCGTCATGCTCCCGGCATACAGTGGAGGTTCGTCTGTCCAGCGTGGCAATGAATCTATAATACTTCATGCCTGAGTCCTTGATGCTGTCCAAGGCTGCCCTGTTGCTCACATAGTTCAGCTCTGTACGCACCAGCCGTCTGGCATCGCTCATGCCCACATTCATTTTCTGCACTAAAATCTGGGATATCTTGTCAATGCTGGAACCACGATGCATGGCAGATATGACCTCATTATTGAGCACCTTAGCAAGCTTCTCCTGATTGGCCCATATCCTATCGGAGTAATTCTTGCCACTCCATGGAGTGCGCAGCACATCAGTCAGTTTCTCACTGTCCACCTTTACCGGTACAGAGTCAAGGCCTCTTTTCTTGCCTATCTCAAAGAGACTGCGGTAGTAGAAATCCTTGTAGGCGGTAGGCAGGAACTTATCCATGCTCTTGCCGAACTTCTCAGCCAGCTTTGAGAGCTCCACATAGGTCTCCGCCTTTAGCTTGTCCAGACGGGTTATTCTTGACCGCATGGCCAGCACATTAAGCTCCAGCAGCAGTTTCTTGCTGTTAGTCTTTTCAATTTCCTTGAGGTATTCCTGCATGTCCATCCGCCACACCTGGAACTCTTTGCCCTGCAACAGCCGTTGAGCCGCTACCATGTCCATTTCGTTGTCAGCAGCAAATCGGGCATACAGGTCATTGATATCCTTTTCGATGTGCTTCAGTGCCTGAGCATAGTAGACCGCAAGCTCTTTCTCAAGTTCCTTCTGGCATTTCTTGAACCACTTGGCCTCCAGCTCTTCATTTCGCTTTTGCCAGTACAGCTCTTCCTTTGACGGCTTGGCCATGCTCAGTCACCACCTGTTATTCTTCATCTTTCACAGTATCAAACACATACCCATCATCGGCGGTCTGCTTGGCCAGTTCCTCCAGCTCTGCATTTGGATCGGTGACAAAGCTAAGCAAGCTCAGTAGTGTCTTATCGCTGACAATGCCCTTCAACTGGCTGACAATCTGCGCCTGTGACTGGGTATCTGCTGGGATATTAGCCGTAAAGATGATATCCACATCTCTAAAATCAATCCCCCCACCGCCTTTGGTTTTCAGCATACCGGATATAAGCTCAATCCGCCGTTGCAAGCCCTTCTTGAAGGCTCTTTCCTTTCGGCTTCTTACCTGTTCCAGGCCTATCAGCTTGTACTTGATAGCCACGCCTGATGTATTGCCCGCAAACTTTTCGTCTGCCATGTCCGGTATATTGGAAAACTTATGGATATCGTTCTGGAGCCTTGTCTTAATATTCTCGATGTAGCTATCATTCAGATTCTTAATAAGCCACTGAGCACCGCCACCCTCATCTAGCAAAAGCACCTTGCTTCGACGCATCTTCTCAACATCCTCTGAGCTTGTGCCAGCCATGCCACTAAGCACAAGGAAAGCATCAGTGAAGTCCTCCATATCGTCAAGGGTCAGGCTCTGTGCCTTGTTGTAGGCATCCACCAAGGACATAACATTTTCAAAATCTCCCCTGTGCTGTTTGTTGTTGGGATACTCCACCACCGGCACATCGTCAAAGTAGTGAGGTATTGGCCCTTCCAGTAAGGATAAGGAACCACTGTTGCAAAGGTACCTTGTGACGGCCTTCTTGTCATAAACCTCCACATAGTCCTGATATTCAGTGCCGTCCACGCTGTATATGCGATAATGGCGGATAGCGTACATGATACGTTCCTCCAGAGAAGCATCACATACTACAATCATTTCCTCAGCAGGCACGCTGGTAAACCTGATAGCTGCATCCTCATCGGTGTACAAAAGCTCATAGGCTTCTCCCTTTATACTGGCTTCCTCTGCCAGTTCCAAATTATGAGCTTGCTCATCATTGTAGGAAAACACATCCATGAGGGCATCTAGCGATGCATCATTGTCGGTTTCGGTCTTATAGGCCACAGGCTGGCCAAGGAAAAAGCCGGTACTCATATTGGTAATGTACTCGCAATAGTTCGCTACCAGCTTGTTGTTCGGGGCATTGTTGCTCCGCTCCATCTTCCTGTTTATTGCATGATTGCCCAGGTAGTAGTCCATCAGCTTCCTTTTGTGGATAATATCCGCCTCATGGTTAAAGATGATATTCTCTAGGTCTCGCTGGGAAAGCTCCTGCTGGGTTGTTCTTATCCTCATAAGCCAAGTGCTCCCTTCGTAATAGTCTTCTTTCTCCTGCTTTGTGCCGCTACCTCTGCATAGGCATAACGCAGGGAGTCGATGCAGTGGTTGTTCATATCAGGATAGGCACTGACAAACAGCCCGTCCTTGTTCCTCTGATACTCATAGGAGGCAAATTCCTTATAGGTAATCGGTGCACGTCTGGCATCAATGTAAATCTTTGCCCTGTCCTGGAGCCACTTAATGCCATATTCCACGCTGTCAGGGCCTTTCTTGGCTCCATAGGCGTTAATCTCCATGGAACGAAGGTCGGCTATGGACTTAGGCTCTGCTGAATCACAGGCCAATCGCCTATTGCCCACTTTTGGCTTCAACAGCCGGGCGGCTTCGTTGTTTCTCATACCCACCTTTACCAATTCATCAAAGATGTATATGCTTTCGTGCTTGGCATCGTAATGGGATTTTGTATAGGCCAATGGATCCACGGCAAAGCCAAAATCCAGCCCATCATGGAGGTGGTCAAAGCCTGCCACCATATCATCGGACATTTCAAGGTTCTCAATGTTGCCAAAGACTGCCCCGCCTGTGCCGGTAGCTTCACCAAGGTACTCATGGCGGTATGCCATTTCATCCTTGTTCTTTAGCTTCTCTGCTTCCAGAAAGAAAAGCTCTCCTAGCCATTCCCGTGGCACTCCTAGATAATTAGTCCGGTGTACCAGTCTATCTGGCTCCTCTGTGAGTGTCTCCTGGTTGACCCAGCTATCACGGCTCTTTGGTGGGTTGTAGCTGTAAAAGCACCAATACAGTTCACCGCCTCGAAGCAGTGACTGATTGATATTTCTAAGCTCCTCCATGCCTGAGAATTGGTCAACCTCTTCATACCAGACTATGCCAAAATAGCCAATAGACGGCTTGATGGACTTGATTTTTTCCTTCTTGTCCACGCCCAAGAATACTATCTGCTGGCCTGTGGGCTTGTAAATCATCCTGAGGGGGGATTTCTTCATGTCAAAAAGCTCATCCAGCCCCAGCACACCGATGGCCCACTGAATCTGTGCATAAACGCTGTCCCGCAGAGTGGCTGCTACCTTCCTGAGTACAACGGCGTTGCAATCCTGGTGCCTCAGCATCAGTAGTACAACCTCGATACCGCAGAATGAAGATTTTGTGGAGCCTCGGCCGCCAGCCTCCCAGTAATGGGTGTATTCATGCTCTACAATGGACTTATGCACGCTCCAAAAATGGCTCGCTATCAGCTCACTGACTCTCACTGCACTCATTGACTTCACCCGCTATCGCCTTTGCCACATCGTCTATTATCAACGCCCTGCTGTCTGCATCAATATCTGGCTTCATGCTCTCTATTTCCAACTTGAGCTTGTCTAGTAGGAGCTTCTGCCTCTCTGCATCCAGCTTGTTAGGATATCGCTTTAGTATTTCCTTGGCGGCATCAATTCTTGTCCTGACATTGGTGGCCACATCTTCCTTTAGCCCCGTTACCGGATTAAAGAGTGTTTCGGTTACTTCTCCACGAAGCACCGCCGTCAGAAACTCCATTACCTCCACAATATCAGCTATCCTGCTGTTTTTGGCATCTTCAAGCCGATCCTTGATAAAAATACTAAGTTTTACTAAGTTTTCTGCACCTATGACACCATAGGCTTTATCACTCTTGCATTTATATCCTGCCTTCTTGGCGGCTTCCGTGGCATTGCCAAGCTCAATGTAGGCATCTATGAATTTTTCCTGCTTCGGGCTTAACTTCCTTGCCACACAATCACCACCTTGCTATGTTAGATTTGATTTCTAGGCCTGAATAGCTTTTCTACTGTCCTTGTTTTATTGCCTGTTCCCATGGTTGAACGATGCGGTTTCTCCCATACTGCCACAAACCTGTCCTCAGGCATCCAGTATTCGGATACAAAAACTGGCACCGTCTGCTGACAGCACCAGTTGTAAAATTCCTCATATTGGATTCCTTTATCGTATGGCTTGGTTTCTTTATACGGTATGTCGCAATACACAACACTGTTTTCTGGAATCCTTACAGCCTTGTAGTCACTTTGGATAATCTCCAAACTCTGCGCGTTCTCCAAATTCTCCAAGCTCTGCAATCTCTGTAACCGCTCCAAGTGTCCCAACCTTTGCAAACTTTCCAAGCTATGCAAACCTTGCAGTCTCTGCAAACTCTGCTTTACCTTAGCTTGTGTAAGCCCCGATGCCTTCAGCCCTGCATTAAAATACTGCCTCGGTTTCTCGCTTGCTCGCTGGATATCCTCCTTTCTGGAATGTACCTGCAAATCCAATTCCTGAGGACTGTATTCCTGTTTTGATAGCCACCAGCGTATGTATTTGTCCTTGTATTCTTCCTCGTGGGCTTTTACATCCGCCCTGCTGCCGTCTGAGTCAATGCCCATGTCCTGAAATAAGGAATAATCTTGAAGCACTCTGGCATAGTGCAAGGCTTTCTTCCATGGTTCAAGCTCTTTGGCATACATGTATGTCCTGCCGTCATTGCCAAAGCTCCAGCAGTATTTTATATAGTCATCGCTACCCTTCAGCCTAAAGAAATCCTCCCGGCTTATCCAGCGCTTTTCCTCTGCATATTTGCCGTCAACGGCATCCTTGAACAAGCTAGGTGCTGTGCCGATGTCGTTGGCTATGAATCTCTTGTACTTGCCGGATAGCATAGCCGCATGGGTTATGGCACAGCCACCAGCAAACAAATCCACTAAACATTCAGCCTCTGGCAACTGCTCCAATATCTGCTTGGCTATCTGATTCTTG
>CAVFWX010000144.1:0-4892 GCA_963626225.1 Anaerotignum sp.
TCGACGTGGGTACACCCCATGCACTATATATGCTTTACTTTACTTGAATCCCCTTTCCTGGCCCATCATTGGCCACAGCCACCTGTGCTTCAGCAAAGGTTTTCATATCATTCAGCACATGAAGTGATGCTGTTACCAGATTGATGCCTGCCAGGGCAGCAACACCTGGGGAGGTAATATCCATCTGGTAGAGATTTGGCTGGACAGCCAGCAGGAAGTCCTGAAGATCTGGCAGCAGCTTCACGGCATAGCGGGCTACAGCTACTGTAGCTGCATCGTCCAGCACAATCATGGTGCGGTTGTGGGCGGCAGCCACCATGGCTCCAAGAGCCACGGAAACCATCAGCTGCTGATATTCGTTCAGCTGTCCCAGGAAAGTTGCAGGCTCATAACGCAGCTCTCCTGCCGGAGTCAGCAGTGCCTGGGCGATTTCCTCCACCAGCTCCATGCGGCTGTCAATCATGCCCAGTCCCAGCACATCATGGGTGAGAGCCAGCTTTTCCCCTTCCCGGCGGCCAAAATCAAAGGCAGACATCTGGGTGTGTCCCTGATAGATATGGGCCAGATATACAGATGTATCAGAGGTCATGGCATAGCTGAGGAAAAGTGCAGACTGGTCAATATTATAGGCCTGGGCATCCTCATTGAGATCGGCAGGAGCAGTGGCAAGGAAACGATGGGTAGCTTCCTGCAGCACATTGTCCTTGGAAAACTTGTCCGTACCGATGAGGAGCAGAGCCTTGGAAGTATCTACAGGAGGCAGCTGGTCTCCTAAGATGCCGCTAAGCTGCACAGCAATTTTTTCCATGGCTCCCAGGCAATAAATAGGCTTGGCCAGATTGTCAATACGGTACTGGCATTTTTCCATGGCTTCCTTGTTCAGCGGCGGCATGGTGTTGGTGTAGAAATCAAAGGTCTTGTCTGTCAGCTTCACATCCTCCTGTGGCATGGTAAGCCAGTTAAGCTTTTGCTCCAGATTGAATTTGTCTATATCGGAGCTGGTAAGGTTGCGACAGGCATAAATGGTTTTTATCAGTAAATCGGCAGCCAGGGTGGAGCCAATGGCCTCTCCCAGCTTGATGTCAAGGTTCATAATAGGTGTCAGCCCCAGCCGCTTCAGCACATGAGGGTGGCCCAGCTCCCCGCCTATATGGGAGGCAAGGAGATAATCCTTTACCTGCGGGCAGAGGGTGGATGCAATCAAGGCCGCTGCTCCAGTGTTGAAGCCATCCAGGACGGTAATGGCCTGCTGGCTGGCAGCACCGATAATCAGTCCGGCAATGGCCCCTAGCTCAAAGCCTCCTACCTTGGCTAGCACATCTAGGGCATCAGTGGCATCAGGCTTATTTACTTCCAGAATTTTCTTGACGGTGGCGATTTTCCGCACCAGCCGCTCATCGGAAATATTGGTACCCCGGCCAGTGGTTTTTTCTGCCGGCAGACCGCAAATGGCAGCAGTAATGGCGGCACTGGCTGTGGTATTGGAAATGCCCATTTCTCCAGGCAGCATAATGGTATAGCCGGCAGCTTTGGCTTTCTGGGCTAGGATAATGCCGCAGGCCAGGGACTGGACAGCCTGCTGGCGGCTCATGGCAGGTCCCTGGGCGGAATTTTGGGTGCCCTTGGCCAGCTTGCAGTGAATGATTTCTGGCAAATTCTCCGCATCACCATTGATGCCCATATCCACTACTACCAGAGGGGAATGGACAAAATTGCTAAAGGCATTGGCGGCACCGCCCTTGGAAATCACATAATTGGTGGTCATGTGGAGGGTGGTTTCCGGCGGATAGGCACTGACGCTTTCCGCAGCCACGCCATGGTCAGCACAGAAAATCATGGAGATAGGAGTTTTAACCGTTGCCTGCAAATCACAGGCGGCAGCATATCTCAGCACCATGTTTTTCAGCTGGCCCAGGCCCTTTTTCGGCCGCAGGAACCGGTCGATATTTTCGCTGTATTTGCCGTAAATATCCTGAGCGTTGGCAGGCGGCTGCACGCTGCTACACACAGCCTGCAAATCCTCCTCTGTAAAGGAAAGTACCTGGGATATATCAAAATCATCAAAAAGCTTCATGGGATAATCCTTTCTTATATGGAAAATTCTCGACGTGGATAGGCTATTAGCTTTAGCTATTTTGCTGGGCCTGCTTGATGCTGAGGCCGATGCGGCCCCGTTTTTCATCTACGTTGATGACCATTACCTTGACAATATCACCTACGGACACAGCATCCATAGGGTGCTTGATACGTTTATGGCTCATCTCAGAAATATGCACCAGTCCTGCCTGCTTCAGGCCAATGTCCACAAAGGCACCAAAGTCGGTGATATTCCGGACAGTGCCCTGCATAATGGTGCCCTCCTTGATATCAGATAGCTTTACTACAGCCTTGCGAGTGAGAGGTGCGGGGAGATCCTCACGGGGATCCCGGCCTGGCTTGGTAAGGGCAGACAGGATATCCTTCACAGTAGGCAGTCCAGCATCTAAATCCTTGGCCAGCTTTTCCGTATTTACCAGCTTTAGCTTGGCTTTCAGCAAATCTAGTTGGGACTTGTCAGACAGCTCCTGGGAGCTGGTGCCCATAAGGGTAAGGATTTTTTCTGCCAATGGATAGGATTCAGGATGTACAGAGGTGCTGTCCAGAGGGGAAGTGCCGCCGCTGATGCGGAGGAAGCCGGCACACTGGGTAAAAGCAGCGTTGCCCAGCCGTGCCACCTTCAGCAGCTCCTTGCGGGTTTTGAAGGCTCCATTGTCGTTGCGGTAGGCCACAATATTCTTGGCAATGGTGGCATTGATGCCGGCAATATGCTTTAGCAGTGCCTGGGAAGCGGTATTGAGATCCACCCCTACATGGTTTACCGCATCCTCTACGGTCAAATCCAAGGTTTCCCCTAGCTGTTTCTGGTTTACATCATGCTGGTACTGGCCTACCCCAATGGACTTAGGGTCGATTTTTACCAGCTCCGCCAAAGGATCCTGCACTCGGCGGGCAATGGACACGGCTCCACGGATGGTCACATCATATTCCGGCAGCTCCTCCTTGGCCAAGGCAGAGGCGGAATAAACAGAGGCTCCCGCCTCGTTGGTAATGATATAGTGCACATCCAGGCCATTGTCCTTGATGAGATTGGCAGCAAATTCTTCTGTTTCCAGAGAAGCGGTGCCGTTGCCTATGGAAATAAGATTCACATGATGCTTCTTTATGAGAGCAAGGGCGGTTTTGGCAGCTTTCTGGGCCTCTTCTTTGCTTCTGGTAATGTAGAGGACTCCATGATCCAGTACCCGGCCGGTAGGATCTACAATGGCCATTTTGCAACCGGTGCGGTAGCCGGGATCTAGTCCCATGACCGTATAGCCAGCCAAAGGAGCCTGAAGCAGAAGCTGTTTTAAGTTGCTGCCAAAAATATTGATGGCCTGCTTTTCTGCTTCCTCCGTCAGGCTGCTGCGAAGCTCCCTTTCCAGGGAAGGCTCCAAAAGCCGTTTCCAGCTGTCGCTGCAGGCAGTCTTGATATGCTCACGGAAAATGGATTTTCCCTTGATATAGTCGCCATTTATGATATTGAGGATTTTTTCTTCATCTACAAGAAGATTTACCTTCAGGCAGCCCAGTTTCTCTCCACGGTTGATGGCCAGGATACGGTGGGAAGGCAGGGTGCGGACAGGTTCCTGATATTCCTTATACATGAGGAACCGCTGGCCATCCTCGGTAGATTCCTTATCCTCCGGTAGCAGGATGGATAGCTGGCCGTATTGCTGGATATATTTCCGCAGCTGCTGTCGGAGATTGGCATTTTCGGAAACAGTTTCGGCAATAATGTCCATGGCACCCTGAAGGGCAGCATAGGCATCAGGAACTTCTCGTTCTGGATTGATAAATTTCTGGGCAAAGTCCTGTGGCATACCCTTTTGCTCCTTTTGCAGCAGCATCAATGTGGCAAGTGGCTCTAGGCCTCGTTCCCTTGCTTTTTGTGCCCGTGTGTGCTTTTTTTGCTTGTAGGGTAGGTAGATATCCTCCAATTCCTGGAGCTTGGTGGTTTTCTCGATGGCTTGCTGCAATTCAGGAGTCAGCTTGCCCTGCTGCTGGATTTTTTCCAACACATCCTCCTGTTTTTTTACAAAGTTCCGAAGGTAAGTGAGCCGTTCCTCTAACATTCTTAGTTGCTCGTCCTGAAGTTCGCCAGTGGCTTCTTTCCGGTAGCGGGCAATAAATGGCACTGTATTGCCATCATCCAATAGGGAAATGGCAGCAGAAACTTGCCAAGGCTTTACCTTCAGCTCCTGGGCAATGACATTTGGTATATTTTCTAAAAGCATAAATTTCCTCTTTTCAACTACGAAGGTACACATTCGATTTTACATTATACCATAGTTCTGTGCAATTGACATGGAAGAGTATTTAGGGTACAATAGGCTTAATGATAATATATCTAAATAGATAATAATTATTTGTTAGAACGGAGGAGCAAGAATGCTGGAAATGGAAGGTGTAACCCGTATTTTGCGGGAAAAGGGCTTCAAGGTAACCCCTCAGAGGCTGGCGGTATATGATGCCTTGTCCCATACCACCAGCCATCCCAATGCAGAAATGCTGTACAATATGCTGCAGCCTCACTATCCGACCATGAGCCTGGCCACGGTGTACAAGACCATGGATATCTTTGCGGAGCTGGGACTGGTGCAGGTGCTGAATGTAGGTGAGGACAGCTACCGCTATGATGCGGAAACCATCAGCCATCCTCATATCCGTTGCGTGGAGTGCAACAGGGTGGATGATATCTTTGATATCGAGGACGAGGGGCTTATGGCATCTGTAGGCAGCAAGACCGGCTACGCCCTTACCGGGCGGCAGCTGTACTTCTTCGGCAAATGCCCCGCCTGCCAACAAAAGGAAAA